>NZ_AQPN01000064.1 GCF_000403135.1 Arcticibacter svalbardensis MN12-7
GAAACTCTACCAGGTTGGCTTCAGTGTTAAATTCCATCTCAACACATGGATATGCTTTTGTTTCTCCGTCATTATTACGGGCAACAATAACAGCAATTTCGCGATCAAAATCTATCCATTCTTCAATGATACTAGGCTCATTAAAAGCATGTTTAAAATCCGCTTCATTATTGATTTTTCGCACTCCTTTTCCATCATAACCATCTCTCCTTAGCTTTTGAATATAAGGAAATGGGATTACAGCAGTCTTTAGAAATTCTTTAGATGTGATGAGCTGAAATGGTGCAGAAGGGATATCATGTTGTTTGAAAAATTCTTTTTGGAGCCCCTTATCCTGAATAAGGCGGATTACACGCGGCTCTGGATAAACCAATACTCCTTCTTCTTCTAACTTTTGAAGGGCATCTACGTTTACTTTTTCGATTTCAATAGTTAACAGATCTGTGTTTTTTCCAAATTCATACACAGTCTCATAATCGGTTAAGGAACCAACGACGAATTTATTACACAAGTGCTTGCAAGATGCATCAGGGTCAGGGTCTAGAACTCGGATGTTGACATTGTAGTTTATAGCTTCCTGAATCAGCATACGGCCAAGTTGGCCACCTCCAAGAATTCCTACACGCAAATCACCATAAAATGCTTTCATTGTTGCAAGTTTAGTTTAAATCTGCGAAAAAAACTAATTTAAGTCCACTACCCGATTAGGATTTAGTATGTAACCTTGAATATTAACTAGCTGGAAGTCAAAAGACTCTCTCCCCGTATTTTTTTTTGCAATTCTATGATTCCTCCAATTAGAGCTTCAGGTCGGGGGGGGCATCCCTGAACGTATATATCAACTGGTATAATTCTGTCAACTCCTTTCACCACATGGTAGCCATATTGCCAATAAGGCCCTCCGCAATTTGAACAGGAGCCCATTGAAATAACATATCTGGGTTCAGGCATTTGTTCATATAGTCTACGGATACGCTCAGCCATTTTAAAGGTGACCGTACCTGCGATGATGATCACATCAGATTGGCGGGGAGTTGGACGAGGGAAAACACCAAGCCTATCCAGATCAAAATTGGCAGAATAAGCACCCATCATCTCAATTGCACAACAAGCTATACCGAAACTTACAGGCCATAACGAAGAGAGTCTGGCCCAATTCAATAAATCGTCCAGCTTTGTAACCATAATTCCTCCATCCTGGGACATTTTATCAAGACTCATTTCTGTGTTCTTTTAAAAGCAGGCTTAAATGCCGGCTTTACAGTAGGTTGTGTAATTTCTTTTTCAGCCATTAAAGGAGGAGAATCCATTGAAAATGCTTTTACCTTATATATTTCTGAATTAATCCTATCATAAGCACTCATTGGAATACCAGTATCAATCACAGTTAAAATAGGGTTGGGTTTAATCCAGTTCAAATCTTTACGCATCCACACATACACCAAACCAAGTAAAAGAACACCTACAAAAATAAACATTTCAATTAAAGTAAGCCAGCCCCATGCATGGTCCGCCAGAATTAGCTCCTTTTGACCAAAAACAGTCGACCATGGAAAAATGAATATCATCTCTACTTCAAACAATAAAAATACCAGCGCTATAACATAAAAACGGGTGTTTACCTGAATCCACGCATTACCTGTGGGCTCTTCGCCACATTCATAAGAGCTTAGTTTAGTTGGGTTTGGTTTGAAGGGAGCAAGAAAATTAGAAAGCAATATTGTAACAGACACGAGTAAGAGACCTGTTAGTAGGATAATAAATACTTTTCCAAATTCGGTTAATTGTGATACCTCTTCCATGTTCTCAAAACTACATAATAATTACATAAATACACAGGCTGCTAAAAAATCAAGTCCACATAAATGCTCCTATAATATTTATTAAAAGGCAAAGGATGAGCACTATAAAAGGAATTTTGCTGACTTGAATACACTAAATTATAGATAAATTGCATTGATTGAATCATCAGGTAAACTTTTTTTGAAAAGTAATACGTGAATAAAAAATCAAGTTCACAGAAATGCCCTTATTAAAATAGACAAAAGACATAATGATGATCAATTAAAAAAGAAATTGTGTATTAGACTTTACAGAAAATTACATAGCAATTGCTGAGTAAATCCAACATAAAGATCAAGAGCAGATATATATTGCAATTAGCTACTAAAAAGATAGTTTTAAGATTCAAATGATATTTACCCGATCTAAATCAATAAAAGAATTCAATAAAAACACATATTATTAATACAAAATTTGACAATAATAAAAATCTCCCTATATTTGCGCTCTTTGTAAGAATAGAGACACATTTTATATAAGTCATGAAAAGAACATTCCAGCCTTCCCAAAGGAAAAGAAGAAATAAGCACGGATTCAGAGAGCGTATGAGTACTGCCAATGGTAGAAGAATATTAGCTTCAAGAAGAGCCAAAGGTAGAAAGAGATTGACAGTATCAGACGAACGTAGTCATAAAGCATAGTATTGATCGTAGCTATTTCCCTGCGGATCTGCAGAATATCTGCATTTAGGCTAGCGCAATCAATATAATGTACACATTTAAAAAAGAAGAACGGTTATGTAATAAAAGGCTTTTAAAAAAGCTTTTTACAAGCGGTTCTTCTTTTTTAGTTTACCCGTTTCGAGTTGTTCATTTACTCGAATTACTGCCTTCCAGCTATCCTGTTCAGGTACTCGTTGCCGTTCCCAAACGCAAATTTAAGCGAGCTGCTGATCGTAATTTGCTAAAGCGAAGAGTCCGTGAAGCGTACAGATTGCATAAAGATTTTTCTTTATATTCTTTTCTAAGCAAAAAAAATCAACAGATCATGCTTTCTTTACATTATATAGGCAACGAAATTGCCGATTACAGTGTAATTGAAAAAAAGCTTTTATTGGTTTTAAAGCAATTGAATAAGGTATATGGTGAGGAAATTAATTGATGCAGTTTTATGGGTTATTGGACGTATATTTCTCCTGATAATACGGTTTTACCAGTACTTTATATCACCGCTTTCAGGCGCCTCCTGTAGGTTTACACCAACCTGTTCGCAGTATGCCGTGGAGGCAATTAAAAAGCATGGCCCCTTTAAAGGTGGTTGGCTAATGCTAAAACGAATATCTAAATGCCATCCATGGGGAAGTCATGGTCATGACCCCGTTCCTTAACGTTTATTATTGTCCTAATTTATCTTATTAAAATGGCTTTAATTCTTCAAATCGAAACTTCAACCATCTCCTGCTCTGTAGCTCTTTCAGAAAACGGACAAACTCTTTCATTTAAAGAGGCAGTTGAACGGAATATTCACGCTTCCCGTATCACTTTATTTATTGAAGATGTCATAAAAATGGCAAACAGGAAATTAATAGACCTTGATGCGGTTGCTGTAAGTATGGGTCCCGGATCCTATACAGGCTTACGTATAGGCGTTTCTACGGCAAAAGGACTTTGTTATGGATTAGGTGTTCCATTAATTGCTATTGATACATTACAAGCCATGGCAGCTAGCCCGAAAGTCAATTCAGGTGTTGGAGACTGTTTATATTGTCCAATGATCGATGCCAGAAGAATGGAGGTGTATTCTGCCATATACAATGCCGAATTAGTTCCGATTAGTCCTATAGCCGCAAATATTATAGATGAAATGTCGTTCTCTGCTATTCTAGAAAAACATAAAGTCGTTTTCTTTGGAGATGGTGCAGAAAAGTGCATCGCTTCAATAGGAAATCACCCTAATGCAATCTTCATTACTGATTTTACTAATTCCTCAGTTGATCATAATGTACAGGCTTATACCAAATTTAGCGCACATCAATTTGAAGATCTAGCCTATTTTGAGCCCTATTATTTAAAAGATTTTGTCGCTACAACTCCTAAAGCTGTTTAATCCCTGTTCCCAAATAGCTTATGCAAGATCCCAGTTCCTGGCATCCTGTGGTTGATACCTGGGATATAGTTCTCATTTTGAGGATGACTAACTATCCTCCCAAATTTTAACGCAAAGCCGATATAGGCCGCTGCACCTGCAATACCTTCATTGAAATTCTCCTTTCTGGACTCTTCATTCTGAGTTAGTAACACCGTAGAAGTATAAGATTGTAAAATGTTATCTGATCCAATAAAAAACTCAACATTTGGTGATTTTAACATCACCTGTGCTCCAAACTGATAATATTCATTCAAATTATAAGCTCCAGAAACACTTAAATTCAGAGCTTTATAATTATAAGAATTTATTAAAACGATATCACCGCTATGATTAAAAAGGCTTTTAGAAATCAATAACGATGGTTTAAAGAAACCTATTTCTTTATTAACTAAGGCTTCAGCCTTTCCGTTAATTAACGTGGTATAGTGTTGTTTAACTAATGAATTCTGTATATAATCTAGTTGATCATTCGAATCTCCAAGGGGATTGATATCAATACTTTCGTTGTTTCTATATGAATTTTTACTCCATCTTATAAATCCTATATCTTTCAGATTTGTCAACACATATACCCCGTTTTTAAGCTTAAAATTTCCGCTAAGGGATAAAGACATTCCCGGATTTTTAAATCCAGGCGTTATATAACCCCGATCAATATCATGGTAATTATAGCTGCTCTTTAAATCTCCATCAACATTGAATGTGTTAGTTCCAGGAATTAATTCTGCGGATGAAACCTTTAGGGAGTTTTGAGCAATTCCACTCAGATAACTCAATTTCACGCCATAGCTGAACCTCTTGTTATACTGTTCCTTGTATGTAAAACCGATCTGATGGTACGATTGAGCTTCAATATCTGTTGTCGACAGTTGATCCTTACCCTTCCTGTCCAAGTATTGCATAACCCCATTTAAGCTTGAATCTGTTCTGGTTTTAAAAATAATCAAGGCTTGATTATGAAGTATTCCTTGCGTTTCAGCTCTTGTTTGCCAGGAGAAACCCAGTTCACGTTGATATTTAACCGTTTTAAGAAGGCGAAACATGAGTAAATAGTTATTTGTACTAACATTAAATCTGTTAAACTGCCGCGAATCTACGTCAAGTGGCGTGTACGATAAGCCGTTTTCATAAAGAATACTATTTTTTACTGCGGCTTTACCAGGACCCGAAAAATTTGCATTAGCACCACTGTTTAGGAATAAAAAGTTGGATGCAAACTGCCTGCTAATATCAAGTTCAAAAGCCTTTTGAGAAGGATTTTCAAATGAATCCCATAATGTTCCCGTTCCATATAACGAAAACTGTTGTGCAGCAACAGGCTGAGCCCAAGCAAATGCTAAGGTTAATAGAAGGATGCATCGTGCTGTTTTACAGTTTATAAGCATACAAGTACCCATCATTACTTCCAGAGATGAGGTAGCGTAATCCATCATTTCTGATCGTACCCATATAGAACTCTCCCGTGCCTTTAACCGGAAAACCTTTAGAAAGATTGCCTTCATTGTCAAATAAGTATAATTCATTTTTTTGGTAAGAAGACACAGCAATATTCCAGGTTCCTTGATCTACAGAGAAAAACTGTAGATTGTTTTTAGAAGGATTTTCGAAGTCGTAACTAAAAACAGTCGTATTGTCCTTATTTAACACAGATAGGCTATTATTGTCTAGGTAAATATACTCAGGATTACTATCACCTGTTATGTTTTTATAACTAAATGTATGATTTTCATCCCACACGCCAACACTTGTACGTGTTATCGCACCATTAAAAGGTATTTCATGCAATACACCAGCAGTATCCGTAGTCACAATCCAGGAGTCATCAGCACTCTCAGATAAAACAGCAAAAAGATTGCTTTTAAATTCAGTGACAACCGTATTTTCTTCGGCATGATGAATTAAGGAACCATTTATAGCATTAAAAAAGAAGAATTCTCCGGTTTGAGTGCCCGCAATGATATAATGTAATTTCCCTATTTCTACATAAAGAGGAGCTGCACACAGTTTCGAAGGCATATTTTTGTTCCAGCCTTCCATCTCTTTCCCTTCTAAAGTATAGGCTAATATTTTGTTCTGAGCAGAAATGAATAAATGAGACTGAGCCGGGTCAGTTCCTGTTAGCGTTAAGCCATATACCGTTTTTTGTGGAAGAGTAACCGGATAGCCTTCCACAGCAGTACCGTCAGGATGGATCCTATATATTTTGTCTTCTGTATTAAAGATAATAGATTCATCATTTAACTGATAAAGTCCCCCACGTATTGTTCCAGGAAGCTGTGTAGCCCAAATTTTCTTTCCCTCATCCGAAAGCGCATACAGATTATATACGTTATCCTGAACCATAATAATTTTCCGGTCCCCATCATTGAACACCACCGGTGCCGAAGCAATGCGGGCATTCATTTTAAACGACCAAACCTTTTTGAAAGCCTTTTTTGCTAGCGTATTGTAATTGGCATATATATTAGTTTGAAAATAGCTGCCTGCCGAACTCCATTGTATGGAAAGGCCATAGAAGTTATTCAAACCTTCTTCATCCTTAAAAAGTGCAGCATATCGATTCTTTAATCTGGAACCAATCACTCGCGAAGAGTTTTTGGTTTCAGCAAAAAAGGAAATATTACTTTTTGTTGCTACGAGCTGATCATGGTCTTTAAACTCTTTCGATTTTGCTATGAAACTACCTGCACCATAATTTCCCATGTATCGGGTTATAGCCCCCTGAGAATTTGCGATTATCAAAATGTTATCAATTACTCGAAAATACGGCCTCTGAAAAGCCCTCATTGGCTCTCCCAGGCAATAATAGAACATGTTCGAAACATTCATTTGGCTGATGAATGTGGAGCTTTTACTTGATATCGCTTGTAAGGACGCATCAACCGCTGTTCCATTGATGAGTTTAATAATACCTACCTTTTCTTGTTGGGCCGTTTCAAAAACCATGAATTCATTCCCAAATTGAGGAAGTAGATCAAGATCTAAATCAAGCCCCTTGTCTGCATGTAAGGCTTGAAATTGGTTTTGCAGTTTTTCCAGCTCCCCCTTCTTTATAAAATAATGAGTTAAATCCTGATGAAATAGCTTGAAATTTGATATGCCGAAAGTGATAAAATTAGCTGTATTGACCGGAAGAAAAGCCTTTAATTGGTTCTTTATCGGTCGCTGATTTAAAAAGGTATTTAAATAATTTACACCTGTGGTATCGGGGATGCTATTGCCGTTAAACATCAGTGCATCACTTTTAAAGTTCATGCCAAGAGCCGAATACCCGCTTAGCCCCTTTAGTAAAAGGGTATTTCCTGTTGCTTTTCCTTTCATAAAGGACAATACAAACGACGACAAGTTGCCCTTATTTACAAATAGATTGATGGGAGTACTTTGCGTTTTGGCTATTTCTTTATTAATCAGGGAAACAAATTCGGATGAAATCTTGCCTGATTTGCTGTCAGCAGCCTTATTCAATAATTCTCTGGAGTAACTTCCGAGCACTGCTCCTTTAAAAAAGTGAAGGTAGAACGGACGTTGCAGATTCTTAAATTCCAGCTTATAGGTATCGCTCTGAGGCATCAA
>NZ_AQPN01000065.1 GCF_000403135.1 Arcticibacter svalbardensis MN12-7
AAACAGTATGATACCAACAGCGAGAACGTATTTCGTGTACCCCGAATGTATAGATGGCCGTAAAAGTTTTAACGGGCTTGCCGGTATCGTTCGGGACGAACTGCAAAGTGATCCTGCAGGCGGGGATGTCTTTGTTTTCTTGAGCCGTTCCAAGCAAAGCATCAAGTTGCTGTTCTGGGAACATGGCGGCTTTGTGATTTATTACAAAAGGATGGACAACGGCAGATTTGAAGTGCCACCCCAGCGTGCCGACGGCCAAAGCAGTCACATCAGTGAGATCCAGTTACTCCAGATCATTCGCGGGATTCAGTTCCAGAAAGAAAAGCAGCGCGCCTGTACCAGCAAAAAAAAGCTGAAATTAGAGCAATAAAAAGCAAGAAAAAGACATAAAAAACTTGCATAAAAATGTGCGTTTTCTTATTTTTAAGGTAACAAAACGCCATTGATGCAGCAATCAGAGCCGATAGATTATAAAGTATTGTATGAGCAACTCCTGCAGGAAAATGTCCTGCTGCGCCAGGAATTCAAACAATTATCGGCAATAAATGAGCAACTGCTTCACCGGGTGGAGCAGTTGCTCAAACAGACCTTTGGCAGCAAAAGCGAACGTTACCTGGGCAAAGAACAAAACCCTGAACAGCTCCGCCTGGGACTGATGGAGGAAGTTGTGGTTGAAGTTAACGTGCCGCAAACCACTACAAGTGGTGCTACTAAACAGTCCTCTGCTGAAAAGGAAAAGAAGAAACACTTTGTGATCCCTGAAAGCCTTGTGGATGAAATCCAGGAGATCCATCCCAATGTAATCCCTGAAGGCAGCAAATGTACCGGCAGCGAAATCTCTTACCGGTTGAAA
>NZ_AQPN01000066.1 GCF_000403135.1 Arcticibacter svalbardensis MN12-7
TTAAATTAATTCGTACTAAAATTTAAGATTGAATGTTTTTCAATGAGTATTTTTATAAAACTTATTGATTTTTATCAACCTTCAAAATATTCATTGTCATAGTTTAAAACATTAAATGAGTTTTTGTAAAAAAGAATAGCCTGCTAAAAATACGCAAGCTATTGGTTACTTTTTAAAAATATTTATTTTGTAAAAAAATCGTTAAAGTTTTTTTTTAATTAAAACACCTAGTTGCATTTTTAATTCTAATCTCGAAAATCCACCTTTAGCTACTAATTTAAATATTTATCCATCATTACTTGACCGGCTGAATTTACACAACCGTTAGTTAAACTGATTGACCTCCAGCTATCATATAATACCAATCCATTTACGCTAATTGCTAAAGCTGCATCTAAGCGACTTCCTGTACCATAAACATCATTATCATTTACCTCCGAATCCCAAACTGGTAAGTTAGCAACTGCAGCTAATGTCTTAAATGAAGGCCATAAAGTATGGTTAAACCCTAAATTATGGGTACTGGCAATAACAATGCTATTCTCAATAGCTGTACTGTTTAAAACGCTAATACTACCAGGAATACCCCAAACATCAGGACCTATCAAACCTGCACCATTCACTTTACCTTTAAGTGATGAATATATAGTATTCATTTGACTAGAAGACCAAATATCACCAGGAGAACCGTCTTCGTTAAAAGGATTAATCCAAGTGCACTTGTAAGATGTCGCATAGGCCTTAATTGCATTTACCAATGCTATAGTTTTGGCAGTTACATTAAGCGTTGTGCAATCTTCTGTTAAAGACCCGCAAGCAATGTGCTTACCGCCGCTTGATTGAGCAGGATTGGCAAATATTTTAAATCCTGCTGCAATTGCCTTATTGTAGAAATAATCGTACATAGTTACATTGGGATTTGCTCCAGTTGGGTAAATCGGCATTCTTATACCATTAACTTTCATAGTTTTAAAACCTATAATAAGATTGTCTGCTTGGGCTGTTGTAGTAATTTTATTTTGAATAAATGCTTGTTTTACATCACCCAAAACATAACTCATATTACTTGTATAAATACTGGCAGCATTTACGTTAGGAATATTGTTGTCTTTAACTTCATTGTTCAAGTTACTGCTGTCTGTTAACATTGAATTTTCTTTGCAACCTGCTGTTGCAGCATAGGCTAATGTTAGCATTAAAAATATTTTCTTCATTTTTTTTAATTAGTTA
>NZ_AQPN01000067.1 GCF_000403135.1 Arcticibacter svalbardensis MN12-7
GCTTTATTGTTTTATGCGGAGAGTTGGAGATACTCATATTTTACGGTCAGTTGATCCGTAAAGTTAAAATTTACGATTCATTTTTATTTTAATGCAACCTGTACAGATGCACGAGTTTCATCATAGAATAAGTTAAGTGCTTTCGGCTTTGCACCTGCAGGTATACGGTAAGTAATAGTCTCAGATTCGCTTGTTGATTCAGGTTGTGTAGAAAAGTATCCACCATTAGTTTGTGATATGGAAGTATTATTATCCAACATCAAGCGGAAATCTGAAGGAGAAATACCAATCGCATTACCGCCTATTGGAATTTTGCTGGTAAGGGTCAACTTGAAAGTAACTTCTGTACCCTGAGAAGTACCATCTGGATTAGCGAGCTCAGTAGCAGTGCCTGGCAATAGCTTAATGCTGGCTTCTTTACTCTTACCCAAAGTAGCTGAATCGGGACTGAAGGTCAAGGTATAAGTTTTGGGTTCATTTGCGGGAGATGTAGTTTCCCCGCTTGTTGTGGTTGGTTCCGCAGATGTGCTGTTTGCTGTCGAATCTGATGACGCTGCTCCTTTATCTTTAGACTTACAGCCAAATAAAAGCAATGATGATGCGATAACGCTTAGGATAATTGTTTTTTTCATGTAACAATTCTACTCATTAGCAATAGCTTATACAAATTTATTTTATAATTTATACGTCGATTAACGTGGGTTTATTCATGCAAATCAGAAACTCACCTTAAGCTATCAAAGTAGCTTACCGTTTGGTTTTAAGGCTTGTTTGATCGATTTTAAAAATTCATGTGCATAGAGAAACTCATAGTATACATCAACAAGAATGGCCAGATCAAATCGAAATAGGTTTTAAATTTATAGTAAGTAACTTTTCCCACTTTTAAACGTCTTAACTGGATATTGACACTTTAAGCTTTCTGAAATTTAATTATAAGAATCTATGGTCTTTTGAAATATATTAGCTACACAGAAGTGATAACTTATGTTTACAGTTACCCTTTTTAACGCTTCCTTTATCCTATGCCTGAATTTCATACCGGGCTTACCCAACAAAAAATATATTTATTCATGATACAAAAGACTTACCTCTTTTTAATTTTCATTTTTACTCTGGTTTCACAGGTCTTTGCTCAACAGCGATTTACTGTTAGCGGAACTATAAGAGATGCTGAAACGGGCGAAACATTGATTGGAGCTACGGCAAGGCTTCAGGGAGGTTCCCAGTCACCCAGTACATCAAGTAATGCCTACGGATTTTACTCGCTTTCTGGAAATAAAGGAGAATACATGGTTAGTGTGACATATTTAGGTTACCAAACGTTCAGTCAAAAGATTGTGCTTAATTCATCTCTTAAACTCAATATTGAACTTAAAACCAATAAAGCGGTATTGGATGAAGTGGTCATTTCTTCACGCGATCGAAAAGATGAGAATGTACGCAGTCCGCAAATGGGACTAGATAAACTCGATATGAAGACTCTTGATAATGTGCCTGTATTATTTGGGGAGAAGGATATATTGAAAACCATTCAGTTGCTGCCTGGCGTGAAGTCTGGCGGTGAAGGAAATACCGGGTTCTTTGTTAGGGGTGGTGCTGCAGATCAGAACTTAATTTTACTGGATGAGGCAACGGTATACAACTCCTCTCACCTATTGAGCTTCTTTTCTACCTTTAATTCAGATGCTATCAAGGATGTGAGTCTTTATAAGGGCGGAATGCCTGCGCAATATGGCGGTCGTTTATCTTCAGTGCTGGATGTGAAGATGCAGGATGGCAATAACAAAGAGTTTGGTGTAGAAGGCGGAATAGGTTTGATTGCTTCGCGTTTAAAGGTAGAAGGTCCAATAGTAAAAGATAAAGGTTCTTTCATGATCAGCGGCCGTCGTACCTACATTGATGTGTTGCTTAAGGCCTCCGGAGATTCGGCACTCAATACTACTACGCTCAATTTTTATGATATTAATGCCAAAGCAAATTATAAGTTTAATGATAAGAACACCGTGTATTTATCGGGTTACTTTGGAAAGGATAATATTGGTATCCGCGATCTGTTTGCAAATGATTGGGGCAACACAACCGCTACTGTTCGACTGAACCATGTGTTTAACAGCCGGCTGTTTTCGAATACCTCTTTCATTTATAACAAATATAATTATACGATTGAACTGCTGGATGAAGATAACAATGCTCGGGTATCTGCGTTGATCCGGGACTATAATTTTAAAGAGGACCTGCAGTATTTTAGTAATAAACACATTATCCGTTTCGGGCTGCAGGCCACTCATCATCGTATTGCGCCATCTGATATCACTACATCAGGCAATTCAAGCTTTAATCCCAGTTCGGTAGAAAACCGTTATGGTGTTGAGCTTGCCGGTTATGTTTCGGATGAGTGGAAGGTCAGTGACCAGTTTAATTTGTTATATGGTCTTCGGGTAAGTTCATTTTCATTGTTAGGTCCGGGAACGATAAATACGTACAGCGCTGGTGGTGATATTGAAACTTCTACAACCTATGGAAAAGGAGAATTTGTTAAAACTTTTGTTTATCCGGAACCACGCTTCTCGGCAAGTTATAGTATAAATAAAGAAAATTCTGTTAAAGCTTCCTATAACCGGAATACACAGAATATTCATATTCTGACTAATGCTAACACCAGTTCTCCAACAGATCAATATGTTATGAGCAGCAATAATATAGCTCCTGAAATTGCAGATCAGGTTGCTTTAGGTTACTTCAAAAATTCGAGTGATAACTCTTTTGAGTTTTCTGCTGAAGTGTATTATAAATGGTTGCAAAATCAGATTGATTATAAGGACGGTGCTGAACTGACAGCAAATGCAAATGTGGAGTCTGAATTAGTTTATGGTAAAGGAAGAGCATACGGGTTGGAGTTATACGCAAAGAAAACAAAGGGAAAACTAACCGGATGGATCAGCTATACTTTAGCAAAAACTGAACGCCAATTTGATGAGATTAATAAAGGCAACTACTTCCCTGCTAAACAGGATCGTACACATGACCTTTCCCTGGTGGGGATGTATGATTTGAGCAGCCGCTGGTCCCTTTCGGCTAATTACATCTATAGTACAGGTAATGCAGTAACTTTTCCATCGGGAAAATATAACGTTGGAGGCTTGACTACTTATTATTATACCGAGCGTAATGCTAACCGGATGCCTTATACGAGCAGACTGGATATTAGTGCTACGTTGAAGGGAAAAGAAACAAAGAAGTTTAGTTCAAGTTGGAATTTCGGTGTATATAACGCCTTAAACCGCAAAAATCCTTATGCAATACAATTTCGGGATAAGGAGAATGATCCTAGCCGAACCGAGGCTGTACAAGTATCTCTATTCGGTATTATACCTTCAGTTACCTGGAACTTTAAATTTTAATTCATGAGAACACAACATATATATTCCTTTTTTTTACTCGCAGCAGTTATAAGTTTTTCTTCCTGTGAGAAGGTAATCGATGTTAAACTTGATTCGTCTGCTAATCAGGTGGTTATTGAAGCCAATGTTACTAATGATGCAGTGCAAACGATCAAGATCAGCCAGTCTGTTCCTTATACCGACAGCAATGTATATCCTGCTGTAACAGGCGCAGAGGTTAGGGTTACAGATGACACAGGCGGGTCGTGGACCTTTTTTGAAACACAACCAGGCATCTATACTTTTGGTTCTAGCTTCAAACAGCGCGATTTTAGTGTAGGATTAGGCCAGCCTGGACGTACCTATACCCTTCATGTAAGTGTGAATGATGTTACTTACACGGCGATGTCCACTATGCCTAAACCTGTACCTCTTGATTCGCTCAGTCTGGATATAATTACCTTTGGAGGCGATGAGAATAAACAAGTACGGATACATTTCAAAGATCCTGAAGATCAAGTTAATCAGTATCTGTATATAATGAAAATTAATGGTGTACAGGCCAAGAGTATTTTTGTTGACAACGATCGTTTAACCAACGGAAATGATGTTTCAAGTGTGCTGTTCTACTTTAGTGATAATGAGAAGTTAAAGACTGGTGATGAAGTAGAGATCGAAATGCAAAGTATTGATAAAAATGTGTTCACCTATTGGTTTACGCTAAGTCAGCAAACACAAAATGGTCCGGGCGGTGGTGTAACTCCTGGGAATCCTCCTTCAAATATCAGCAATAATGCATTAGGATATTTTAGTGCTCATACAACGGAGACAAAGAGGTTAACGATTGAATAAAATATTGATGCATCTACTCCTTATGATAATAGGATTTTTAGATTGCATTGTAATGATTATTGTTTCAGGATTTGCAATACCTTTATTAATCGTTTGTGGTTATAAATGTTGCATTTAGAAGATCCTCATAGTTTTAGAGATAACGAATTGGTATATGTCACAAAATTTAGAAGTTTGGCAAAGAGGACCGTTGCCTGATATTAATCCCCTTTTACAACCTGTAGCACATGCGCTACTCCAGGCAAGAGAAGAGATTAACGTATTTATGACTGATTTTCCTGTTGAACTGCTTTGGGCTCGTCCAGCAGGAATGGCATCAGTTGGCTTTCATTTACAGCATTTAAGTGGTGTGCTCGATAGGGTGTTTACCTATGCTAAAGGGGAAGGTCTTTCAGAATTTCAATTTTCGCAGCTATATGAAGAAGGTAAAGATTCAGTTCAGAGTTATGTAGTTAAAGATTTGGTTAACAGGTTTGATAAGCAGGTGGACCAAGCATTGAAGCAACTTAAAGTTACAGAAGAAGCTACTTTAACTGAATATCGTGGAATAGGTCGTGCCGGCCTTCCTTCTACTGTAATAGGCTTATTGGTTCATGGTGCAGAACATACCATGCGTCATGTTGGTCAACTCATGGTTACTGCTGCTGTGCTAAAAAATGGCAATTAAATAATATACTTTA
>NZ_AQPN01000068.1 GCF_000403135.1 Arcticibacter svalbardensis MN12-7
CTTATCTCCTCGGCTGTTTCTTTCTTAGAGAGCCATCCTTCATTAAGCAAATTCCCTATATCATTTAATCGGCCACGTAATAAAGACTCCTTCATGTTATAGGCTATTTTTTTTAAGGTATGCATTGCCTCAATTGATTTATCACCTGGCTTGCATACATTTTCTACTTGTGCTTCAATAATTTTAGAGGATAGTCTGGATGTACCTGTATAATATTGAAGTAATGAAAATTCAAGTTCATATATATAGTTCTGTTTGATCCGCAAAGGATTCACAACCACACGATCTGCATAGAATTCCATAAAATTAAAGCCTCCGAAAGTTGCTGCATACTGATCCTGCCTCCCTCCCGCCAATCCTACATCTTCCCGTTCAATGCTATATGCTAACTGGGCAAGATCGTAATCGCCTAGAGGAAGTCCCAGCCATTCTGCAAAAGCCGCCACTATAGCCACTACCAATGTAGATGATGACCCTAGTCCTGATCCTGGAGGAGCATCTACATAAGTTTCCAGTTGATAAAACATGGGTACTTTTATGTTGAATTCCCTTCTAATACGGTTATGAATTGCTTTAATTAAAACCAGCTTATTATCACTTAAATCAAACTCTTCTACACTATCATAAATATGATGTTCATTAATATCATGACATTTGATCACAATCTGAGGTAGCTTTAATGGCATTAAGGTAGCATAAGCAAACTTGTTGATAGTAGCATTTAAAATGGCGCCACCGTACTGATCGCTATAAGCACTGACATCTGTCCCCCCACCTGCAAGACCTAGCCTTAGAGGAGCTCTAGAACGTATAATCATGAAATTGGATTTTGAAAAAATGAAGATATTAGGTTTAAAGCAAAAGACTAAGAATTAGACTGCATATATGGTTGAGTTTACGGTTATCCCTGACTTGTTTCATATTTAATCTTCTGACCCGAGCCTTGCTCTGCTACATCGTCAAACATGTGTTGATAAGATTGAACTAATTTACTCATGGAAAAATGTGCGTTAGTGTACTCCGCTTGTTTTTTCTTTAAATTTAAATAATCGTTAGGGTCCCTTAGAATAGCTTCCTCTAAAAGGCGATCAAGATCATTGGGTTTATTTAGATCAAACATGTAACCAGAAGTGCCTGATTCAAAGAATTCATTAAAACCTGAGGCATTACTGGCAAGTATCGGTACATTATAGTTATACGCGATCATCAGTGGGCCGCTTTGTGTGGTATCCCGGTAAGGCAGAACAATATAATCTGCTTCGGCAAAATAAGAAGGGATCTGATGGTTTTCAATAAATCCGATTTGTGCTGATACCTGATTTTTGTTCAATATCAAAGGCTCATATTGTTGCTCCCAGTTTGGACATCTCCCTGCTATAAGTAATCTGAAGTTGTGATATTTATTACCTAAGTGACTCACTGCTTCTAAAAGCAAATCAAGTCCTTTGTAATGTAGAATATTCCCGAAAAAGAGAAATGTTATGCCTTCCTTTTTTTTCACCTCAGGAAGTTCCCCAAATCCAATTAATGGTAATGGAATACAATAGACTTCCTTTTTATTGAAAATTTCTTTTAAGATTTTTGCTTGTGGTTGTGAGTAGGTTAAAAACTTTTCAAATCGATTAATCAAAACCTTTTTTCCTAAAGTGGTTAATCGATTAAAGGCTGTCTTGCTATGGTTTACAACATCATGCATCGCAATGATGGTCCGTTTTTTATCCAATAGCAATAGGAGGATATTTAAATAAAGCTGATCAAAATTAGCTACGAAAATAACATCAGGGTTGACCTTTTTAACGGTTTTAATTATCTTGTAATAGGTATGTAATAACCGGGGATCTCTAAAGCGATATTTTAACGGAAATGGTACAAGTTTGATATGATATTGGTTGCAATACTCCGCCAATTCCTTTTCAGAGTAATTTGAATTCTTGCTTGGAATAATTACACCATAGGTAATCTCATATTCTTTAGGAAAATGGTGAAGTAAATTTATTTGATTATCTGAAAAGGCGGAGGATGATAAGTAAAAAACTTTCATTTTATATACCGTTGAATAATGTAATTGATTAACTCTCTGCGTACTTCGAATCAAGTTGTTTGATTGTCGCTTTTGTTAGCCTTGATCAATAAGATCATTTATATATTTTTTAATCTTATCCGCATTACCTGAAGTGTATTTCTTTACAACATCCATTGAATCCTCAGCTTTAGTGTGGAATTGAAAATTGCTGATCAGGTCTTCAGGCATAGGAATAGATTGAATTAAGTGATTGTTTGGCTTCGTTATGCCCCTCTCCACAAATACATCGATTACCATTTGTGCCAGATCTCGATGCGAAATTGGATTACCGGATCCTAAATTATATATACCACTTGTGATACTGTTATCGTTTAGGATTTCTACTATCACATTTGCCACATCTTCCACCCAAACATAGTCGCGTTTAATTTCCTTATCGAACAAGTCAATAAAGCCTTTTTGTTTAATAAATGAGTGAAATCGATAAGGTAAACTGGCATTTTTGTCTTTATGGGCCTCTCCAATTCCGAAAATATTAAAGAATCTTAACCCAATAACCCGGCTTTCAAAGGAAGTCATGTTGTTTAGCACATACTTGTCGAACATCCATTTAGACCATGAATATACATTATGAGGATGTTCAAAATCGTTGTCTACTATGCAATTTGTTGAGTTTCCATACACTGCTGAACTGGATGCATAAATTAATGGAATTGTGCGCTCAAGACAGAAATTGAGGTAATATTTAGAATGCTCATAATTGTTAACGAGCATTACTTCTGCATCTTTTACCAGTACATCAGCATTGGCACCAATATGCAA
Organism: Arcticibacter svalbardensis MN12-7; assembly: GCF_000403135.1. Classification (GTDB taxonomy): domain Bacteria; phylum Bacteroidota; class Bacteroidia; order Sphingobacteriales; family Sphingobacteriaceae; genus Arcticibacter; species Arcticibacter svalbardensis. The sequence continues at coordinate 2,846 of NZ_AQPN01000068.1, forward strand.
TACAGCCCCTACGTTATGTCCTTTAAGCTGCTCATCTATCTGTGGCAAACTGCTTTTATAGGAGATGTAATCTATGAAATTACAGTCTTTGATATTTAAAAACTTTTGTTCATCATAGTTATCAATGATGATAATTTCATTGACTCCACTTGCATTGAGCTTTTTAATTACATTGGAGCCAACAAAGCCAGATCCTCCTGTGACAACGATTGATTTAGGTTTCATATTTATTAAATTATTAAACATACTTTATTGGTATGTTTAAGAGCGGTACTCATATGATTGGTCTGATGTGACGATCGCTTTATATTGTCAACGTAAGCTTGGTGGTATTGCCTTTGTTTTATGCAATCGCTGATGGCATATAAGAGTAAGAATAAAACAGTACTCAGGAAACTAAGGCTTACAATGATAATACAGAAGGCTTTATTCCTTTTGTATTATCATTGTAAGCCACTACTTATTCATGAATGTTTTAACATCACGGACGAAATAATTATTTAAATAAAATCATGGATGAAGTAAAGTGTTCGCCTCATTTATATTTTCTAAACCAAAGTAAAAGAATTCCAAGGGTGTTGTGCTACATGAAATATCATGCTTACTTCCAGCAGGTATATATACAAAAATACCAGGCTTTAAATCATACACCACATCATCTACTTTAGCTATACCATATCCATTCTGAAAAAAATAGACTTCGTCCATATCAGGGTGAACATGAATTGGCACATTCTGACCTGGCAAGAGTTTTCCAAATGCTACTTGTTTAAGTTTTACCGGTTGATCTGAGCCTTGCGCTAAAATCTTTTTTAGACCAACAGCGTGTGATGTGGATACGGGTATGATTTCATCAACATCTAAATGTATAAACACCTTTTCCCAATTAAACAGCTGTATCTAAAACCTGATTTTCGTTCGAAGGATTGCGGGTTGCATTTACATTCTTTTCAATCCATTGATAAGTTTGAGTTAACCCTTCTAATAGAGGTCTTGATGGAGCCCAATTAAGCTTTTGGCTAATCAAATGATTGTCCGATGTTCTACCTCGTACTCCAACAGGACCAGGGATATTTTTGATGCGGATAGTTTTGCCGGCTATTTCAGCTACCATAATGGCGAGGTCGTTAATAGATAACATTTCTTCGGAACCAATATTTACAGGTCCCATAAAGTCACTTTCCATCAATCTACGCACCGCTTCTACACATTCAGTAATGTATAGAAATGACCTGGTTTGAAGTCCATCACCCCATATTTCAATTTCGCCATTATCTTCAGCTTCGGCCACTTTACGGCATACTGCAGCAGGAACTTTTTCCTTTCCACCTTGCCATGTACCTTGAGGTCCAAAAATATTATGAAATCTACCTATTCTGACGCTTATATCATAGTTCTTTTGGAAAGAGAGGAATAGCCTTTCGCTAAATAACTTTTCCCATCCATATTCGCTGTCGGGAGCCGCAGGATAAACCGTATCTTCTGTACATTTTGGATTTTGAGGATCCATTTGATTGTATTCGGGGTATACGCAAGCAGAGGAAGAATAGAATATCTTTTTTACTTTATTTAATCGACTCGCTTCAGCAACGTTCAGATTGATAAGTGCAGAATTGTGCATAACCACAGCATCATTATCACCTGTAAATAGGTATCCTGCACCTCCCATATCTGCTGCCAACTGATAAACTTCAGTGATTGGCCGATCAAACAGTGATTGGCATAATTGATAATCACGAAGATCTCCTACAACAAAATCATCAGCATTCGTATTGCCATATTCATTTTCTTTAATGTCAACACCTCTAACCCAGTAGCCTTCGCTCTTTAATCTGTTAACCAGATGCCCGCCTATAAAGCCGCCAGCACCGCAAACAATTGCCGTTTTTACTTCCATTTTTATTGAGTTTTGATAATTTAATTGTTTTGTTATAAACCTTGTAATGCTATTTAATTGGTTAGCAGGTTATATAGTAGAATTTGAGGAACATAAATGACTGCTGAGATATACAGTCTTGTACTAATTGATCAAGCCTCTTAGCTAAAAGTATTTAATATTAATGTTCTTTGATGGGATGTTATTCCATATTATAATTAAATCTGACCGTTAAAAACCATCAGTCAAATGTTATTATGAATTAGTCAGAGTGTTTTACACTTGATAAGTTGTATTTAACTAATCCGGATTTTTGTAATAGAAAGTTATATAAAAATATGACGTACATTATAGTATATCTTTTCCATAGTCTTTTAAAATCTTTTCCTAATAAACGATGTACCCATTCAAAGCCAGATTTTCTAATAAAATCTGGTGCCATTTTTATCCTTCCGCCAAAGAAATCAAATGTTGCACCGGATGCAATAAGCACCGAACCATTAATTTTATAGAGATGCTCATCTATCCAATAATCTTGTTTAGGTGTGCCTAACCCAACACAAACTATATCTGGTGCCAATCTATTGATTTCATTGACAATAGCCTCATCTTCAGCTTCAGACAATTCCCTGAATGGTGGCGAATAATGTCCGACAATTTTTATATGTGGAAATTTTTCACATAAAAATTCTTTCATTTTTACACATACATCAGGGGCACCACCATAGAGGTAAAAGGTGTAATCTGTTTTTTTTGCATGCTCAGCGAGCTTTAGGATCGTATCCGGAGCAGCTATACGATCACAACTTTGTCTGTTTATCATACGAATCCATCTGACGAATGGCATTCCATCAGCTCCAACAACATCAGCAGAATTGTAGATTCGTTTTAATTTTTCATTTTTTAAAGCGAGAGCTACATTGAAAGCATTAATACATGCAATATGGTGCGATCGACCTTTTTTATCTAATTTCCATGTATCAATCTTCTTAAATAATTCATCGTACGTGATAGGGTCTAACCCTATCCCTAAAAAATTTACTTGATTCATCATTATCTATTAGTGTTTTGTATAATTGATTCAAACTGTTTATATAATGTTCCAGATTGTAAGACCTATCGATAGTCTGCTTGGCATTCGTACTTAATTCTTTAAGCTCATCACGATTAGTTAAGACTTTGATAAGATTTTCGCTTAAGCTGGCATGACTGGCCTTTTCAGTGAGATAACCATTAAAGCCATTTTTGACTACAGTTCCCATTGAGGCATCGTTAGATACCACGGGTACGCATCCATAATTCATACTTTCAAGCATTGCCATCGGTAAACCCTCTCCAAATAATGAGGGTAAAAGGAAAATATGTGATTTCTGAAACACTTGAATCTTTTTCATGTCCCTTACAATGCCTCCATATTTATACTGTAAGCCTTTAATAGAGGAAAGTTGCTTTAAAAACTCCTCAAGATCAGGTCCTACACCATATATATGAATCTCCAATACATTAAAATATGATGTCAATTCACTTAAGCATTGGGCTATTTGAAAGATTCCTTTAGATCTCACCATTCTCCCCATAAAAAAGAAAGTCAGCTTTTTAGAAAAATCTTTTTGCTCAATTTCTTTACATGGCTTAACCGCATTTGGCATTACAGAACACTGAATTTGATATGCTTTATAAATTTCGTCCTTCTCAACCTCACTTAAAACAGCTCTACAAGATGCATTTACTAACATGCATTTTATTAAATAATAAAATATGGAATGCTTGCCAGGAGGACGCATAAGAAAATACCCACCATGGATATGAAGAAGTATTTTCTTCCTTAAAAGATACTTTCCTGTAAGTAATAAGGAACAGTCTCTCAAAATGGAAAATGGTGTTAAATCTGTATTTAAATGAATGATATCAATTTTATGTTTAAGTGTAAAGAGAACAAAACGTGGTAATAAACTGAGTTGATTCAGGAGCCATTTTAATCCTTTACTTTCTGAATCTTTTTTACCTATTATAAAATGAAAATAGTGTTGATAAGCTGAGTTATTTGTAATTATAGTTTTTGTTAAACTGGAGATGCCACTGATATTTGTATTCTCATTTAAAGAAGGAGCAGTAATCAAAATTTTAAACATGAAATTGGCGTTTAATGGAATGAGGTACTTAATCAGATGGAAATAGGAAACCAGGCGGTATCGAATTTTTGTACAATTATTTAGTTAGACTTTAATAGATAATTCTTAAAAACCCGCCAACTAATGGTCCTAAGATGAAAATAAAAATTACCTATAAAAAAGGGTACAAAATGAAAGGCATCTTTAGTAGCAATCACTGAATAATAGTAAAGATGTTTAATCGCATAAGATGATCTAAAATCGGTAAGCAAGGTGTAAGCTTCCTTGAAAGTAAGTCGTTGCTTACCATCCAGATCATAGGCATGCTGAGGTAATTCATACACGATGGCATCATAGGAAACTAATAATTTGTACCCTGCTTTTTTTGCTCTTAAAGGTAGATCCATATCACCCCTATGCTTAAACCTCTTGTTATTAAATAGACCCAAATCTCTAAAAACAGCATAAGGTATATACAATCCTCTTCCGTACAAATCAAATGAGGATACGGTATAATTTACCCCTAGGATACTTCGGTTTGTGCCTTGATTTATTTTCTTTTCTTTTGCAAACCAATGATGCATTAATCGTCCTCCATATAGAATCATGTTTTTGCTGTCTAAAACTGAAGTTGCACAGCCAATTAAAGCCTGAGGATTGGCATCAATTGCTTGGATATAATTGAAGATCCAATTTGGTTCTATGACTATATCATCATTTTGCAAGATAATACCCTTTAAATCAGAATAGTTATCAAGCGCATATTGAATTCCCATATTGACGGCTCCTGTCCACCATAAATTTCCCGAACCAACCACAATATGAATCTGAGGATAATGAAGACTAATCCACTCTTTGCTACCATCACTTGACCCATCGTCTACTACAATAATATCTACTCCATATAAATTAGCTGATGATTCCTTGTAATAGTTAACCGCGTTTATGATGTGAGCAAGACCTTGTTTGGTCACTTCTATTCTATTATAGATAGGTATAACTAATACAATTGACTTTTGATTATTCATGCTGTTTGCATTAAAGGCTTATCTGGGGTAAATTTTATGGATTGATTTGTGAAATCAAGATCTATAGAGCTTAGAAAAAATAATGCCCAAAAGAAATTAAACCGAAAATAGGTCTCACTAAAGGCTAAAACTAAGATCGTAATCAAAGCGCAGGAGGCTATCCACTTTTGTTGAGCTCCGAATTGATTAACTTGTTCAAATGCTTTTTTGAGCATAGCGACGTAAAAGACGAAACAAGGGATTCCCAGGCGCACTAATTGATCGGTTATTCCATTATTTCTTAATACTTCTTTATCAACTGTTCCAATGCGGGTCATTGGATGAGAACCTCTGCCGAATAATAAGTAAACCGTCTTTTCAAATAACTCTTTGATATCTAAATACGCACTAGCCATTCGCGTGTCTCCACCTTTCAACAATACATCTATTTGAATATTATCAATTTCAATCTGAATCTTTTTCCCCAGAAAACTCAGGCTAAAGAACAAGATGACGAAGGTTACGGCACCAAATAATAAGGTGAATAGTTTCATCACCATGGATTTGATTTTAATGTAATAGTAGAGCATGATAAATATTAAAATGCTGATGTAGGCTGTGGTCGAAAACGTCGTGATAATAGCTAACATTAATATGCAGTTTTTCCAGGAAAACATTTTATTGTCTAACAGCACGTTAAACATGATTGACAAGACAAGAAATCCACCAAAGGCACCTGGTTCCCAAAATGGACCGCTGTTTCTTACCAGCATTAAAAAATCGCCAGGAAAATTTAAAAAGAAGATGTTGTGAGCAACACTTTTAAAATTATAAAACATGACTTCTGTTTCATAATGAATAGGTGATTTGCTGATATAGAAATTATAGATATTGAAATTAATTAAAATAGGAATAAACAGAACCAGGGCAATAACAGTGAACCACAACATTAACCTTTGAAAGATGTATACGAAGTCTATTCCTAATGTAGCAATGCTAAAAGCACCCGCAAAAATCAGCATACTTTGATAGGCAAATGTGGTAATATACATGCTTCCAAAATATAAAGTTTGAATAAGCAATAACAGACAAAAAGTGCTGATTAACAAATAAAACCTTCCTGTGATCGTTTTTCTCCAAAACACAAATCCCCCCATAGCCAGTATTAATGTGATGATATCACCTGTTTTTCCTTGAAAAAGAGGAAACCCGGAAGTGGAAAGCAATGCAAATACTAAGATGTGTTTATAGCAGTTCTCGAAACTTAATTGGTCTGTATCTCTTGTAATATTCTCCATATTGATGATCAAGAATATGCTTCAATAAATTTGATCCAAAAGGATCGGTTATAAGTCTCCCATGCGTGGCAACCAAAAGGTAATTGATTATTGTTCATTTTGAATAACTCATCCGGCATCACTTCAAAGCTGAATTTCATTGCAGTTTGAGGTTGAGCTACTTTAAACCATGGAAAAAATTTTGGAACCACTCTTCCATAGAACTCATCTTCCCAACCAACAAAATTCCTAATATATTTAATAGCTGTATTGGCCAGAATGTTGTCTTGTAGTAGTGGATATTTTTTAGGATTGTATTTATTATTTATATAATGTGCCAATTTGTGAAATTGTACAAAATAACGTTTGCTAGCAATCTTTCGAAATGACTGTACCTTTCTTAATGAAAATCCGCCATTTCCTGAACCATTAAACTCAAGGGGGAAGGAAGGTTGATTTGTTCCTTTAAACCATGGTGCCCCAATATAATCGTATCCTTGATTACACCAGTAATCTAAATCATCATTAAAGACAAATGCGTCTAATTGATGAATTAAAATATAATCGAAATCTAAAAAACTATCATAAAAAACCTTTGATAAGCATAATCTATTATAACTACTATGTCCGTTAAAATATTTTTTTTGAAATAGGATACATTTGATTTCAAGGGGAGCCATGAAATCTAAATATGCTTTTGGATTGAATTGTACGCCATGCATAAATATAATAGGTCGCCCGCTCAATACCTCAGATACCCTTTTAAGTGATTTTATTTCCATTTCGGAACACGTTTCAAAGGGTTTATATACAGGAATTACTATGGCAACTTTTCCAGGATAAACATTTCCTAAACTCATATGGCTTATTTTGCTGTTAAATATTATACAGTTGTTAGATCAGCAGTAACTTTTTCTGCCATCTTGATTTTTAGTATATGGTATGATTGAATGGAAAGAATTAATGAGCTAGGGATCATACACAGTATATTGGCTATACATATTGTAGCTATCCCCCAATCTGTATTTTTAGCTAAGTATATAGTTAATGGAATATTGACAACGCCTCCGAAGACAGCAGCATAGAGCTGCAATTTTATATTTCCTATTCCATTTAGAAAATAAGAAAAGACATCATTAAATCCAATTTGAAAATTATACATGATCAATGAAACAACGAATATAGGAGTGACATATATGACATTACCCAACCACAATTTTAATACAGGAGCGTAAAGATAAAATAGAATAACACTGCCAAATAAAAGAAGAATATTAATTAAGGTCATCTTTATTATCGTGTTTTTTATCCACTTATAATCCTTTTGGTACCAGGCATTTGTGTATGCGCCCCATAATGGTGTGAGTAGAATATTAAAGGCAAGTAAAGTACTGCCATAATATTTAGAAACAATGTTGAAAGTAGTTACATCCTGCATCGTATACAAATTAGCAATCAAGAAATTTGATGTTGATAAGATGATGACTGCTATTAATTGTAATAAGAAAAATTGAAAACCTAATCCTAATAAATCATTTTTTAATTTATAATCTATATAACTTCTTTTAGGCGATAACCATTTGTATTTGGTTCTAAAGAGAATAAAAGTATAGATCATCAATAGCAAAACAGGGACACCACATATGCAAAATATAATAATGTAGAAGCTTATGATATTTAAAGTATAAAAAATATAAATAATAATTAATGTGATAAAGCTGGATATTGGAAGTATAGAATCGCTCAGGTAGGACTTTTGATCAGCCAGTAAAACCACATTTATAAGCTGTAATATAAACCGAACAATAAATAAAGCAATAATAACATACATACATTGGTTTAAATTATGCACGTCAACCATTTGTAAGTTTAAAAACGAATACCAGTTAATAAAGGGAGCCAGACAGCTGTAAATAACCAGCACACCTAAAAAAATCAGTGTGATAAAAAAATACGCTGTACTTACATATTTCTTTGCCAATTCCTTTTTGTTTTCAGCAATGCATTTTCCCAATTTATTACGTAATCCATTCCCAATTCCTACATCAAAGAAGGAGATCCAATTTACAATAGAAGTTATAGTTAAAATAATACCATACTCTTTTGCTGTTACTGCTTTTAAACATAAAGGGACCAGAATAAAGGATACTGATATAGAGAAGATCTTAAAAAAGGAAGATATAAAACTATTGTACAATAAATTATTCGTCCGGCTTGTTCTAATAGGTATTTTGCTGAATATACTAAGGATCATCTTATGTGCTTTTTGTCCGTTTGAATCTCTATTTGTCTTTCCGCACAAGTTGAGAGGAGGTGATTCTCGTTTATGTAATTCCTTTGCAATAGCGCTTAGGAATACCCGTATTTTTTATACCCATATCCATAGTTTGTACTACTGGATCCATTGAATATAATATTCACATTTGGTAAGCGCTGCTGCTCATTGAGTGTATTGATGTAATCCAGTTCTGCCTTGTTTGTATAGGACTGCCGAACCACATACAGGGTTACATCAACAAAGCGGGTAAGCAACAATACATCAGTCACCAGACGCATTGGAGGGCTATCAATGATGATGTGTTCATAATTATTTTTCAAGTAAACCATTAATTCTTCCAGTCGGTAACTTTCTAATAGCTCTGGTGGATTTTGGGATACCGGACCACATGTTATAATGCTCAGATGAGGCAGTGTAGCTGAGCTTTGAATAATCTCTTCTTGACTGCAATTTCCATTTAAATAAGTGGTTACGCCTGGATGAGTTGACGGTAATTTAAATAGATCAACAAACTTCGGCTTGCGCAGATCCATTTCCAGAATTATTGTTTTCTTACCTGAAAATGCTAATGCACTGCTTAAATTAACGCTTACAAAGCTTTTACCCTCACCTGGAACACTTGACGTTACTAAAGTTACCTTACCACTTTTATTATTTGTTTGAAGGTAATAGAGGTTGGTACGCAATGATTTAAATTGTTCATTAATGGCAAAAGTGCTTTCAGAATTAAAGCCAATTAGCTGTTTGCTTTTTTGAAAGGAAAGCTCGGATAAGATAGGAATGGGTGTAGCTGCATATATTTCGTGTGTTGTTAATATATTATTGCTTAAAATATTTTTCGCTACAAAGAATGCTGCAGGTAATCCCAATCCTAGCATGATTGCAATTCCAATTATAAATGGCACATTAGGCCACGTTTTACCTTCAGAATAAGCCTGGTCAATTACCCTGTCATTAGCCAATGTAGAGGCATAATTTACAGAAACCTCTTCTCGCTTTTGCAAGAGGTAGATATACAGATTTTCTTTAGTGGATTGTTGTCTTTTAATGCTAACGAATTGACGCTCCTGAACAGGGATATTCTTAATTGAAGATTCAAAACGTGCATTACGTGATTCTAAATTGGCCCTCTGATTTAGTAAAGATGATTTTATATTACTTACATTATCTCTTAGTGCTCCTCTGGTTGTCGCTATTTGCTTATTAATGATTTCAAAATCTGGATTAGTTTCCGGTGTAGTCGCCGAAAGCTTATCGTGCTCTAGCTGAAGATCTGATAATTTTTCAATTAAGCTATTTAAACCAGGATCTACAATTCCTAATGTGGCAGGCAATTTACCATGATTTCCAGGGGTTTTAACATACCTTTCTATCCCATTGATTACACTTAATTGAACATCAACTTCATTTAAACGATTGTCGTTGGTTTGTTGGTTTTCAAGATCAACTTTAGTTACCGAACTGATATCAGGCATTGCCTGACTACTTTTAAAACCTTCTAAATTCTTTTCTGCTTCAGTCAGCTGACCTGATAACAAGGCAAGTCTATCATCCAAAAACTGTAAAGCCTTTTGAGCTTCGCGTTGTTTATAGTTCATAGATGCTGTATTGTAAACTACAATAAGATGATCAAGAAAATCAATTCCTCGTTGTTCTATCTGATCTTTAATAGTTAAGCTTACCGCCGACGTTAATTTGTTAACCAGATTAACATCTATTGCCTTCCTGTATTGTAAAGCCAGCGCCCCCTGATCCAATATCTTTATTCTAAAATCTTTAGACTCATCTGGATAAGAATTTCGAATTAAAGCAAGTTTCCAGGTTCCCCAACTACTTGTAATTGCTGAATTATAAGCGTATTCCTTCTTCTCTCCACCTGGTAATTTTAAATAGAATGAATCTTTATCCTTTAAGCTTAGTTCAACCTCTGGCGCAACTTTATAATGCCCTGCTTTGATGAGCGTAAACTTGACCGGATTAGTTTTATAAATATCTTTATACCACAATCCTTTCTTTTGCTGATAAACTACCCATAATTGCATGTCGTTGATTACCTGCCCGATCAGCTGTTTTGATCTAATAATCTCTATTTCGTTTTCAACGATTTTTAACGACTGCGTTAAATCAAGCTCATGGAGTACTGATTGCTGGTTGGGATTTCTTGTTTCATCTTTAATTAATATCGTAGCATTAATTTCATAAGCAGGTTTTGCAACTTGCAGATATAGAAATGCACCAGCCAGAGCTAATAGTAAGGTGATACTTAATATCCGCCAGTGAGTAAAAACTTCGACCAGAGTGTGCTTAATATCAAAACCTTTACTTTTCTGATGCACAACTGTATTTGAACCTAGTAGATTGGTGGAATTCTGCATCATAATTTTATCGGTACAAGTTTGATAGAACAATTGCTATAATAGATAGTCCTGATAGTACAAGTGTGGCTGTTCGATAACCACGATCAACTGTTGCGTATTTTGTGCGGTCTGGCTGCACATAGATCTCATCGTTATTCTTTAAGTAATAATAGGGGGAATTGAATATGTTTTTTGACGTCAAATCAAGTCTTACAAATTTTCGCTTTCCGTTCTCTGTTCTGATAATTAAAACATTCGTACGTTTTGCGGTAATGTTCAAATCACCAGCCATACTTATCGCCTGTGTGATGGTCGTATGTTCATTCTGTAAGGTATAAACATCTGGTCTTAAAACATCCCCTAAGACTGAAACATTGAAATTAACAATCCTTATGTTTACCACAGGATCCTTATAATAAGTTAATAACAATGTGTTAAGCTTATCGCGCAGCTGTAATGTGGTTAAGCCAGCTGCTGGCAATGTGCCAATTAACGGTAAATGAATATTCCCATTTTCATCAACAGGATATCCAATTAAGGGATTATCCGGAGCAACTGTAAAATTACCCTTAACATTACTCAGGTTATAGTTGAATATCGATGATGATTCAGGGTTCCTGCTAATTACATTAATAGCCAGAATATCGTTCGCCCGTATGGCAAGTGGCGAATAATTTAATACATTTTGAGTAATGGAATCTTTTTGGGCCAAATCTTGAAAATAAGGTATGGTTTTATATGAACCACATGAAGTTAACATCAAGAGTAAGATGAAGGAGTAATTAATACTTAGTTTGGGCATCTAATCAAAATTAAACAGTAAAATTATTTGGTGATTTGGTATTGTTCAGCAATTTTAACGTCAAATCTTCTAATGTGTAAATAAGATTTGAGCATTTGAGTGAACATAATCGAATTATAATATTCGTTTTTTGGAAGTATTATAGTAGATGTAGTGTGTGTTTTATTTGCAGTAAAAACAGCTTCGCCATTCCACTTACAGAGTCAATTAAAAACTTTATAAAGTGCATCGCTATATTTTCTTTGTTTTACCCCTAAAAATCAGAGCGATACTTTATACTTCTAAATTAAGCGATGTTTACGTAAATTTCACTGTTTTTAGAATAAGTACTTAAACTGTAGAGTTTTATGAAAGATTACCTTTAATCGGGAAATAAAAGTGTGAAAAATGAGTTTAATTGAGAAATAATAAGATTTTTTTGCAAATTGAAATTCTCAAACTGTGCTAATTTCTTGCAAAATATTGCATTTTATTTCTTGTTTATTAAGTTAAATACAATTATTACAGGGTAAATAATTGTATTTAACCTGCTAAAGCCAGCAATGTTTTTAAGGTGTTTTTTTTCTAAATATCTCTTGAGAATATTTAATTTCCAAGCTTAATTCAAGGTATTGAAGTACCTGAGACTTAGAGTAAGGTTTTATAAAAATGCATAACAAAAATAATAGTTTAAATGCATCCAGTTTTAATGATATTCTACCTCAACTGTATGCGAGACATTGTTAATTGCATTAGCTAAAATTTCTTAAGAATGTAATTTCACAGTATGTTCATAAATGTGTCAGTTACCATATAAGACGAACCCATTGTTGCAGCTAAGCGGTTCACACTTACGGTAAAAAAAATTTTACCCTTGATTTACTTTTATTTTATATAATTTTATGTTATGCCCAAACTCAAAGCATCTCAAACTCAAGAAGAAAACAAGCATGTTGTTGTTGTCGGTACATCTGCCGGAGGTCTCAGTGCACTAATAAAATTAACCAGTCAGATGCAGAAAGATTTTGATGCACCTATATTGGTTGTTCAACACATTTCAGCTGATGCCACAGGGAATGTACTTCTGGAGGCGCTAAGGAAGAATAGTAACCTGATATGTGAGCATGCAATCAATGGAACTAAACTTCAATCCGGACATCTTTATCTGGCACCATCCGATCATCATTTAATGATTGCCGATGATGAGAAAATGCTTGTCACTAAAGGGGCCATGGAAAATCGTTCCAGACCTGCAATTGACCCCTTATTCCGTTCAGCAGCCGTAGCATTTGGAAATCGTACTATTGGCGTACTTTTAACAGGATATCTAGACGATGGTACCGCAGGCTTAACTGTGATAAAAAAATGTGGTGGCATCTGCATTGTTCAGGATCCTGCAGAAGCTGACTATCCTGATATGCCACAAAATGCATTAAACCAGATTAAGATAGATTATTGCCTGCCAATTGCACAAATGGGCGTATTGTTGTCCAAGCTATTATCCCGTAAACCTGGTAAGAGAAAGCCCATTCCGTTGGATATCAGTATTGAAGCTGATATTGCAATGAGGGTTTTAAGTGATTTACCTTCTGTAAATGCTCTTGGAAAACAAGTACCTTTTAATTGTCCTGGTTGCGGTGGCGTATTATGGTTGATGAATAAAAGTTCTTCCCTGCGCTATAGGTGTCATACCGGTCATGCCTATACCGCGGCTTCTTTATTAGCGGAGCAATCAAAAAAGATTGAAGAAACAATGTGGACTGCTTTAAGAATGTTTGAAGAAAGAAAGAATTTACTCACTACTATTGCCGAGAAAGAGAAAGGAGCAGCTGGAAAATCAGCACTTGAGAGGGCAAATTTATCTCAAGTGCATATCGATCGGATCAGAGCCTTATTACAGGTTAACGATAAAGGCACTTCAAGCGATACACCAATTTAATTTATCTCCTCATAACCCTTAACCCTTCATTACCCCTATTTGATCACCTTTCCAATCCGGAAATAGGATCCTGTCATTGGAAATATGAAGATGTTTGTCGGCAACTTCACTAAATACACTCCTGAAATCTGTAGTTACAGCCAGATCCCTTCCATCTTCTAAGTTCTCCACTGCCAATGGTTTAACATCCCCGTGGATCAAACCTCCGTTCACATCATTTCCCAATATAAAATTGCAGGATGCACGTCCATGATCAGTTCCCCCGGTACCATTTTGATGTATGGTTCGTCCAAATTCAGTCATTGTCATAACTGTAACCTCATCCTGATAAGCACTTAGATCATTCCAAAATGAGATCATACTGTTACTCAGATCTTCAACATTACGTGCAAATATCCCATTACCAGCACCTTGATTAAAGTGAGTATCCCAACCATTTGATTCAGCAAAGGCAACTTCCATACCTACATCCATTTTTATTAGCTGAGCTATCTGCTTCAGAGAATTACCTAAAGCAGAGGTAGGATATATGACATTATTCGCCGGCTTATAATTTTTAGTATCTGCTTTCTGCAACATCTTCATTGCTTCAAAACTTTCTTTTCCTGTATCTTTAAGCAGGCCTGATGCAGTTTGATCATACAAATCCTCAAAGCTTTTAGCTGCCAGATTAGCGCCTGCCTGATTACCTCTCATTTGTATGGCAAATTCCTGCAGGTTATTAATGGAAACGGATGGATTGTCGCCATAAAAAGAGCGTGGCATAGCAGACGTCAAACTCACTGCTGTAAATGGAGTAAGTGCATCATGCCCAAGCAAACCAACGGCACGGTTCAACCATCCACTTGAGGTACCTTTATTAAAAGGAGTTCCCGATTCCATATAATCCTGTGCATCAAAATGTGACCGTGTCGTATTTGGCGATCCTATCCCATGAACAATTCCCAACCGCTTTTCCCGGAACAAAGGTTCAAACCCCTGCATTGCGGGGTGCAAACCAAAGCGACCGTCCAGATCGATTAGTGAGTTCCCATTAGCATTCCTGGCAGCTGACATAAATAAGGTTGGCCGGGCTGCTTTCAGATACTCATCGGTAAATGGAGTTACTGCCATTAAACCATCCATTGCACCTCGTTGAAATATGCAAACCAACGTTTTTTTCTTTTTATAAGGTGCCTGATACTTTGCACTTGCTGCGGCTTCCGCAATAAATGAAGGTATCCCACCCATCAGACCAACCCCAAATAAGGCCAATCCACCCGATTTTAAAAAACCTCTTCTAGATACCATATCTTTTTTTTTAATGGTTAACGTCTTTGATATTCTGGAGAGCCTAAAATGACTCCTACTACCTGTGCCAGCATGGTCGAATTCCCTAATACTTTGGTCTTCACTTCGTCCTGATCCATGTCGGCTTGCGGTGCTGATACTTTTGCACTTGCAACATCTACCTTTTTAATCAATTCCGGATCATTCAGCATAGGTGTTAGCCGTTTAATTGTGGCGGCCAAGTCACGATCAGGCATTATAAGTTGACTATATATGCGTAAAGCTGCCTGTGCGCTCTCTGGCTCATGGTGATTATTAAGTGCGATTAAGTCAACCCGAACTCCAGGAATGCGTCCTGATGCCAATGCCAAACCAAAATTCATCCGGTTTAGTAAAGCACCTGTATTGATCCAATATTGTCCCTTATCAGGAAAACCCGTTGGTGCCTGATAATAGTACATTTTCTCGCCCATCCTGCTAATCCAGTTGAATAACTGATATGGCTGCTTAATGTCTGCATGAACACTTCGCACTGCTCCAATTGCCAGTTCAAAAGGTGATTTTGTCTTTTCCCTCACAGACGTTGCGCTCCAAAACTCAGATGTAGTAACCATAGCTATTAATACCTGTTTAATGTCACCATCTTTATCCCTGAATACTTGCGCCATTTTATCAATAAGCTTTTCCGATGGATGATCACTTACAAAGCGGATTGCTATTTTCCCTGAAATAAACTTAGCTGTAGATGAATGATGTGCCAGCATATTGAGTAGTTGCTGGCCTTCCTGATACCCGCCGTCAGGTCCAAAAGAAGCACCCAAAACGGTCTTTACACTGTTATCATGACGATTAGGTGTAAAAAGAAAATCACCTTCATGAACAAATCCTGGTCGTTCTATTGGATTAGTATCAACTCCCATTGGATAAACCGTCCATCCCGTCAGAACCCGTGCCGCCTCAGTAACATCCAGCTGAGTATACCCTCCATCAACCCCCAGGGTATGCAACTCCATGACCTCACGTGCATAATTTTCATTTAAGCCCCTTGCGCTTTTAGGTTTCCGCATTTTCGCCATGGACATAGTTGAACCTGAGGTCACCTTAGTTCCAACACTACTAAAATTGTCCAAAAAATACAGCATTGCTGGTGATTGAGCGGTAGCCACTAACAAGTTACTGAATTTCCCCATGGCATTAGGCCGTATCACATCCCTTTCGTATGCAGGAATAAAGGCTGCACAATCATTCTTTGTTATAGATACATTAAAGTGGTTAAACCAAAAGCTGGTCATCACCTCCTGCAACTGATTTTTGCTGTAAGCAGCTCTTAATACTTTTTGACTAATAAATTGACGATACAGATCTTGCCTTGGCTTTAAACCATTATTCTGCATATATTGCTGTAAGACATCCCGATACACCTTCCCATCCTTTTTTACAGAATCCTTATCCACAGTACCATCTTTTACTACCATGCGCAATATCTGTCCTTGATTCGGATATTTAGCTGCCACTTCCTTATTGCTTAGTGCTAATGCATCAAACGACGATAAGACTAAATTCAATGAATCATCAGGGAGATCTCCAGACAGTTGATTTTGAAACCATTTTTCCAATCCAATCTTAACCACTTCATCAATTTCCCCTGGTGTAGCACCGTAAGTAAAACGACTCAATAAATGAGCGGCTGCCTGGCGCTCATTTAATCCAGCCTGTTTATAAGGAAATAAAAAAGTGTTTTTACTACTTTCTCTGTTCGAATAGAACGAAGAAAATATAATAACGACGCTTATTATTGCGCAAAACCAAGTCAACTGTTTATATGTCGTTTTCATTTTCGCCTATTTTAATCATATCTATGATTTTAAATAATGCAATAGGTTTAATCTTATTACATTTATTTGTTTTTCTAAATAAGTAGTTAGAAGGTCCTTTGTTTTGCTGGTATTCTTAGCTCTCTCATAAATCTGAATACCACTTAAAGACTTGGTGATATCAACTAAGAAAATATATATTTTGTTTATATTTAATAAAACTTCAGAAAATGATCGATCAGAATGCATGCAGCCACATTAAGGCCATTAAAAAAGTTGTCGTAGGAAAGAACCGTATTTGCGAGGAATGCATCAAAATACAAGGCAGCTGGATGCATTTGCGCACCTGTCAGACTTGTGGTCACACCCTTTGCTGTGATGCTTCTCCTCATAAACACATGACTAAACATTATCATGAAACCCAGCACCCAGTTATTGCTTCCGCTGAAAAGGGTGAACGCTGGCTTTGGTGTTACCCTGATGAACAGTTTGTCGACTATTAACCTATCTACCAGTATGAATCAAACGTTGATATGGATATATTTGTATATTTGAGAACATCTATTCATTCAACTTAAATTTAAGCCAATGTCTCCTTTACCTTTAAGCAACAATGAAGAAGACAGATTAGCTGCACTCGAATCCTATCATATTTTTGATACAGGTGAGGAAAAAGATTTCGATGCGCTAACTTCTTTAGCTTCAGCCATTTGTCAAATACCCATCGCGCTAATTACGTTTATTAATGAAAAGCATCAGTGGTTTAAGTCACACCATGGAACAAATTTAACGGAAAATCTAAGAGAATTGTCGTTTTGTACACATGCCATTGCTTCAAGTGATGAAATAATGATTGTACCTGATGCGGCATTAGACGAACGCTTTGCTGATAATCCAATGGTTACGGGCCCCACTAAACTTGCATTCTATGCCGGAGTGCCTTTAATTAATGAAGATGGACACGCGTTAGGCACACTTTGTGTTTTAGATCAGCAAACTCATAACCTGTCAGTGGATCAGATTGAAGCATTAAAAACATTGGCCAAACAGGTGGTGGACAAGATAGAACTGAGAAGAAAAATGCTGATTCTTGAAAGGACAAATCAGAACCTGTTGAATTCAAATATGATCATTCAGAAATTTGCTTCAATGGCGGCACATGATATTAAAAACCCGTTAAGCAGCATACTCTTGACTTCACAGGCCTTGAAGATCAGGCATGAGAAGATCCAGGATGATGGCTGTTTGAAATTAGTTGATATGAATATAAGTGCAACTAAAACGTTACTTGAACTAGTTGATGATATGCTGGCTTATTCCCAATCACCCTCTTTATTGTTAGAAAAAAAACAAAATTTTGAACTGAACAACATAATTTTGAAAGTGCTTGAACTAATCAGCATTCCAGAGAATGTCGAGATCATATTGCCGCAGGAAAGACATCAATTACATCTATCTTTCATCGCTTTCGAGCAGATCATGATCAACTTATTGAGTAATGCAATCCGTTATAATAATAAGGAAAAGGGAACTATAAAAATCCGCTATCAAGAAGATGAAGATTTCTATCGATTCGAAATTGAGGATAATGGCATAGGTATATCAGAACAATACCATGAAAAAATATTCGATAGCAACTTTACGTTAAAGATTGCGGACCGATATGATAATATGGGTTCAGGCATTGGATTATCAACCGTAAAAGATTTAATTTCTGCTTTAAAAGGAACTATCTATTTAGAATCTACTCCAGGAGAAGGAACCACCTTTTTTATAACGATAAAAAAATAAACAGATATGACATCCCACGAAGAGCAAGCATACAAAGAGTTACACATCTGGCAGCAGAAAATGCTAAAAAAGCCTTCAATTACGGATCGGTTATCCAAAAACATACAAGGTAAAATCAACAATCTGATCCCTGATAAAATTCATAAAGCAATTACGCTGGCCATTGAAAATATGGTGAAAGCGGTTTTGTTTGGTTCCAAATTTACCACCAATAAGGCGCTGTCAGATACATCCTTACATTTACGGGAAGCTTATGTCAAAAAGAAAATAGAATTTTATCAAAAAACAGCTACAGTTGAAGGGGCAGTTACCGGTGCCGGAGGCATTTTAACCGGTCTCGCCGATTTTCCCATCCTTATCGGTATAAAAATAAAGTTGTTGTTTGCAATTGCAGCGTTATATGGACATGATGTAAAAGATTACAAAGAAAGGCTTTATATTCTATATATCTTTCAATTAGCTTTTTCGAGTCAGCAAAGACGTAACGAAGTGTATCAGATAATAGTGAACTGGCAGGGTTATAGTAATTCATTGCCTTATGATGTAGGTGAATTTGACTGGCGCATTTTCCAGCAAGAATACCGGGATTATATCGATCTTGCAAAAATGGCCCAGCTTATCCCTGTTATTGGTGCTGCTGTAGGAGCTATAGCCAATTACAAATTGATCGCTATTTTAGGCGAAACAGCTATGAATTGCTACAGAATGCGTAAAGTAAGCCCTTTGAAAATTACCAATAGATAAAACGATATTAAACTTCTTCTTCCTCCTCTAAATACACCTCATGTACCAAGAACTTCACCAGTTCCATTCCTTCCAATAATTCCGAAATATCCTCCGAATGGATATTATGAATCATTTCCCCTTCTTCAGGTATTTCCGAATTGGGAATAAGTTCAAAAGCACTGTATGGTGCAACCATTTCAACTTCAACCAATTTGATATAACTCACCCCACTATCAATCCAATCCTGAAGGATTTCCGCACTAAATTCCACGTATCCTTTTTTAAGTTGCATTTGCATGCCTTAAAGTTAAGGATAACTTCACCGACTCCTACCCTGTTTTCACCGAAAACTTCCTGCCGTTAGCCTAATACCTCTTTGCTGACATCAGTTCTCAGCCTACTTTTGAATCAACAAACAAAAGAAAAAACAAAAACTCCCCAAAAACAACGTTATGAAAACTCTAAAATCTCTAACAGCAGCAGTATTATTATTCGTATCAATCAGTGCATTTGCAGCAGACGAACCAGGCAATGAAAAGATGAACATGAATTATGCCTTAAAAACCTACATTCAGGCAGTAGCTAATGGACAGGTAAATGGATTCGCTGATGTATTGGACCGCGATGTTAAGTTCACTGTAACAGGCGGTAAAAAAGTAATCAACTACAATAAATCCGAAATGGTAACTTTTGCAAAACAGAATCAAAATATGCAGCAAAACTGTAGCACAGATTATAATGTTGTTGAACTCAACGATGCTCAGGCTCTGGTAAAAGTGACCATGAAATATCCTGATTTTACTAAAGTGAACTTTGTTTCTCTTGCTAATACCACTGAGGGATGGAAAATTACGAATGTAACCTCTTCTTTTTGATGATTGTACCTAATCTAACTAAATTTCACATATAGCAAAAGACCCGAATTTCGGGTCTTTTGTATTTTAATGAGATCATTCCAATTATAGAAAAGAAAATGCAGATTTCTTATTTTAAAATCAATACAGGCAAATTAGCATTTAGCGCTATTGCCTCAGAAATGCTTTTATGCGTAAGGGAGTAGAAAAAACTATGCTTTCCAGGAAGCGCTATAATCATTTGCACCTCGTTTTGTTCCTGAAATTGCAAAATTCCCTTTAAGATATTTTTATTTGATGAATAATATATATCATACTGATATTTTGACAATATATCTTCCAGCATGTCTTCATGCGCATCCTGCATATGTTTATCGCCCGGAGCCACATTTAGCACCAATAACTTTGGATGAAGCCATAGATAAGTATGTCGTAAGTTTTTTAGTAAATTAACGGATGATACCGTAGAAAAGTCGCAAGGTACCAAAGCTCTTTCAATCGGCTGATAAGGCACATTGGATGGAACAATCAATACGGGAACTGTGCTCGTTTTTGCTATGTGAATAACCTGCGACTCTACAAAACTATCATCCTCATCTGTTTCACAGCAAACACCTGCAATAATGAGGTCAGGTTGCTGCTCGTTGGAAAGCTGATTTAAGGCACGTGCTAAAGGCTCTTCACTGGTAATAGTTTCTACAATAACTCCGGTTTTTACTTTCGTTCTTAACCTTTGTGCAGTTAGTTGTAACTCAGCTTCCAGAATTGTCCTGTCTTCTGTCATGATTTTATCACTTACCTGAACATAATCGACTGAAGGGATACACTGGACATATATAGGAACATATAAACTCAGCAGTAGGATAATCCTTTCATTTTCAGTGGCCGCACTAAAGGCAGTACCGTATTTGATGGCATTTTCTGCGGCAACAGAATGATCTACTGGTATGACAATTGTTTTCATTTTTCTAAACTATTAATCGGTTAAACAATAGTTAATGTTTAAAAATGTGTAACCTCATACTAAGATAATGAGGCATATAACTACATACAAAGTTAGCGTTATGCATTAAATATTTAAAAAATTCAAGCAAATGTGTCTGATATCACAGACGATGGATTTTCGTTTTTAAAATGGTTAATTATGGCGTACTATATTATTAATGTTACTTATAAATGGTGATAATGATATCAATTTGATTAATTTTGCGCTTAGAATTGAAAAACAAACACTCCTATATCAAACGGGCTGTTGCCCTATTCTTGCTTTGTGTATTTGCTATAGCACTTACGCCATGGAGTTCTTTTCATCATCATGAAAAGGAGGAGAAGTATTGCGGTGTAAATGGAAAATTCTGTTCGCATAAAATACATGTTAAAAGTCAGGTACATTCCTGTTTAATTTGTTCAGCCCATTTTATCAAGGATTATTGCTTTCCAAATAAACTGGTATTTAAAGTTAATCTGCAATGTACTATTCTTGTAAAAACCTTTGCCACTACACCCGCCTCTTATACTCTTTTAATTGGCACCTCTCTTAGAGGACCACCATTGGCCTGATCATTCACAAACTTATGAATCAATCCCTTTAGATGGTTGATGCTAAATTTATTTTGATTGATATGGATCTGGTAAAACGGATTGCTTATCAAACGATCATGCCCTATTTACATAAAATATTTTATGAAAAATATACATCTATTCCTAGTTGTCATCCTGTCTGCCTTTGTTTTAACCAACTCATTTGCAGCTGATATATCCGAATTGTCTGGTAAAATTATTGATGCACAGAGCCAATCTGCTTTACCAGGTGCCACAATTGCTATTCCCGATCTGCGCGTTTCTGTTGTAGCGGACAAAAATGGCGACTTCACTTTTAAAAATTTACCTGCACGCGGAAGATTTCTGGTTCAGGTAAGTTATGTTGGTTATAGCACCATTACCCAGTTGATTGACTTTTCCAATCAGTCCACTTTAGCATTTTCACTTCATCCCAGTGTAATAGAAGGCAGGGAAGTGATCATTACCGGCTCTGCTACCAGTTCTGATAATCGCAAAAATAGTACATCTGTAGCCAGTGTCAGTAAAGCAGACCTTTTATATCATCCTTCAACAAACCTGATCGATGCCATTTCCCGTGTACCAGGGATCTCCCAGATTACTACAGGTCCATCGATATCAAAACCCGTAATTCGTGGTTTAAGTTATAACCGAGTAGTAACCGTAAATGATGGAGTAAAACAACAGGGACAGCAATGGGGGGATGAACATGGTATTGAAATTGATCAATATAGTGCCGACCATATTGAAGTGTTAAGAGGTCCCGCTAGTTTAATGTACGGATCGGATGCACTCGGTGGTGTTATTAATATCCTTGATGGATTACCGACACCTGATGGAACACTGAGAGGCGAATTTCTAACTAATTATGCCAGTAACAATGGCTTGTCTGGGAGCTCTTTGATGCTGCAGGGTAACGAAAATGGTCTGATTTATAAAGCCCGGGCTTCGTATAAAAATGCGTATTCCTATCAGACCCCAACAGAGTATGTGCCTAATTCAAGTTTTAATGAAACAAATTTCGAAGGACAAATAGGTTTAAATAAGAAATGGGGATATGCACATCTGGACGCATCCAGCTTTCACAATAATATAGGATTTTATGAACCTGTAAGAAATGAAAGCGGAGAGTTAATTGATGAAGAAGGCAATGTCTTTACCGATAATCAGAATAAGGATAGAACGCTGGCCTTTCCCAAGCAAGATGTCCGCCATACTAAATTCGCCCTTAATAGTAATTTGCTTTTTGGTGAAGGGAGTCTGAAGTCAACATTTGGTTATCAGCATAACCAACGCCGTGAGCTCGAAACAGCCGGTGAAGGCAATGCCTTGTTTTTAAACAGTCATACCTATAGTTATGACCTGAAGTATTCCTTTAAAGATCAGAACGGCTGGGCGCCTGTAGTAGGTGTGTCAGGCGAATTTATTCACAGCTCGAATACCACTGGAGAAGAGCAGCTAATTCCCGATTATAATTCACAAGCCTTGGGTGGATTTGCTTATATCAAAAAAACCTGGGATAACGATACCTTTAACGCTGGAGCAAGGTTCGATTATAGAAAAATGACCGGTAAAGCTTTTGATGGTGATGCCACATTTGACGCCTTCAACAATGAATTTTCACATATAACAGGAGCTTTAGGCTACACACACGAATTCAATGATGATTTTAGCTTCAAAACGAATGCTGGAAGTGCATTCCGTGCGCCAAACATTGCCGAATTATCCTCAAACGGAGTTCATGAGGGTGCTTTTCGCTATGAAGTAGGTAATGCTAATCTTAAACCGGAGCAGAGCTACCAGCTGGACGCAGCTTTCGATTATCAAAACCAGTACATCAGCGCAAGTTTAGGTGGTTTTGCCAACTATATAAATGATTATATTTATTATAGTACCAATGGTGAAACCCGGTTAATTGACGATCGCAACTTTCCTGTCTATAGTTTTGTTCAGGATAATGCTTTTTTACGCGGTATTGAACTCTCTCTTACTTTGCATCCGGTCAAATTTATCCACTTCGAAAACGGTTTTTCTTATACCAGGGCAACCAACCGGACAACTAAAGAGTCTCTTCCATTTATTCCTGCAGCAACATTGCGCAATGAACTGCGTTTTGAACCTACCATTTCAGGAACGTCGCACACCTATTTTTCTGTTGGAATAGATAACTTCTTTAAACAGAATAAGATTGATCAGTTTGAAAGTGCTACATCAGCTTATACACTGCTTAATGCAGCAATTGGTACTACTTTACAAATAAGCAAAAGTCAGCATGTTACTTTATATATCGCTGGTAAGAACCTATTGAACAAAGCCTATTACGATCATTTAAGTCGCTTTAAGCCAGGAAGACTTAGTGATGAAGATCCTACATTAGGGATTTATAATATGGGACGCAATATTACATTTGGTATAAATGTTCCTTTTACATTGAAGCATTATTAATAATATATACTTAAAAGCCCCGCTCCTTTTAAAGAAGCGGGGCTTTTAGGTATAAAAACGATTATATAAAAAACTAAAATGGGTCAGTAAGTTCACTCACTCTAATTAGTTTTTTATTCACAAATTCCTCTATGCCCAAGCTGGATAACTCTCTGCCATATCCGGAACGCTTAGTTCCTCCAAAAGGAAGATCTGGCTGTGTCCAGGTAGGGTGATTAATAAATACCATTCCGGTATCCAACTGATCCGCAATATTTTCCCCTCTTTTTTTATCGGAAGTAAATACAGATCCTCCTAAGCCGTATGGCGAGTCATTAGCCAATGTAATTGCTTCCTGTTCATCTTTCACGCGATAAAAAGAAGCTACGGGACCAAAGAGCTCTTCATGATAAGCAGCCATTCCCGGTTTTAGGTCCGTTATAATAGTAGCTTGAATAAAAGCACCAGGACGATCGATACGTTTTCCACCAATTACAACCCTTGCTCCTGCATCTACAGAACGCTGAACCTGATCTGCTAACTGTACAGCAGCAGCTTCGCTGCTCAAAGGACCCAATTCAGTGCTAGCATCCATTGGGTCGCCAACCTTTAATCCGGTTAATTTAGCTGTAAATTTTTTAAGAAATTCATCAGCCACAGCATCTAGAACAATCATTCGTTTAGACGCCACACAACATTGTCCGGTATTGTTCATCCGTCCAACTACAGCCCATTCTACTGCCTGGTCGATGTCTGCATCTTCTAACACGATAAAAGCGTCGCTTCCACCAAGTTCCAACACAGATTTCTTAAGTGACTTACCTGCTGCCTCAGCTAAACTAGCACCAGCTAATTCACTTCCTGTAAGAGAGACTCCTTTAATCCGATCATCTGCAGCTAACAGGGAAGCGTTTTTCCCGGAAAGAAACAAATTGGTGTAGATTCCAGCAGGGGCTCCAGCTTCTGTAAATAATTCTTCTATAGCCTGAGCACACTGTGGGACATTAGAAGCATGTTTAACTAAAATAACGTTTCCCACCATGATATTAGGGGCAGCAAAACGGGCTACCTGGTAGAATGGAAAATTCCAGGGTTCTACACCTAGTAGCACACCAATAGGACTGCTTTTAATATAAGCTTCCCCAAATTCTGTGTCTAATACCTTATTAGCTAAAAAGCGTTCGCCATTTGTAGCGTAATAGTCTATAATGTCTGCACTTAAATCTATTTCTCCTGCACTTTGAGCAAGCAATTTACCCATCTCTAGTGTAATCGTATGAGCAAGCTGATCTTTTTTATTTCGCATTAGATCCGCTACTTTATGCAATAATGCAGAACGCTCCTCGTAACTCGTTTTCTTCCAGCTATGAAATTGTGTTTCAGCTTTTCCAACTGCAGCATCCACTGCATCAGGTGTCATTTCTTCAAAGTTCTTAATTACCTTGTTGTTAAAAGGATTAATTGTTTGTATTGCCATTGTTTGAATTTGTTAATAGAATTTAAATGAAAAGCTTCTTAAACTATTCAATTTCGAGTATATATACGTTTCAGGATATGTGAAACTGCCTTTATTGGGAGCAATGATTAATGGGATTTGTGAATACTATGGCTCAAAATCATGAATTACTTAAAACTTGAATAGTTTAAGATTTAAGTATGCAACAATGGAGATTTTATAATGTTTGTCCTCCTTCCCTTAAAATGGTATGTTTTCAATTAAACCCTTACATCTTACTCGAATCGTGCCCTGCCATTGTATCTGCCCGCACATATTTTATATTGGGGATTGCCACTAAAGGATAAGTAATTTGGTCCTCTATAATTTGCGGACTCCTTCCCATCCATTTCCAATCCCATATCCACCAGTTGCCCCATGCAATAATGAAAGTGCATAGTTGCTCCTGATGAAACACCAAGATAAAAAACAACGAAAAGGGTAACGAAAAACTTCTTCAATGTGAATGAATTTAATTATTGATGCATATATAAGTATTTGTTTGAACTATTTCAGTTCATTTCATGAGGTTATCCTAAACGCATATTAAACCTATTTATTTTCTTATTTATAATAAGTCTAAATATAATAATATATCTTAGCGAAAATTTATTCAACCCCATGGAGATTAAAAACTACTTATTTACGTGTACTATAATGCTTCTATTACCCTGGTATTCATACGCACAGAGCTCAAAAGGCGTCATACAAGGTGCAGTCTCCGATTCTTTATATCATCAAGTTTCCGATGTAAATATTCATATCAAAAGGTTAAACCTAAAGACAGTCTCCGATAAATCAGGCCAATTTAAATTGGATAGAATTGATCCGGGAACTTATACGATTACTGTTTCAAGCACGGGTTATGAATCACAGCAAAGAGAGGTAGTGGTTCTAGCCAGCGATACTCTTCGTGTAGCCATTGTTTTGAATGATAAAAGCGCTAAACTAGATGAGGTTATTGTATCCGCAAGCAGAAAAGCTGAATCACTATCACAAACCCCCTCCTCAGTTACAGTACTTACCGCTAAAGACATTAATACACAATCGGTCATCAGTCCTAACCTTGCGAATATACTTTCTTACAGCGTACCCGGTTTAGGTACCTCTACCAACCAGACAGGAAATTCAGGACAAACCCTTCGCGGTAGAAACGTATTGGTATTGATCGATGGCATTCCACAATCTACACCTCTTCGTGCTGGAGGCAGAGATATTCGGAGCATAGATCCCTCCGTTATTGAACGCGTAGAAGTCATAAAAGGAGCAACAGCCACTTATGGTAATGGTGCAGAAGGAGGTTTGATCAACTATATCACGAAGAAGGCCAATACCGGAAAACAATTTGGTGGTTATACTCAAATAGGCCTTACCGGAAACCTGGAAGGTGATAGCACAATAGGCTATCGTGTATCACAGCAATTTTATGGTCGGGTAACGAAGTTCGATTATATTGTAAGTGGCATGTACGAGAAGTCCGGCGTATTCAGAGATGCTAAAGGCCTTGTCATATCGCCAGAATACGGTCTGGGAGAAACGAAATCTTACAATGGTTTTGTCAAAGTAGGTTATGATATTACTGCGAAACAAAGGTTAGAACTGATGTACAATTATTTCAGTTCCAGACAAGACTCCCGATATGTAACCAAAACCGGAGTTTATGACCAATCACCAGCTATAGGAATTGCCGGTGACAGGCCAGGAGTAGATGAAGGAACACGTTTTAACCACAATTCAAACCTCCAATATACGAATCAGCAGATCTTCGGAAATACAGATCTGACAGCCAATCTTTATTTTCAAGATTTTTATACCATTTATTCAAATTCAGCATCCTTTTATGAAGGCGGACAATCTGCAATTACCTCTACTAAAAAGGGAGCCCGTTTAAACCTAAATACACCTCTTAATTTCATTCCGCAAGTTCCTATGCAACTAAACTACGGATTGGATCTTATGAACGATCAAACGGCACAAAAACTGGTTGACGGACGATCATGGGTACCCAAAATGAATATGCTGAATGTTGCGCCCTACCTTCAGGCCAGTGCCAATTTGTTTAGTTACCTTACTCTGAAAGCAGGTTTAAGAGCCGAAAATATCAATATTGATATAGACGATTTCAACACACTTGCCACAGGAGCAAATGGCGCAGGTAGCATTGCCGTAAAAGGCGGGACATTAAATTATAATGCATTGGTATTCAATGCAGGCGCCCGTTATTCGAAGTTGAAACTGTTCAACCCTTTTATTAGCTACGCACAGTCCTTCTCTGTATTTGAACTTGGCAGAGTGCTGAGAGCAGCCAAGGCAAACACATTAGAACAGCTGGAAACCAAACCTATCATTATCAATAACTACGAGGGTGGTTTTAGCAGTACAATAGGAAATCTGAACTTCAGTGCTGCCTATTATTATAGTACATCAAAGTTAGGCGCTAATTTACTGGAGGTAAACGGTGTATATATCTCCCAGCGAATCCCGGAACGTGTTTATGGTTTTGAGCTACAAGCAGATTATCAGTTGCTGAAATCTTTAACAATCGGTGGTAACTATGCACAGGTTGAAGGTAAAGGCGATGTGGATAATGATGGTAAGTATGATGGTGCCGCTGATGTGTACTTAAATACAACTCGTATTCCACCATCAAAGACGACTGCATACTTGAAGTTTACAGGAGTTCAAAATCTATCTTTAGACTTGAACTGGATGCGTGTAGGGAATAGAGATCGTTTTAAAGCGAATGCAACTACCGGAAAATACCTCATTGGCGAAGGTCCGGTTAAGGAGTTTAATCTCTTCAATCTTGCGGCTTCTTATCGGGTAAGCCAGCCGTTAAGGGTAAACCTGGGCATCGAAAATGTATTCAATAAAGCTTATTACCCGAGCATCTCCCAATTTTATGGAAGCGATATCAATTATGTTCGCGGTAATGGACGAAGATTTAACCTTTCAGCTGGATATTCTTTTTAATACGTGACTAAGAAATTTAAAAAATCGATCAGACAAATACACTTGTGGCTGGGCTTAAGTACCGGCCTCATTGTATTTGTCATCAGCATTACGGGATGTATCTACGTTTTCGAAGAAGAGATCCGCAATAGCACACAAACCGAACATCTTTATGTTCCGGTGCAGAAAAAGACATTTATAGGTTTAGCCAAAGTAATAAGCAATTTTGAACACGTTGCTCCTAAGGGCAAGATCACATTGATTAGAATTACAGAAGAAAAACCCAATGCTACGGTTGAAATCAATACAGGAAAGAAGGTTTACTATTTCAACCCCTATAACGGGAGTCTTGTTTATGAAGGCAAGCCCGATTGGTTAGATACCGTTCAGGAAATCCATACCTCACTCCTTCTTGGGGAATCCGGTAAATTCATCCAGCGCTGGTCTGTTGTAATCTTTGTCCTGATGCTTATTACAGGCTTGATTCTATGGTTTCCAAATCAAATGCGATTACTAAGACAATCAGTGAATATCAAATGGAAAGCCTCGGCAAAAAGAGTAAATTATGATCTTCATAATGTGCTGGGTTTCTATGCATCAGGCATTTTAATTGTCATTGCATTGAGTGGTTTGTTCTTTGCGTTTAAGGAAGTCAAGCTAGCAGCCAGCTTTTTTACAGGTACAAAACTTTCGGAAGGAAGGAACATAGAATCTCTACAACCTTTATTCAATAAAAAACTTGCCATCCGTTATGACAACGTATACCAGACCATACTAGATCAATACGATAAACCCAATTCAACCAGCATCTCCATCCGAAAAACAGGAGAACTCCGTTTAAGAATGGTTTATCCTTACAAATGGACACGTAAACAAAATACTTTCTTTTTTGATGACTCCAACAGCCAACTATTACGTGCAAAATTATACAAAGATTTCAATGCTGCCGATTTCATTGAGGCAACAAACTATGATTTACATACAGGTAAGCTATTTGGATTATTTAGTAAAGTAATTGCTTGCATGGCTAGTTTAATAGCTGCAAGTTTACCGGTAACAGGCTTCATGATCTGGTGGAATAAAAGACGCAAACCTGCCTCTAAATCACTTTAATTACATGTTCACTATTCGCCTCCTCTAACCAGCCAAAGGAAATTACATCCGTCAACCCCTGTTCCTTAAGAAGTGACTCAAATTCCTCAACCCCCTGAGGTTCCACAGCTACTAACAAACCACCACTAGTCTGAGGATCGGCAAGAATGAATTTCTGTTGATCTGTCAATGTGTTGATCTGATGACCATAGCTCTTCCAGTTTCTCTCGGTACCACCTGGATAGCTCTTTTGACTTAAATAATATGGCATAGATGGAATTACCGGAACCTTATCAAACTCAACAACGGCAGATAAACCACTCCCTTTACACATTTCAGAAAGATGTCCCAGCAAGCCAAAACCCGTTACATCAGTCATCGCTTTTACGCTCTCCAACTGACCCAATAATTCACCCAGTTTATTTAAAGTAACCATACTTTTAAGGGCAATTGCGGCATCTTCAGGAAGTAAAATACCCTTCTTTTGGGCCGTAGATAAGATCCCCACACCTAGCGCTTTTGTTAAGTAAAGTCGGCAACCTACTGTAGCAGTGGAATTTTGTTTCAGGTGTTTAATATCCACCATTCCACTTACAGATAAGCCAAAAACAGGTTCCGGACAATCAATACTATGTCCACCGGCAAGCGTAATACCTGCAACTGCACAAATAGCACGAGCGCCATCAAGTACCCTTTGTGCTGTTTCGGGTGGAAGTTTTTCAATAGGCCAACCCAATATAGCAATAGCCAAAACAGGTTTCCCGCCCATTGCATACACATCACTGATCGCATTTGCGGAAGCTATTCTGCCAAAATCATAAGCATCATCCACAATTGGCATAAAAAAATCAGTAGTCGAAATTAATGCAGTACCATTGCCCAGGTCGAAAACCGCGGCATCATCCCTTTTATCATTACCTACTAAAAGACGAGGATCAGCTACAGCAGGAACAGCACTATGCAGAATAGTATCCAGTATAGCGGGACTGATCTTGCAACCACATCCTGCACCATGTGAGTATTGAGTAAGTTTTATATCTTTAATTTCCATTTTTGTCATTTATTGTTGGTTGTTCACTATGTATAGCATTCAAAATTTTATTAACATCGGCTACTAAATCTATCCTGTCTATATTTACTAAAACTACCCCTTCCTTATTTCGCTTGCTTAAAGCAGTAGCATACGTTTTATCATAATATACCAGTACGATCCGAATAAAGTCAGCCATTCTATTTTCCTCTATAGCTTGAACGGCAAGTTTAGTCTGTTCCAAACCTAATCGCTTTTTCAGGCGTTCTGTACAGGATATTAAAAAGCCAGCATCCAAAACACAGTATTCTTCAACCAGCATTTCAACCCTTTTTCCCTGTGGTACATTTATATTCAATAATAACGAATCACACATTTGATCCCAAAAAGGATGGGGTATACATCGTTGACCTATGGTTAAACTTTCATCCTCTACCCAGGTACGTTGACACGGATCAAGTTGCTTGAGCTGAAGGGCTAAATCATTCTCAAACTGTTCCTGTGTAGGCTGAATGAGGATGTTCATCGATCCATAAGCTGATCCCTGATGTTGAGCTAAACCCTCCAAATCAATCACCTGCTCATTTATAGACTGAAGCTGATGTAATATCTGAGTTTTACCAGATCCTGTCATGCCACCCAAAACGGTCAGCTGATAAGGCTTCTCAAACTGTTCAATAGTCCACTTCCTGTAATTTTTATATCCCCCTTCAATAAGATAAACCTCAAATCCATATAAATTAAGTGCCCATGCCATCGCGCCACTTCTCATTCCTCCGCGCCAACAGTGAACACCAATCTTCATCAATGGTGCAATTTCCAAAGCTTGTTTGATAAAGCCTGACCACTTGCTACCCGTCAGATCAAAGCCTAATAATATAGCCTGTTCTCTTCCTACCTGTTTGTAGGTAGTTCCAACAATGACTCGTTCTTCATTTGTAAATAACGGGATATTGAACGCCCCTGGAATTTTTCCCTGCTCAAATTCTGCAGGAGTTCTCACATCGACTAAGGGTATAGCATTAGGTAGGCTGATAAAATCATTAATGGAAATTGGGTTGATCATTATCTTGATTTGACACAAATATGCGCAAATTATAAGACTTGATTGTTAAAGCAGCGTAAAGCCAAAATAGGTTCATTGCCCCGGCATGCTATAGATGAACTCTTCAGTAACAATTTTTCAGCATTTATTTCACGTTCAACCTGCCGCCAGTCAAAGGTGTCATGCCAATACTGAGATAGCTCTTTCATGTACGAAAGGTTTGCTCCATATTCCCATTCAGAATCGATTATTTCATCCGGCCAGTGGATATTTTCTAATCTTAATTTTAAATCATCAAGTAGCTGTTGAGGGATATCTGCTGAAAAGGGTTGTGCCATAGTAGGTATTGAATTGCTATTTTTGGGAAAGCAATGTATTCTCCATTTACAATACAATTATCCTGAATTAATATATGATATTTTTAACCAAAATCTTAATTACAAAGAATGCGCAAGCTTTATAAATTGATAGACATATCCATTTATCTCCTACTCTAAATTAAATTCCAATATAATTGTATAAACAAATTCCTTTATATTTGATCATGGAAGCGATGATAGAAAAATATAAAGGAATACATCCTGGAATGGTACTAGAACGCGAACTAAAGAAAAGAAATCTTAAAAAGGCTCCATTTGCACTTTCTTTACCAGAATATCCTCAAACTTTAAATGAAATAACAAAAGGTAAACGGGGATTAACACCTGCTTTAGCATTAAAGATAGATACAGCACTTGGTTTTGAGGTAGGAACCATGTTTATCCTACAAGCTTATTACGAAATCAAGAAGGAAAAGGAAAAACGTCAATATTATCTTTTGTAGTAATAGGTACTTCCGTAAAATTCATTGGAAAATTAAATTTAGCACCCGATTTCATTTTATCCCCTGGAAAGAAGAATTTTACTTGTTTTTGAGTAGGATCAGCAGTACTTATCTGAGCCATACCAGGCTCTGATAAGTACAACATAGCTAATAATAGAGCGTATCCCGGTTTTTCCATTAGCTGTAATCGTTTACTTTGATTTACGTAAAACCCAGCACAGGATGTGGCTGGTACAGTTCTTCCAAACGTTTGATGTCTTCATCCGATAATTTCACCTCTAAGGCTTTAACGGCGTCTTCCAAGTGACCCGGTTTACTGGCACCTATGATCGGCGCAGTAATTCCAGGTTTGGTTAACATCCAGGCTAATGCAACCTGTGCATTCGGAATGTTCTTTTCCTCAGCAATTTCAGTAACCCGGTTCACAATGTCGAAATCTGAGTCCATTTGATAAAGCGATTTACCGAAGTCGTCTGTTTTAGATCTTTCAGTTTCGTTTCTTTCTTTGGTTCTTTTTCCAGTCAACAGACCGCGAGCTAATGGTGACCATGGAATCACCGCTATCTTTTGGTCGATGCAAAAAGGAATCATCTCCCTTTCCTCTTCACGATAAATCAAGTTATAATGCGGCTGCATGGACACGAACTTAGTCCAGCCGTTCAATTCTGCCGTATACTGAGCCTGCGCGAACTGCCAGCTATACATGGATGACGCCCCTATGTAACGGGCCTTACCGGCTTTCACCACATCATGCAGAGCTTCCATTGTTTCTGCTATCGGTGTATCGTAATCCCATCGATGGATCTGATATAAAT
This sequence comes from Arcticibacter svalbardensis MN12-7, assembly GCF_000403135.1. Lineage (GTDB taxonomy): Bacteria > Bacteroidota > Bacteroidia > Sphingobacteriales > Sphingobacteriaceae > Arcticibacter > Arcticibacter svalbardensis. The sequence goes on from NZ_AQPN01000068.1 coordinate 36,162, forward strand.
CAACATAATCAGTTCCTAAACGTTTAAGGCTGGCGTCAATAGCGCTCATGATATGTTTTCGGGATAGCCCTTTATCGTTAGGCCCCGGTCCCATTGGATTAAACACTTTAGTAGCCAATACCACTTCATCTCGTTTTGCAAAATCGAGAAGTGCCCTCCCAACTACCTCTTCACTCGCACCAGCGGTATACACATCAGCGGTATCAAAAAAATTGATACCTAATTCCAACGCGGTCTTTATAAAGGGTCGGCTTTGTTCTTCGTTCAATGCCCATGGCCAACGGTCTGTTGGCGTTCCATAGGTCATCGTGCCCAGGCAAAGTCTTGACACTTTCATGCCTGTATTTCCAAATCTGATATATTCCAATTGTAAGCGATTTAAAATTTATAAAACTTTCTAAAATACTTATGAACTTAACCCAATTTTATCAAAGTTAGTTTGCTTTAAATTTCTTTATAATGTAATTAACCAATTGCTAAATATGATAAAGGAGGTTTTTAATCACATGATTAGCTTTAGCACATTTGCCTCAGGAAAACATCGAAATTTACTTCATTATTATCATATCACTAGCTTTT
>NZ_AQPN01000069.1 GCF_000403135.1 Arcticibacter svalbardensis MN12-7
CCTCCTCATGCAAGGCAACCGGACCTGCTTTTTGTTCGGCATATAATCCCAGTGTTTGTTTAAAAGCAGTGGTAGAATCCGCTTTTTGCCTTCCATCGTTCAAAAACAACAAGGAAATCTTTCCACCTTTATAGTCTTTATGTAACCATAAATACTGCATCGTCTTGTAATTGGCTGTTCCATTATAAAATGTACTGCTGAGTTTAGATGGCTCAGTGCCCACATTCTGATTAAATGCTACTCCGGCATCCATTGAAAAACCTAAAGAATCTGCGTAACTGAATTTCAGCAGATCATGACTTCGGCCTTGCTGTGCCCAATCCAATCCTCCCAAAAACCGTTCATTATCATAAGCAAGAACCTGGCGTCCAATTTTAACTGCCCATTTGTTATCAAAACGATATACACCGTAGGCTTCGAACAAATTAAGCAAGGAAGGATCTGTCTTATAAACCTGGGCTGTATTTCCCCACATTCGAATATCCTGAACAGAAACCTTAAAGCTCATTCTGTCCTTTATATACCCAAAGTTGAGCCTTGTTCTTTGTTCCACAAATAATGCAGGAGAGCTCTCTGCAGTATTAACGGTTTTAAACCCGTTTCTAAATTCTGCTCTTGGTCTAAGTTCACCTGTTAAACTAAACTGCGCATAGCTCTCAAAGCTCCCCAGAGTGATTGCGCAAAACAATGCGACGGCGGTAAGTGAATTTAATTTTCGATACATTTGCGTATTCTAATTTTTTTAGTTTAAAGAACCCCAATTATGACGGCGATCTAATTGGGGTTCTTTTATTTGATTTTTCTGTGTTTTATTTTTATAAATATATTAAATATCATATTAAATGAATCAATTATTTGAATTTTAAGTCTATTTATATGATAAAAATTAACAAATAGGACACTCCTACCAAAAAAAGCAATACGAATGCACTAAATATTTGAAAATTATACTTTTAGCAATACTAGAATTGAATAAATAACAATTAACTTCAATTTTTTATATTACAAATCATTTTTAAGGCTTAAAATGAAACAATTGATTAATAATAAATAAATGAAGAAGCATTATAGCTCTATTTCTCTTAATTGAATTATAAAACTTTAATAAAAAAAGCCTGAAAGAAGCAGGTTTAGCTCATAGGAATAGATAATATCTAAAATGAAATTAAGCAAGAACAATTACGGTACAGAAAACTGCTATTTAAGTAACAGCTGTTTAAAAGAATGGCTTCCTGCCATTGAAGTGAATAAAAAGATCTACGAAGTAAAAAAAGGCGAAGTCATATTTGAGGAAGGCGATTTAGTAGAAGGAATGTATTTTGTTTATGAAGGAAATATAAAAGTGCATAAAAAATGGGGAGATAAAGAACTGATTTTAAGAATAGCTTCGGACGAATCCATATTAGGCCACAGAGGACTAAGCACCACAAATAATAAATACCCCATATCTGCTACCGCTTTAGAAGACGCCGTTATCTGTTATATAAGCATGGATTTTTTCAATAGCACCCTGAAAGTAAACCCTGGCTTCAGTTATAAAATATTGATGTTTTTCGCTGATGAGCTACAGGAATCGGAAAGAAAAATGAGAAATATCGCTCACATGTCAGTAAAAGGCCGTTTGTCCCGCTCCTTGCTTTTCTTTAAAGATCAATTTGGTGTTCATGAAGATGGTACACTAAAAATCAAATTGTCTAAACAAGACATCTCTTCCTATATTGGGGCCACCTATGAAACCTTATTTCGCATTATGAATGAACTGATTGAAGATAAAGCGATATCTGTTACCAAAAGAGCTATCGTCATCTTAAACCCGGACAAGCTCCTGGAATTTTCCAAAAAAGAAGAATAAGGCATACAACTGGTATATGGTCTATTGAATTGTATGGAGCAAGATCAACCCAATAAGATATCAAGCTCGTAATGGCTGTATTGCCGCTTCGATGTTCCTTCGTTCATTGTAGCTTGTAGCTGGCTTGGTTGTTCGCCCCTGCGCGAACGAGCAAGCTAGCTACAAGCTACTAGCAAGGTCTCAATTAGGTTTCACTTATATACCCTTTGCACAGTTGCCTCCTGGCTGGTATCTACACCAATACATTAAAAAATCAACTTATTCCCAAAAACTAATTATCCACTCAAAATCTTTTAAACCATAACACTTAATTTTAAACTTGTTTTCTACAAACGAGTTTAAAATGAAATTGCACCTGTATACTTACCTTAAAAATAACTGAACAAAAAGATAATATAGATTAAAATCGCCTCTGACAATTAAGAAACAGCGGTTGACGTTATATTTGCAAAAGCATTTATATCTTTATATTAATTACAGAGGCAATATCACTACCGAATAATATGCACGAGATTGAACCATTTTATCGCTGGCGAGATGATTATGTAGCTGCTGAGGACGAGCTTTCGCCGTTTTATCAGACGGAATACAGCGAGTTTGAATTTGATAAAAAAATATACAATTACTTCATCCATCCGCAATGGGATTACTTTGGGTCGCAAACGTTATACCTTAAAATCCTTTTTGCTGATTATGAAAGCAACTTTGCTATAATCGAATTTATTGGCGAATGGAATGATACCATCTACAACGACGTTATGCTTCTGAAGCGCGAAATTATTGAGGTGATGATGCACGAAGGGATCAACAAGTTTATCCTCATAGGTGAAAATATATTAAATTTCCATTCCTCGGATGATCTTTATTATGAAGAATGGTTTCAGGATGTGGAAGACGGATGGATTGCTGCAATCAATTTCCAGGAACACGTAATAGATGAATTTAAAAAAAGCAACATTGATTACTATATCAATTTTGGAGGGCATTTAGACGACCTTCCCTGGCGCAGTTTGAGTCCGGTTCAATTATTTATGCGCGTAGAAGAACAACTCACCAAAAGACTTAATTAAAAACCTCTACGCTCCAATCATTCTTGAATTATTAAGGTTATAAAGCTGAATAATCAAAGCAGCTTATGGCACTTTCAATTCCAACTCCTAAAATACTGCGGCTAATTTTGGGAGATCAGCTAAATAGTAATCACTCCTGGTTTAAAACGGTTGATCCTTCGGTTACTTATGTCATGATGGAGGTACGGACGGAAACAGACTACGTCTGGCATCATATACAAAAAGTAGCATCTTTTTTTTCAGCCATGAGGCATTTTGCCGATGATTTAAAACAGGCAGGACATCAGGTTATTTACATCCGCTTAAATGACGCTGGGAATCTACAATCGTTTCAGCATAACCTGGATTTCTTAATAGATAAGGAAGCATTTACACATTTCGACTATCAGTTACCGGATGAATACAGACTGGATCATTTGTTAAAGAATTATGCCGAATCCCTTTTGATAACATCGCAGGTAGTGGATTCCGACCATTTTATGAGTACCAGAGAAGAGTTGGGTGAGTTCTTTAAAGGCAAAAAGACCTATCTCATGGAAAGTTTTTATCGGTATATGCGTAAAAAACATCATGTGTTGATGCAAGGTGATGAACCGGTAAATAATAAATGGAACTTTGACGCTGATAATCGTAAAAAATTGCCCGCCAATCATAAGGCTACCCCACCTTTCGTATACGCCAATGATGTTTCAGAAATTGTGGATGCAATTAAGGAAACCACTATTAAAACCATAGGTACGATAGATGCGAAAAACCTGATCTGGCCGGTTACCAGAGCACAGGCATTGGAGCAGTTGGCTTTTTTTGTCAGGGAGTGCTTACCTCTTTTTGGAACCTATCAGGATGCGATGACGCCTCACGAATGGTCTTTGTACCACTCCCGGCTTTCCTTTACCATGAATAGCAAGATGCTCTCGCCTTTGGAGGTGATAAAAAGAGCAGTACAGGAATGGACTGATCGTCCTGAGGAAATTGCTTATAATCAATTGGAGGGCTTCGTCAGACAAATAATCGGTTGGCGTGAGTACATTCGGGGCGTTTATTGGCTAAAAATGCCTGAATATGCCTCAGCGAACTATTTTGATCATCAAAACAAATTACCAGTTTGGTACTGGACAGGGAAGACAAAGATGAATTGCTTAAAATATTCCATCAATCAATCTTTAGAGTTTGCTTATGCACATCATATTCAACGGCTGATGATTACCGGAAACTTTGCCTTACTGGCCGGTGTCCACCCTGACGAAGTGGACCAGTGGTATCTGGGAATTTACATTGATGCCATAGAGTGGGTTGAAATTACGAATACCAGGGGAATGAGTCAATTTGCTGATGGAGGCACGGTTGGAACCAAGCCCTATGTAAGTGCTGCGGCATATATAGATAAGATGAGTCATTACTGTACTTCATGTTATTATTATAAGGCTAAAAAAACCGGTGACAGGTCTTGTCCTTTCAATAGCTTATACTGGAACTTTTATGATAAACATGAAGATAAACTGGCAAAAAATCCACGTATCGGAATGATGTATAACCTATGGCATAAAATGCAGGCAGACACAAAAGCAGAATTACTGGAACAAGCTGATTATTATTTGAAACACATTGACGACTTATAAGTGTATTGATTAATACGAACTTCAGTAAAGGATAATAATCCAGGTAATTGATATCTTTTGAAGACCGATTAGAAGACCAGATTTTGTCATCCAAACATCCCATTACGTCAGCATTTGCATTTCATCAAATTATATCGCATTTTTGCATTGCTTATTCAGAAAGACGGAGGGAGTAGACCCAACGAAGTCTTAGCAACCTGTGCTTACAAGGTGCTAAATTCTATCTCAAAATAATGGGAGAAGATAAGTTTATGACAGAATCCAAAGGATCTTTCAAAGATAAGCTTCATGCAGGGGAATACCTGCTAATTTGCTATATACAAACATGGACATTAGGAAAGAATTAGAAAAACGTATCCTCGTAATTGATGGGGCGATGGGTACAATGATCCAGCGCTATACATTAACAGAGGACGATTTTCGTGGTGAACGGTTTAAGAACCATCCAAGTGATGTAAAAGGCAATAATGATTTGCTTAACCTCACACGGCCTGACATTATTAAAGCGATTCACGCTGAATATATGGAAGCTGGTGCCGATATAATTGAAACCAATACCTTTAGTACACAGCGGATCTCCATGGCTGATTATAAGATGGAAGATCTGGCTTACGAACTGAGCTTTGAGGGTGCCCGCATTGCTAAAGAAGTGGCTGCCGAGTTTACCGCTCAAAATCCGGAGAAACCCCGGTTTGTTGCAGGTGCGGTGGGTCCCACTAACCGGACGGCTTCTATGTCGCCCGATGTGAATGATCCCGGCTACCGTGCCGTTTCCTTTGATGACCTGGTTGGCGCATACGATGAGCAGATCAGAGGGTTAATAGATGGCGGCGCAGACATGTTGCTGATTGAAACCATATTTGACACGCTGAATGCGAAGGCAGCCATATTTGCCATAAAAGAATACGAAAAAGTTATTGGCAGGAAAATCGATATTATGATTTCCGGCACGATAACAGATGCGAGTGGAAGAACGTTATCCGGACAAACAGTCGAAGCCTTTTTAAATTCGCTTACTCATGCAAATCTGCTGAGTATCGGCTTAAACTGTGCATTGGGTGCTAAGGAGATGCGCCCGCATATTGAAGAGTTGTCAAATAAAGCACCTTGTTATATATCGGCGTATCCAAATGCTGGATTGCCGAATGAATTTGGCCAATACGATGAAACCGCGCATCAAACAGCTCATTTGCTAGAAGACTTTATTGATAGTGGATTTGTCAATATCGTGGGCGGTTGTTGTGGAACCACGCCAGAACATATAGGATGTATTGCAGCTAAGGCGGCAAAGGTAGCTCCACGTAAAATTCCCGTAATAGAACCTTACCTACGGTTAAGCGGATTGGAGCCCGTTACGGTAAAACCGGATACGATGTTTGTCAACATCGGGGAGCGTACAAATATTACAGGATCGCCTAAATTTTCCAAACTTATTCTGGGTGGCGATTATGAAGCAGCACTTGCCGTTGCGCTGCAGCAGGTTGAAGGTGGTGCTCAGATCATTGATGTGAACATGGATGAAGGGATGCTGGATTCGGAAGCTGCAATGACGCGCTTTCTTAATCTGATTGCCTCTGAACCTGATATTGCTAAATTGCCTATCATGGTCGATTCCTCCAAATGGAGCGTTATTGAAAATGGGTTAAAATGCATGCAAGGTAAGGGGATTGTGAATTCGATCTCCCTGAAGGAAGGAAAAGAAAAGTTTGTAAATGGAGCTAAAAAGATCATGCAATACGGCGCTGCCATTATTGTAATGGCTTTTGATGAGCAAGGCCAGGCAGACAGCTACGAGCGTAGAACGGAGATCTGTAAACGGTCTTACGATATTTTGGTGGATGAAGTGGGTTTCCCTCCGCAGGACATTATTTTTGACCCTAATATATTAACGGTTGCAACCGGATTGGAGGAACATAATAATTATGCGGTCGACTTTATCAATGCAACCCGATGGATTAAAGAAAATCTGCCTCACGCCAAAGTAAGTGGTGGGGTATCGAATATATCTTTCTCTTTCAGAGGAAACAATGTAGTGCGTGAAGCCATGCATTCTGCCTTTTTATACCACGCCATTAAAGCGGGTATGGATATGGGAATTGTGAATGCAGGGATGCTTGAAGTGTATGAAGAAATCCCTAAAGAGTTATTGTTACGGGTGGAAGATGTGCTTCTAAACCGTCGGGATGATGCAACGGAACGCTTAGTTGACTTCGCGGAAACCATCAAGTCGAAGGGGAAAGAGCTGGTTAAAAATGAAGAGTGGCGTGATGCTCCGGTAGAAAAGCGCCTTTCACACTCCCTGGTTAAAGGTATTATTGAATACCTGGATGCAGATGTGGAGGAAGCCCGCCAGAAATATGATCGCCCTTTGCATGTTATTGAAGGTCCATTGATGGACGGGATGAATATTGTGGGTGACTTGTTTGGGGAAGGAAAAATGTTTCTTCCACAGGTGGTAAAGTCTGCCCGCGTAATGAAAAAGGCGGTTGCGTATCTTCTTCCTTATATAGAGGAAGAGAAACTTTTAAACCCTTCTGATACGAGTTCAAGTTCGGCCGGAAAGGTGCTGATGGCAACGGTTAAAGGTGATGTGCACGATATAGGAAAAAATATTGTAGGGGTTGTGTTGGCTTGCAACAACTTTGAAGTGATTGACATGGGGGTGATGGTTCCCGCACAGGAAATACTGAAGCGCGCTATAGCTGAGAAAGTTGACATTATAGGTTTAAGTGGGTTGATTACTCCTTCGCTGGATGAAATGGTGCATTTCGCGAAAGAAATGGAACGAGAAGGTTTTACTATGCCGCTTATGATTGGGGGCGCAACCACATCCAGGATTCATGCGGCGGTTAAGGTAGACCCTCATTATTCAGGAGGCGTGATTCATGTACTGGATGCTTCAAGAAGTGTTTCGGTATGCAGCAACCTGATGAATCCTGACCTTTGCGAGGGTTATATCAAGAATATTAAAACTGAATATTCCAAAGCGAGAGAGGCTCATGCCAACCGAACTTCGGATAAGAGATTTAAAACGATTGAAGAAGCGCGTGCTGAAGCGTATAAAATTGATTTGGATCAGGTAGTGGCTACGGCTCCTTCTTTTATTGGTACGCGAAACTTTGACAATTATCCTCTGGAAGAGCTGGTTCCTTATATTGACTGGACGCCTTTCTTCCACACCTGGGAATTAAGGGGTACATATCCCCGGATCTTTGATGATGCAACGGTAGGAACGGAAGCTAAGTCATTGTTTGCTGATGCTCAGGAATTAATGCAACGAATCATTAAGGAAAAGTTGCTGACGGCAAGGGCTGTAGTTGGGTTCTGGCCTGCATATACAGATGGGGATGATATTGTAGTGGATGCTCCCGGTAATGCGCATTTTCAGGAAAGCGGCAAGGCTGTTATTCATACCTTGAGACAACAGGCTGAGAAAGTAAAGGGTGATCCTTATTATGCTTTATCAGACTTTATTGCGCCAAAGGAATCGGGTGTTCAGGACTACTTTGGAGGTTTTGCTGTTACAGCAGGAATCGGTACAGATGAACTGGTACAGAGTTTTGAAAAGGTACAGGATGATTATAATGGCATTATGGTTAAAGCGCTGGCAGATCGTTTTGCGGAGGCTTTTGCCGAACGTATGCATGAATTGGTGAGAACAGAGCTTTGGGGTTATGCCAAAAATGAAGGGCTGACGAATGCAGACCTGATCAAGGAAAAATATCAGGGAATCAGACCGGCACCAGGTTATCCTGCTTGTCCGGATCATACTGAAAAAAGAACTTTATTTGACTTGCTTGATGCGGAGAAAAATGTGGACATGCATCTTACAGAAAGCTTTGCTATGTATCCTGCTTCTTCGGTAAGTGGCTTTTACTTCTCTCATCCGGAATCAAGGTATTTTGCATTGGGTAAAATAAGCAAGGATCAGGTAGAAGAATATGCGCTCAGGAAAGGCCTTTCTTTGGATGACACGGAAAGATGGTTGGGTCCTAATCTAGCTTATTAAGTTTTTCAAAGTATTCGTACAGCATAGCATGATTTAAATTTGCTTTATAAGTTTAATTACATTTCTTACAAAGCGATATAAACATACCGCTCTTTATAAAAACAAAAAGACAATACGTAAACGTAAAAATGAAGATTGTAGACCATATAACTAACGCGAAGGGTAAGACCTTATTCTCCTTTGAACTCCTTCCTCCTATAAAGGGACAAAGCATTAAGGGTATTTTTGATGCGATAGATCCGCTGATGGAGTTCAATCCTCCTTTTATTGACGTAACTTATCTGCGCGAAGATTATATCTATAAACAACATGCCAATGGTTTATTGGAGAAGGTTGCTTACCGCAAAAGGCCAAGTACTGTGGCTACTTGTGCGGCCATCATGAACAAGTATAAAGTGGATGCGGTACCTCACTTAATATGTGGCGGTTTTACTAAAGATGAAACTGAAAATGCGTTGATCGACCTTCAGTTTCTAGGCATTGATAATGTGCTGGTATTGCGCGGTGATGCAAGGAAGAGTGACAATGCGTTTATCCCTACGCCAAATGGGTACGCTTTTGCATCGGAACTCGTGCAGCATGTAGCGGATATGAACAAAGGTAAATATGTGCATGATGACATGGAGAGCGCTGAAAAAACCGATTTCTGTATTGGTGTTGCGGGGTATCCTGAAAAACATTTTGAATCGCCTAACCTGGATACAGACTTTAAATACATTAAACTTAAGGTTGATCTGGGTGCCGAATTTATCGTGACACAGATGTTTTTTGATAATAGTAAATACAAAGCGTTTGTAGATAAATGCAGGGCAAACGGCATTCATGTACCTATTATCCCCGGACTGAAACCTATTACGAATAGTAAACAACTTATTAGTTTGCCTAAAACCTTCCATTTAGATATTCCATTAGATCTGACTGAAGCGATACAGGCCTGCAACAATGAGAAGGAAGTGAAAGAGGTGGGAATAGAGTGGATGATTAATCAATGCAAGGAGCTTAAAGAGATGGGTGCCCCTGTATTGCACTTTTATACGATGGGCAATGCGGAACCTACTAAAAAGATTGCTCAGGCGGTATTTTAGGGGTTGTCGTTATTAAACTCATTAAACAAAAAAAGATTATCCGACTGGATGATCTTTTTTTGTTTAACCTTTGAATTTCCTATTAGTTTTCCAGCAAATACTGTTTAAACAGATCAAATTCGGCCATTAGCTTAACGGTAAGGATAGGCTTACCAAGAAGTTCTTTTACCTGTTCAGGAATAGTGATGCTTGCTTTGATTTCGCCTTCATACATATCCGGGAATTTACATGGATGCGCTGTAGCTAAAAATACGGCTGTAGAAGTATCATCTTTGGTATCATAACGATACTGGCCGATGGCCATCCATGCGATTGCGGTATGCGGACAAACCACATATTTAAAATCATCATAGACGATGTTTACAGCATCGCGGGTTTGTTCGTCATCATAACTATAGGCCGTAACAATCTCTTTAAGCGCTTTTGTATCATCCTTGAAAAGATTCATTATCCTTACCCAGTTGCTTGGGTTTCCAACATCCATGGCATTGGAGAGGGTGGCAACAGATGGTTTTGGTGTATAAACGCCTGTTTCAAAGAAGGATGGTACGGTATCGTTAATATTTGTGGCAGCAATAAACTGTTTCACAGGAAGACCCATCTTCCAGGCTAAGAGTCCCGCACCTATATTCCCGAAATTACCGCTTGGTACAGAGAAAATAATGTCAGTCTTTCCTTCGCGCTTTAACTGGGCATAAGCATTGAAGTAATAGAACGTTTGAGGAATTAAACGGGCTATATTAATGGAGTTAGCGGAGGTTAGGCGGAACTTTGCATTTAATTCAGAGTCTGTAAAGGCTTGTTTAACCAGTGCCTGGCAGTCGTCAAACGTACCATCTATTTCTATTGCACGGATGTTCTGTCCATTTGTAGTCAGTTGTAATTCCTGAACCGCACTCACCTTTCCTTTAGGATATAAGATGGTAACCAGCGTATTGGGCACACCAAGGAAACCAAGTGCAACGGCACCTCCTGTATCTCCCGAAGTAGCGACCAGCACATTGAGCATCTTCTCCCCTTTTTCCATAAAGTATCCCATTACACGGCTCATAAAGCGTGCACCGAAATCTTTAAAGGCTAAAGAAGGACCATGAAAAAGTTCGAGTACGTAGGTCTTTTCATCCAGCTGGTTGACAGGCGCAGGAAAATTGATAGCTTCCTCTACGATCTTCTTGAGGTCAGCTTCAGGAATCGCGCCATCCATAATATGACTGGCTACTTTAAAAGCAATCTCAGTCAGGGAAAACTGATCGATGTTATCTATGAATTCCGCATCAAGCGCAGGAATGGATGCCGGCATATAAAGGCCTTTATCCTGAGGCATACTGTTAAAAACGGCTTCCTTAAAATCTACAAAAGCAGCGGGATTGTTGGTACTGTATAATTTCATAATATTCGTGGTCCTTCACCATTGATAGGGGAAACGTAAGTTTGACAACCTATCTGAAGGGCATTTAAATGTTTTTTTATTGCTAAAGTGATTTTATCTGCAGTGTCTTTATCCTTGGCAAAGGAAAAAACAGAAGGTCCTGATCCTGAGATTCCAAAACTAATGGCTCCCAGGCCCATGGCGATATCTCTTAATTTATAAAAATCAGGGATCAGGATGGAACGTACAGGTTCTACCAGCACATCGATCATACTTCTGCCAATCAAGTCCAGATCTTTCATAAACAGGCCGGTTACCAGACCTGCAATATTCCCCCATTGGATTACGGCATCTTTTAGCAGCACTTTATCGCGGATCATCCTGCGTGCATCGCGTGTCGGTACATCCACTTCAGGAAATACAATAGCGCAATACAGGGATTCGGGAAATGGCAATTTAATGAGGTCTAACGGTTTGTAACTTCTGATGAGCACAAATCCCCCTAATAGAGCGGGTGCTACATTATCAGCGTGTCCTGAACCACAAGCCAGTTCCTCTCCCTTCATGGCAAAAGGAACCATCTGCATCCGGTTAAGGGGCTCATCCAGCAAGGTATTGATGGCAAATAAACCGGCAACCGTACTGGCAGAGCTGGAACCAAGACCACTGCCTATTGGCATTTTTTTATGCAATTCGATCTCCACACCAATATCAGTTCTTTCGATATATGAAAGATAATCCTGAACACTGGCACTTACTGTATTTTTAGAAGCTTCCATAGGAAGTCTTCCGTCGTCGCCTGTGATCTTTGTAATGACAACACCGGGTTCAGCCTTTCGGCGCATGATTACCTCATCACCGGGAGCATCTACGGCAAAGCCTAAAATATCAAATCCACAAACTACGTTGGCTACAGTAGCCGGGGCAAATACCTTTATTGATTCTCTCATTATGCCCCTACGTTTACTATGTCAGAAAACACACCAGCGGCAGTAACTTCTGCTCCTGCACCTGGTCCTTTTACTACAAGTGGCCTTTCTTTATACCGCTCTGTGGTAAAGGAGATGATATTATCACTTCCTGATAACATATAAAAAGGGTGTGCATCATCGACCATTTGTAAGGTGATGGCTACCTGCCCATCTTCCAGTTTACCTATATAACGAAGCACTTTACCTTCTGCCTCTGCTTGCTGTTTAATTGTTTCAAAGTAATCATTATTGGCAAGAAGCTCTGCATAAAATTCTTCTACAGTTTCGGCTTCCAAACATGATTGTGGAAGAATATTCTGGATCTTGATATCTGTCTGCTCCAGGACATGACCGGCATCACGGGCAAGAATTAACATCTTCCTCATGAAATCCATTCCACTTAAATCGTCCCGTGGATCAGGTTCGGTAAAGCCTTTTTCCTGAGCAAGTTTAACTACATCATGAAACATGACATCACCCTTAAAGTTATTGAAGATAAATGATATGGTACCTGAAAGGATGGCCTCGATACGGATTACCCTGTCGCCACTAAGCTGTAGGTCTTTCAACGTACGGATAATAGGCAGTCCGGCACCCACATTGGTTTCATAATAGAAATCAACACCATGCTTGCGTGCCAGATCGCGGAAGGTTTTATATTGTGCGTAAGAAGAGGAGTTCCCTATTTTGTTACAGGTTACCACCGAAACATTGGAGCGAAAAACATCAGCATACCGGCTAATTGGCGCAGTACTCGCTGTATTGTCGACGAATACAGCATTTGGAAGGTTCATCTCCTTCATCCGGGCAATAAACAGATCAAGGTCAGCTGTTTCTTCTGATTGATCTAATGTTTCTTTCCAAGTCTCCAGATTTAACCCTTCTTCGTTAAACACCATCTTGCGACTGTTGCTGATTCCAATTACATTAACCAGGATTCCGTTTTGAAGCTGCAGGAACTCCCGATGTTCCTGCAATTGTTTAAATAGCGTTCTGCCGATGTTACCGGTACCCAGACAAAACACATTCAGTGTTTTCTTCAGATCCGTATAATAGGCATCATGAACCGCGTTTAACGCTTTTGCAAGGTCATGACGGGAGATGATTACGGAGATATTATATTCAGAGGAGCCCTGCGCAATAGCACGAACATTGATACCATTTCTTCCCAGAGCATGGAACAGCGTACCGGCAATACCGGGGGTCTGCTTCATGTTCTCGCCTACGATAGCCAGAATTGAAAGGGAATCTTCTATGATAGGAGAGTCTATTTTTTTAGCCTCCAGTTCAAGTTCAAACTCTTGTTCAATAAGTCTTTTAGCACTCAGTGCATCAGCAGGTTTCACAGCAAAAGTAATACTGTGTTCGGAGGAAGACTGGGTAATCAGGATGATATTGATCTGCTCTCTGGCTAACAAGGAGAATAATCGTCCGCTGAACCCTGCTTTTCCTACCATTCCACTCCCTTGCAAATTCAGGATACTGATTTCATTAATGGAAGAAATCCCTTTAATATTCCGTGTTGATTCACGGCAATCATGACGGATAACGGTACCTTCAAACAAAGGTTCAAACGTATTGCGGATCACGATAGGAATCTTTTTCATGAACGCAGGGATCATGGTAGGCGGGTAAATGACCTTCGCCCCGAAATAGGAAAGCTCCATGGCTTCAGTATAGGAAAGCTCCTTTAATGGAAAGGCTTTCTTCACCATCTTTGGATCTGCCGTCATCATTCCATTAACATCTGTCCAGATCACAATTTCTTCGCAATCAAGTGCTGCACCTATAATTGCCGCAGTATAATCACTGCCGCCCCTGCCTAATGTGGTTACCCGACCTTCGTTATTACTGGATATAAAACCGGTAACGAAGATTAATTTCCCCTTATGTTTTGCATAAAAATCCTGAACCAGGATATCTGTAAGCTCTGTATTTACATGCGCTTGTCCGTAGCTACTATCTGTTTTAATCAATGCCGTAGCATCTGCAAATACCGTTTCACCGAGATGTTGCTCTGCAATTTTACTGATCAGCAAAGCGGAACAACGTTCCCCATAACTTAAAACCAGGTCATTGATCCTTGGGGTTAACTCACTTAAAATCGCGATTCCTTGTAAGATATCCTCCAGATCGTTGAAGTAGATTTTCAGTTGCGTATATACAGGGTTCTGACGGGGTACATCTAACAAGGTCTTAACGACCTCGAAATGCCTGCTTTGCAGTTCTGTCAGGTACGTACTGAAATCATCGCCAGCAGCAGCCTTAGATGCCATGGCAGAAAGAAGATTGGTTACACCTCCCATTGCAGAAAGCACAACAACCGGGTTTCCGTTTGTCGCAACTTCACTTTTAAGAATATCAATTAAAGTACCTATACTCTTTACTGAACCAACGGAAGTACCGCCAAATTTAAGGACCTTCATTTATTTGCTTTTTTTAAACAAAAGCGCCTTCCCTTTATCGGGGGAAGGCGCTTGTACTGGTTTCTTTAACTATTTAAAGATTTACACCATAAACGATCTTCCTCCAGGCCTCGAGGGCGTGATGGTTATAGTCGTACTTATAATGGCATAAATCATATTATTCATCTATTTACTTGTCTAAAGTACGTAGTTAAAATTTATTATGGAAACAAATTGTGGAATAAGAGCAATAATTATGATAATAAGAAACGCTGAGCTGGTTAATTTTACGTTTTAAACAGCTCCTATGGTTTGATTAGCAACGATGCCTTATCAGGAGTTGAACGGCCCTATAAGTTTGTTTCATTATATTTACATCTTTATGCAGGGATTAGTTATTAAATCTACGGGAAGCTGGTATCAGGTCGCTACAGATGGTGGTGAACTGGTGGAATGCCGTATTAAGGGGAAATTCAGGACAAAGGACATTCAAACCACGAATCCGATTGCGGTAGGCGATCGTGTGAAGATTGAAATGGAGCCTGATCAGGATACAGGTATTATTAAGGAGCTGATCCAAAGGAAGAATTACATCATCCGGAAATCGGTTAACTTATCCAAACAAGCTCAGATTATAGCAGCAAATCTGGATCAGGCCTTTCTGGTTGTTACGCTGGCCTCTCCGCGGACCTCATTAGGCTTTATTGATCGTTTTTTGGTTACTGCAGAAGCTTATGATATTCCGGCAAAACTTATTTTCAATAAGCTTGATCTTTTTTCGGAAGAAGGTATGGAGATTCTGGCCGATTATCAGGCTATTTACACCAGCATTGGCTACCCTTGTTATGAGGTATCCGCGCTGGAGGGAACAAACCTGGATATTCTGGAAGATCTGTTAAAAAACAAGGTCAGTCTCTTTACCGGCCATTCCGGTGTAGGAAAATCAACGCTTATTAACACCTTAATTCCAGGCATGGTATTAAAAACCGGCGCCATATCCGATTGGAGCGACCAGGGTAAACACACCACAACTTACGCAGAGATGCATCCCCTTCCTAAAGGAGGATACCTGATTGACTCCCCGGGAATCAGGGAACTCGGTGTAATTGATATTGATAAGGCGGAATTAGGGCACTTCTTTCCGGAGATGCGTGAACGGATGAATACCTGCCGCTTTAACAACTGCAGACATATAAATGAACCCGGATGTGCTGTTTTAGAAGCTGTAGCAAATGAAGAAATTGAGCTGTCCCGCTATGAAAGCTATTTAAGCATTTACCATAATAACGATACAAGGAATTAATGAGAGCAGTAATACAACGTGTGACAGAAGCTTCGTGTTCGGTTGATGGAGAAATTACAGGCGTCATTGGCCCAGGTCTATTAGTTTTTTTAGGAATAGAAGATCCGGATACTGCTGTAGACATTAAATGGCTGGCTCAAAAGATAGTTAACCTGAGGATCTTTAGTGATGCGGAGGACAAGATGAACCTGTCGCTAATGGATATTGACGGTGGAATCCTGCTTATCTCCCAGTTTACTTTATTTGCCAGTACGAAGAAAGGGAATCGCCCAGGTTTTACGCGGGCGGCTAAACCCAAAATAGCCATACCGCTTTATGAGCATATGAAAGAAGAACTTGAAGTATTGAGTGGTAAAAAAACACAATCAGGCATCTTTGGTGCGGATATGAAGATCAAGCTTTTAAATGACGGCCCGGTTACTCTTATTATGAACACCCGGGATAAAGACAATTTCTAATCTTATTTGCAAACTATGAGTCTTAAAGAAACCCAAAAACGCGTAGATGAATGGATCAATACGACCGGAATCCGCTATTTTAATGAACTGACCAATACGGCAATCCTAATGGAAGAAGTAGGAGAAGTAGCACGAATTATGTCACGCCGTTATGGTGAACAATCTTTTAAAGAATCGGATAAAGCGGTAGATTTGGGTGATGAAATGGCTGATGTGCTTTTTGTTCTCATCTGTCTGGCCAATCAAACCGGCATTGACCTGACTGAAGCCTTCGAAAAAAACATGCAAAAGAAAACGCTAAGGGACACGGATCGCCACAAGAATAACAACAAATTAATATAAGGCCGAACCTTATATTAATTTGACTAGTCTATCACCTTCAAGCACAGGAATAGCTGTTGTAATATCAACATTCAAACAAAAATCAATATCAGCCTCAATTCCCAGCAACTTAAGGCGTTCACCATGTGATGTTTTCTTTAAATAACCCCTCAAATCGTCCTTTGCCAGAAGATACAGATCTTCAGCCGCAATAGAGGAGTCATCCAGTTTATAACTTGCTCCGTTTAGTTGATGCACCACAGCCCCTGCAAAGATGGTATCCTCCAGATTAAACTTATTCTTCCATCCTGCACATACTAACAGTACATTATGCTTTTTACTGATCAGATAATCACAAAGAGCAGTCAGATTAAAAAATGAACCAATCACTATTTGTTTAGCCATTTTTGAAAGATGAATAGCATGCGTTCCGTTGGTAGTGGTTAAAACTACGGTGCGGCCTGCTACCTTTTCAGGGACATACGAAAATGGGGAATTACCAAAATCAAAACCTTCCACCACTTTTCCATCCCGTTCAGCTGCCAGAAGATGATCCGTACCGTGATAAGCAGCACATTCTTCCACTTCGGAAACCGGAATAATTGCTGTTGCTCCATTATCGATGCCATAACAGATGGAAGAGGTTGCTCTGAAAATGTCAATTACAACGACTATACTGTCGTTGATGTTGTAGAGTGGCAATAAAGCTGGTGTAAGGCACACTTCTACATATAACTTTCCTGTTGGGGATAACTTAACTACTTTCAATTTTATATAACTGGAAATTTAACAACACTTGCTTTTATTGCAGCATTACGGATGGAAATAAAGATCTCAGATCCTAAGGCTGAATATTCAGACTCTACGTAACCCATACCAATCGCTTTATGAAGAGAGGGAGATTGGGTACCTGAAGTAACATTTCCAATTACACGGCCTTCTGCATTTACGATAGGGTAATCATGACGCGGAATCCCCCGATCAATCATTTCAAAACCAACTAGTTTTTTAAGTACCCCTGCCTTTTTCTGTGCTTTCAAAGCATCAGAATTAGTAAAAGTTTTAGAAAACTTAGTGATCCAGCCTAAGCCTGCTTCTAAAGGAGAGGTAGTGTCATTGATATCATTTCCATATAAACAGTAACCTTTTTCTAAGCGGAGTGTATCGCGTGCGCCTAAACCAACCGGCTTGATATTTTGTGCTGCACCTGCTTCAAATATCGCGTCCCAAATCTTTTCTGCGTATTCATTGTCGAAATACAATTCAAAACCTCCTGCACCGGTATATCCTGTTGCTGATATTAGCACATTGTCTACACCAGCAAATTCACCCTTTTTAAACGTATAATACGCCATTGAGCTCAAGTCTACAGGAGTTAACTTCTGCAATACTTCAATAGCTAACGGGCCTTGAACAGCCAATAAAGATGTCCGTTCTGAAATGTCTTTTATATCAACACCAAATGTATTAAACCTGGTAATCCAGTTTAAATCTTTTTCAATATTGGAAGCATTGACCACTAAAAAATAAGTCTTTTCATCTATACGATATACCAGAAGGTCATCTACAATCCCACCATCCTCATTAGGCAAACAGCTATATTGTACTTTTCCATCAACCAATATAGAAGCATCGTTAGAAGTTACCTGTTGAATTAAGTCAAGGGCTTTGTCGCCTTTAAGAATAAATTCACCCATATGACTTACATCAAATACACCTACAGCATTCCTTACTGTAAGATGCTCAGCGGTAATTCCTTCATATTGAACAGGCATATTATATCCTGCGAATGGCACCATCTTAGCTCCGAGTTGGATATGTTTATTGACTAAGGCTGTATTTTTCATAAAATCTGTATTAGTATAGTTAGGACAAATATGCACAACAATGTTCTGCATACAAATGATCTTGAACGGCAAAAATAGAAATATGAATCAGCATTTCGGGTATACTTTAAAGCGCGATGTCTTTAAATCGTGTCTGATTCCACATGTACCGTTCGAAAAAGATCAAGCTGAGGGTCTGTAACACGGAAGGTTTTTCGATGATACGGTGAAAAGCCATACTGCAAAACAGCATTACGATGTTTGATCGTTGGGTAGCCCTTATTATTACACCAGTCATATTCAGGATGCAGCAATGCGATAGCCTGCATAAAATCATCCCGATAGGTTTTTGCCAGAATCGATGCTGCCGCAATAGAGAAGAACTTTCCGTCCCCCTTTACAATGCAGGAATGAGGAAGATCCCGGTAGGACTTAAACCTGTTTCCGTCAACCAGTATATATTCAGGTCGTAGGGTCAACAAATCAAGGGCCTTATGCATGGCCAGAAAGGAAGCATTTAATATATTAATCCGGTCTATTTCTTCATGATCTACTTCGGCGACAGCCCAGGCAATAGCGTTTTTTTCAATAAATACACGTAGCTCGGCTCTTTCATCTGCTTTAAGTTGCTTTGAATCGGTTAATATTTCGTGGTAAAAATCTCTTGGTAAGATCACTGCAGCGGCAAATACAGGCCCAGCCAGACAGCCTCTTCCAGCTTCATCACAACCTGCTTCAATTTGTTCTTCCTGATAATAAGGCAATAACATTTAATGAATCTTTAAGGTAAGTAAAGTGACATCATCAGAGTTCATTTTAGCCCCTTTTGACTCTTTAATATCTGTTAAAACGCATTTATTGACCCGCTCGGCAGTTTGCTGACTATGTTTAAAAACGTAACCTACTAACTCTTCCTCCAACACAAAAGCATCCTCTTCGAAGCTTTCAATCAGTCCATCCGTATAATTAAAGATCAAAGAATTTTCAGGTATAATCTGCTTACCCTGGTTTACAAAAGGTAGCTCATCAAAAACCCCCAGAAGCGTAGTACCTGTTTTCAAAAAGGAAATCTGATCCCCTATAATTAATACCGGTGCATTATGCCCAGCATTTATATATTCCATTTCCCTGCTTATAATATTATATCTCCCCAGGAATAAGGTAATGAAACGTTCGCCTTTTGTGTTATTTGTGACCACTGCATTTAACTTGCGGATTACTTCCCCCAGATCACGCTCAACAGAGGTCCAGGCACGCAGACTGGCCTGCAGATTGGCCATCAGCAAGGCAGCCGACACACCTTTTCCCGAAACATCAGCAATACACCAAAGAAATTCATTTTCATTGAGATGAATAAAATCGAAATAATCGCCACCAATATTCTCATGAGGCAGATAAGTGGCCGCAATTTCATACGCTTTACTCTTGGGCAATCGCAAAGGCACAAGCATATTCTGCACTTCACCAGCCAGTTCAATATCACGCTGAAGTCTTTCCCTTTGTACCCGCTCCCGAAATAGCTTCTTATTTTCAAGGGCCACCATCACAATATTAAGCAGCGTTTGAATATAGCTCAGTTCGTGACTTAATAATTCCGGAACGGCATTGAAATCACCAATCAGAACAAAGGCAAGCGTGGTATCATTATGCCTTACAGGAACATAATAATCATACTTTTTAAGATTTGGAATCTCATATTCGGCAAGAGCAGTGATGGTTTTAAGCATGATTAGCTGTGAACACATTTTTTGAATACCGACAAAGCTATCGACAGGTTTACCAAAATGCGAAGCACAATCGAAATGATCTTCCTCTTTTACAAGGAGTAACATGCTGCCTACCTTCAGATTAACCTGCAGAATAATCTTAAGCATTTCAAAAAGTACCGAAGCCGAACTATTTTTATTAATAGCCAGTGTAATTTCGAGTAATGAGTTCAATTCCGCTTGCCGCTTTAACAGCATTTGAACTAATTCGTTATCAGAGGGATTCTCAATATGCTTCACTTCTTCCAAAGTAGCCATTATAAAGTTAAAAAAATGATATTTACTCTCCTGATGCACCAAGAGAGCAGCAAAATTCATAAAATATTAACGAACAAGTCTATCTTTCCAAATATATTTTCCAGAATTTCCCGCTATGCCAATATAAATGATATAAATAACATGTACAACCGATAATAATGGAAGATATTTTAGGAGTTCTGTTCGATGCGCAAAGCGGGTAACCGGTTTAAGAAACAGCATTTCCGCCAGGGCCTTCAAAACCAAAGCCAGCAAAGCAGTAATCCAATTTCTCGGGTCAAAAAATCCGGCAAGAATACTTATCAGCAGCATGACGTTAAAGAACCATATCGCCACACCCAATACCACAATCTTTTTATCCTTGTAACGGGTACTTTTAGAGGCCCATCTTTTACGCTGACTAATAAATTCCGATACACTGGCCTTTGCATCAGTAAATACAATTGCATCGCTTGATTTGCAGAAGCCGATACTTTCCGGGTAACGTGAGGCTACTTTATGCAAAAAGAGTTCATCATCTCCTGAAGCAAGGTCGTCAATTCCTTTAAATCCACCCAATTCAACAAACACCTCTTTTTTGTAGGCTAAGTTAGCACCATTACAAGTGGATGGCATCTTATTTCCAATGGAGGATGCACCTAATCCGATCAGGTACAAAAATTCAAGGGTTTGTAATCTTTCAAAAAAACTTATTTCGTTTGCATATACGACAGGCGAAGAAATCAGCTTACTGCCTGTCTCTTCATAAAATCCTACAATCGCTTTCAGCCAATCCGGTTTCATCCTGCAATCCGCATCGGTCGTAATAATCAATTCACCACTAGCCAGATTTATGGCCTCAGATATCGCTTTCTTTTTATACGAATTAAGCTTTTCCTTTTCATTTAACTTAATTAAACGGACTCCCCTATCCCGGTAACTTAAAATTATAGCGGAGGTTCGATCGCTGGAATGATCATCTACCACAATCAGCTCCCGTAGTTCTGCGGGATATGACTGAGCCAGAATATTTTCAATCGTGATAGCAATCTTATCTTCCTCGTTCCTTGCTGCTATTAAGATGCTCACTTTTGTTCGGGGAATTCCTTGAACCGAAACATAAGGAGGGATTGAAATCCATCCTTTCCTAAGAAATAATATTGCTGAAACATACAAACATGTCAGCATCAGGGTTAAAAAACTAATTACGAGCAGTACCAAAGAAATTAAGCTTAAAGACGAAGCCAGCACCTAAAATAGCCGGAATAATTAAATTAATAAACCAAATACAAGCAGTAGAGGCCATAATTGCAACTTCGTGTTGGGTGATAAAACTAAAAAAATAGGTGGCAGTCATGGCCCTTACTCCTACATCCAAAAGATCCAGGGAAGGCAGAGCTGACTGTACAAAGAACAGGATAAAAATCATCATGATCATTCCTAAAATAGGAATTTCAGGAATAAGTAAGTGAATAACTAAACAATACTGCGAAGTAAAGACAATAAATCGGGTCATCGCATAAATAAACACAATCATCAGGTCGCGCTTACTATACCGCGCCAGGATCATATAAAACTTTTTAAATTGCTTCAGGAAGGAAATTCGGGAGAGTAAGCTAATGAGCCATTTGATGTTGAAATAGAACAGCAAAAAGAAGAGGCAGAAGACGAATACGACAGGAATAAGGGCATATAACAGCCAGTTATCAACCGATATAAAGTTCCATATAAACCATAAAACAGCCACTGCACCTACTACATTGGTAATAACCATTTGACCAACAGCACCCACAGCCATGGCTATAGCCCCAAACACTCGTTTACGTGGCGCTAAAAAAAATATCCTGCCACCATACTCACCTATCCGGTTTGGCGTAAATATTGCCCATGTTAATCCACAGAATACAGACTCCACCGCTTTCAAAATACTGATCCGCTCAATATGCTGAACCAGAAACTTCCATTTTAAGGACTCAAGGAACCAGTTTAATAACATCAGCAGAAACAAAGCAGCCATCGTACTATAAACCTGCTTATCAGACAATTGACTTACAAGTCTCTTAAAATCGCTTAAGTTGGTGTTATGATTGAGCTTATATACAATAAATACGGTGGCCAGAATCAGTACAGAACACTTGACAAGAATACTTATCGCTTTTTTGTTATTTGAATTCAACTGTTTTGAAAGTTTGGTACAATGTTACGGAAAAGTTAACAAGCCGTATACAAAGTTTGATTTTTCCATCGTAATATTGCCGGGTGTTAGAAAAAGAAAAATCCATAGAGCGTGTGATCCTGGGAATCGATCCGGGAACTGCAATTATGGGCTACGGGTTGATTAAGGAAGTGAAGAGTAACATAGAGCTCATCAGTATGGGAGTAGTCAAGATGGATCATCTGGATGATCATCCTTTGAAGCTAAAAAGGATCTTTGAGAAGACTATTTCTTTAATAGACCAGTATCATCCGGACTGCCTGGCTATTGAAGCCCCTTTTTATGGTAAAAACATTCAGGTGATGCTCAAACTTGGACGCGCTCAGGGCATTGCCATAGCTGCAGCCCTGTCAAGAGACATTCCGATTTTTGAATATGCACCCCGAAAAATTAAACAGTCGATCACCGGAAATGGAAATGCCGCCAAAGAACAGGTCGCTGCCATGCTTCAAAGTTTATTAAAATTTACGGAAACCCCACAGTTTTTAGATGCCACGGATGGCCTCGCTGTTGCGGTATGCCATTCCTTTCAGCGAAATGCAAGTGTACCTGGTAAAAAGTCCTATTCAGGTTGGGAAGCTTTTGTAAAAGATAATCCGGCAAGAAAGAAATAACCTGCCGGATTTTTAGATGGCTAATATTTAAATTTTTCTTCGCTTAAGATCAGGGAATAAATTCAAGTGCAATCTTTTTTGCAGTTGCGGCCAGCTCTTCAGCAGATGGACTGAGTTTAGGTAATGTAAAATCCAGATCCCGCATTGCGTTCATTGGCACCAGGTGGATATGTGCATGAGGAACCTCCAGACCCATCACAACTACCCCTACCCGCTTACAAATAATCGCTTTTTTGATACTTAGCGCTACTTTTTTAGCAAACAGCTGAAGCCCAATGTAGGTCTCATCGTCCAGATCAAAAATATAATCCACCTCTTTTTTAGGGATCACAAGTACATGACCCATCACCAGTGGATTGATATCTAAAAAGGCAAGGTAATGCTCGTCTTCTGCTACTTTATGCGAAGGAATTTCACCCAAAGCTATTTTTGAAAAAATAGATGCCATAATTATCTTGATATTTCGAGTACTTCAAACTCCACCTTTCCGGCAGGAACATCAATTTCCACTTTATCACCAACAGACTTTCCAAAAAGGCCTTTAGCAATAGGTGATTTCACAGAGATTTTGCCAGACTTTAAATCTGCCTCTGTTTCAGAAACTAACTGATATTGCATCACCGCTCCATTTTTGGTATTCCTGATCTTCACGATAGAAAGAGCCAGCACTTTTGATGTATCCAGTTTAGATTCATCAATTAACCGCGCATTCGCATAAACACCTTCCAGCTTAGAAATCTTAGCTTCATGATGACCCTGCGCTTCTTTAGCCGCATCATATTCTGCATTTTCCGAAAGGTCTCCCTTATCACGTGCTTCAGCTATTGCCTTTGCTATTGCATAACGACCTTCTGTCTTTAAAAAATGAAGCTCTTTTTTTAGGTTTTCTAATCCTTCCTTAGAATAGTATATTAATTCTGACATTGTCTTTTTGTTTAAAACCATATAAAAAAAGACAAGACCACACCTGCAGTAAAGCCGATATAGTCTTGTCCATTAATAATACGAATATATATTTACATTATTACAATTGCAAATTAGGTTTAATCCTTAAATGAAAATTACAAACCATTAACAAGCCATACTATCAGTAATCATCCCAATAGCCAGCTTTTTTATTGTTGCCACAATTGAAGCAGCATCATATCCACATTCTGCCCAGAGTTCCTTTTGGTCACCGTGTTCAATAAATTGATCAGGAATACCCAAACGAATAACCGTAGCGGAATAACGATGGTCAGCCATAAATTCCAAAACGGCAGAACCCATTCCACCCTGCTTGCATCCATCTTCTATGGTTACAATTTTCTTGTATTTTGAAAACACTTCATGAAGCAATTCTTCATCAATAGGTTTTACAAAACGCATATCATAATGAGCCGGATTTATACCTTCAGCAGAAAGCTCCAGTCTTGCCTTAACTGCTTCATTTCCAATATGCCCGATAGTAAGAATCGCTACTTCTTCACCATCACAAAGCTTCCTTCCTTTTCCAATAGGAATTGCCTTCATCGGCTGGCGCCAGTGTTGCATTACCCCATTCCCTCTTGGATAACGAATAGAAAAAGGCCCCATATTATCCTGCTGTGCTGTGTACATTAAATTACGCAGCTCCTCTTCATTCATGGGTGCCGACACGATCATATTAGGAATACACCTCATGTAAGCCAAATCAAAAGCCCCATGATGTGTTGCTCCATCCGCACCGGCCATACCTGCCCGATCCAGACAAAACACTACGTTTAATTTCTGTATAGCAACATCATGAATTACCTGATCATAAGCTCTTTGCATGAAACTGGAATAGATATTGCAAAAAGGCAACATCCCCTGGGTAGCAAGTCCCGCTGAAAAGGTAACCGCATGCTGCTCAGCAATGCCGACATCAAATGCCCGCTTAGGCATCGCTTTCATCATAATATTTAAAGAACTGCCACTTGGCATAGCAGGAGTTACACCCATAATCTTTGGATTAACCTCTGCAAGCTCTACAATAGTAAGTCCGAAAACATCCTGATATTTAGGAGGTTGAGGTTTATCGTTACCCGACTTGGTGATTTCACCGGTAATTTTATCAAACAGTCCCGGCGCATGCCACTTCGTTTGATCCTTTTCTGCCAGTGCATATCCCTTTCCTTTTACCGTTACACAATGAAGTATTTTCGGCCCCGGAATATTCCTTAAATCTTTTAGAACTTTAACAAGTTGTTTGATATCATGCCCATCAATAGGACCAAAATATCTGAAATTAAGCGCTTCAAAAAGGTTGCTCTCTTTTAGTAAAGTACCTTTAATACTCTTCTCGATCTTTTTAATTGTCTTATGCGCATTAGGTCCAAGCTCTGATATTTTACCAAGAACATGCGATATGTCGTCTCTGAATTTATTGTAAGGTCTTGAGGTTGCAATCCTGGTCAGGTACTCTTTTAAAGCACCAACATTAGGATCGATAGACATGCAGTTATCATTCAGGATCACCAGAAGATTGGTGTTTTCAATCCCGGCATGGTTCAGTGCTTCGAAAGCCAGACCAGCAGTCATTGCACCATCGCCGATTACAGCCACATGCTGACGGTCCGTTTCCCCCTTATAATGCGAGGCTACAGCCATTCCCAATGCTGCGGAAATAGAGGTAGACGAATGCCCGACACCAAAAGTATCATATTCACTCTCTGCCCGTTTCGGGAAACCGCTTATTCCCTTATATAATCTGTTGGTATGGAACTTTGGTCTACGGCCAGTTAAGATTTTATGGCCATATGCCTGATGTCCCACGTCCCATACTAGCTGGTCGTAAGGTGTATTTAACACATAGTGTAAGGCTACAGAAAGCTCAACTACGCCTAAACTTGCACCAAAATGGCCCCCGTTTACCGATACAACATCAATAATATACTGACGCAATTCCTGTGATACCTTCTCTAAATCACTTTCGTTAAGTAATTTTAAATCAGACGGATAATTAATTTTATCAAGTAGCTCCCCAGCCTTTACTTCCATACAGTAATAGCGTAAAAAAATTTAAACGACAAAGTAACTCAATATTATTAATAAATTATTGCCCTAAGCTGTTTTATTTATAATTTACAGATCAAATTAAATCTTTATTTTTGAATGTTGTGATAGATCAGGATACTTATGACATCAGGTTAGCACAGTTTGAAGGTCCATTTGACCTCTTGCTATTTTTTATCGAGCGTGATGAGCTCGATATTCATGAGATCGCTATAGCAAAAATTACCGATGATTTTTTGTCCTACATGCTGAAAATGAACGCCTTAAATATAGAGTTGGCCAGCGAATTCATATTTGTTGCAGCTACCCTTATGCGCATTAAAGCCAGGACGTTACTACCACGACAAGAGCCGGATGAGGATGGAAATGAATTGAATACGCGCCACGATCTGATTCAAAAACTGATCGATTACAAGCATTTTAAACAGATCTCCGAAAAGTTGTACCTGCTCGGAGAGTCCCGGATGCAACTAACAAGAAGAGGAAATATTTTAGCTGATCTCTCATTGATCACAGAAAATGCGGAACCAGCAGAAGAACTTTCATCCCTGGGCCTATATAAACTGCTGGTTATATATAAAAAAGTACTGGCAAAATACCAGACAAAAAACACACCCGTTGTACATACTGTCGCTCCATACCCGTATACCATAGCACAGCAGAAGAAAGTCATTGCCGAGCTGCTGCAAATAAATAAACAAATTGACTTTTCGGACATGAAGAAACATTCCGATAATAAAGTGCAGTTTGTTTACAATTTCCTTGCGGTACTCGAAATGCTTCAACAACAGTTAATTTCCATTCAAACAGGATCACTATTTAATGATTTCAGGATAACAGGTAGACCTTTTTCTGAAAATAATGTACAATTAAACAATATATAATGAACAGAGACAACGTAGTTTTCAAACTCATTGATGAAGAGCAGGAACGACAGGAAAGCGGTATTGAACTTATTGCATCCGAAAATTTTGTAAGCAAGCAAGTGATGGAGGCAGCAGGTTCTGTTCTTACCAACAAATACGCCGAAGGTTTACCAGGGAAACGCTATTACGGCGGTTGCGAAGTTGTAGATGAGATTGAAACTATTGCTATTGAACGCGCAAAAAAACTATTTAATGCAGAATGGGCCAATGTTCAGCCACATTCAGGTGCTCAGGCTAATGCAGCCGTATTACTTGCTGTTTTGCAACCAGGAGATAAGATCCTTGGATTTGACCTGTCGCACGGTGGACATCTTACACATGGTTCTCCAGTTAACTTTTCCGGTAAGATCTACACCCCTTTCTTTTATGGCGTAGAAAAAGAAACCGGAAGAATTGACTATAAAAAGCTGGAAGAAGTTGCCTTAGCAGAAAAGCCAAAACTGATTATCTGCGGTGCTTCTGCTTATTCCAGGGAATGGGATTATAAATTTATCCGTTCCGTAGCAGATAAAATTGGTGCATTGGTTTTAGCTGATATCTCACATCCTGCCGGCTTTATTGCACGTGGTTTGCTTGACAACCCACTTCCTTATTGTCATATAGTTACCACTACGACTCATAAAACATTGAGAGGTCCCCGTGGAGGTCTGATATTATTGGGTAAAGATTTTGACAATCCTTGGGGAATTAAAACACCTAAAGGCGAGATCCGCAAAATGTCATCCTTACTGGATATGGCTGTATTCCCAGGCACACAGGGTGGACCATTGGAACACATTATAGCAGCAAAAGCAATTGCTTTTGGCGAAGCGTTGAGCGATGAATATTTGGAATATATCACTCAGGTCAAGAAAAATGCAGCTGCAATGGCCAAAGCATTTGTTGCCCGTGATTACCAGATCATATCAGGTGGTACAGATAATCATATGATGCTGATTGACCTGCGTAATAAGAATATCACCGGAAAACTTGCTGAAGCAGCACTTCAACAAGCCGATATCACCGTAAATAAAAATATGGTACCTTTCGATGATAAATCACCATTTGTCACTTCAGGAATTCGTGTAGGTACAGCTGCAATTACAACACGTGGTTTTAAGGAAGAACAAATGGCAACTATTGTAGACTTTATTGATGCAGTGCTATCAGATCCTGAAAATCAGGAAAGTTTGAAGCAAATCAATGCCAAGGTTAAAAAAATGGTAGCTGATTATCCTTTATATAAATAATAAAGATTAAGCAACTCGCTCATAATGAATTTAGAACCTCCATTAACAGGTAACATCCTCCTTGTCGAAGACAATGAAATTAACAGATTTGTGGTTAATAAACTACTTAGCACATGGGGTATTCATGTAGAATTTGCTGAGAATGGTCAGGTTGCTGTTGAAAAGGTGACAAGCAGGCCATATGATGTAATTTTGATGGATGTACACATGCCTGTTATGGATGGATTTGATGCTGCACGATCAATCAGAAGTTACAACCAGGGTCAGTTTAAAAGCCTTCCTATAATCGCTTTAACAGCTTCTGTGATGCAGAATGATCTGGATGAAATTATGTTGTCGGGAATGGATGGGTACATCATTAAGCCTTTTGTACAAGCTGAATTAAGGCTTAAGATCTCAAACCTCCTGAAGGAAGCTGCTTTAAATAAGAACTAAAAAAGAAAAAGCCGGGAACCAATATGGTTTCCGACTTCTTCTATCTAAATTAACGCTCTCGTATACTTATACGACAAAAGAGTGTTTATGTTACATGAAAATTGTTTTATTTATTTAAAAATAAATAAAATCTAATTTTAATACAATCTACATCTTAATTATCACGCAGAACATACGAACCTAAGTCGCACATCCTCCGCACCTTGTCCGCTCGCAAAGCGGTTCAGTTGGATTTCTTCTCCTAATTAAAGCAAATTCAATTAACACTAATGAGCAAAGGCGATACTGACAATACTAACACGTACACCAGAAATAGTCAACAACATTGAAGCACACGACTCCAGCGTTGCCCCGGTAGTAACCACATCGTCAACCAGCAAAATATGTTTTCCTTCCAGTTCATGAGCGTGCTCCAGGGTAAAGACCTCTGTCATGTTTTCAAAACGAGAAAACCTGTTTTTATGCGTTTGCGTATCTGTTGCCTTATGTCGAATTAAATACTGCTCCGATACCGGGATCTCTAATACAGTAGAAAGGCCTGCCGCAATACAATAGCTTTGGTTATAGCCCCGCTCCTTAAGTCTGGAATGATGCAGCGGCACAGGAATCAGGAGATCTGTACCCGAGGAATGAACGAGTTCATAGAGTACTTTTCCATACATCCTGCCGATCAGGTGACCAAGCTCCGGCTTATTTTTATATTTCAGCTGATGGATTAAATCCTGAACATTAGTGTGTTTATGAAAATAGAAAAAGGCCCCTGCATACACCAGAGGAACTCGGCCCCAAAACTGGCGGGCTACCGGGTTATCGGGTTGCAGGTGAAAATTGGTATAAGGTAAATTGTAGATACATGCCGTACAAAGCAGATTTTCATCCGCAACCAAGTGTTTTCCACAGGCACAACATACTTGAGGGAAAAACAGGGAAAGAAAATCATCCGCATATTGTTTAACCACATGAAGCATATGCAGGTTAGCTTTCTTTTATGGCAAGCTGTCCGCAAGCCGCGTCAATATCTTTCCCTCTACTTCTCCTTATATTCGTAATCACCCCTTGTTTCTTTAAAAAAGCAGCAAAAGCTTCTGTTTTATCTTCTTCGGAATTTGTGTAAGAGGCAAATGATATAGGATTATATTCAATGATATTCACCTTGCAGGGAATATGTCTGCAGAACTTAGCCAGTTCAGCCGCATCTTCTAAGCTATCGTTAAAGTTATCAAACAGGATATATTCGTAGGTAACGGGATTCTTGGTTTTTAAGAAATAGTATTTTAACGCTTCGGCAAGTGCCTTCAAGGTATTCTGCTCATTAATGGGCATAATCTCATTTCGCTTGGTATCATTTGCGGCATGAAGAGAAAGAGCCAGATTAAACTTAACCTGGTCGTCGCCAAGCTTTTTAATCATCTTCGCGATTCCTGCAGTAGAAACGGTAATTCGCTTTGGCGACATATTTAAGCCATCTTCAGCAGTCAGCCTATCAATCGATCGCATTACATTTGCATAGTTTAACAGCGGCTCACCCATTCCCATATACACAATATTAGAAAGAGGGATGTCGTAATTGGCCTTTGCCTGCTGATCGATGAGTACAACCTGATCGTAGATTTCACCTGCATCGAGATTTCGCTTCCGGTCCATATAACCCGTGGCACAAAACTTACAGGATAAACTACAACCCACCTGAGAGCTCACACATGCAGTCATGCGTTCCGAAGTAGGAATCAATACCCCTTCTATGATGTTATTATCAAATAACCGGAAGGTGTTTTTAATCGTCTTGTCTGAACTATGTTGAGACTGATGAATATTTATAGCATTAATAGTGAATCTGTTATTGAGTTTTTCACGCAACGCCTTCGGCAGGTTACTCATCTCGTCGAAAGTTCTGGCAGATTTCATCCACAACCACTCCAAAATTTGTTTAGCTCTAAAAGCCGGCTCACCTTCAACAGCAAGAAGCCCTTTTAAATCCTCAATAGAAAGATTTCTAATCTCTTTTTTTTCAACAATCTCATTCACAGTGCAAATGTACTTAATAATCTGAGCATCATTATAATCATACTGCAAGGATCCTGCAATTGAAATGAATTTCATATAAATTAAAAACTCCATTTAATAAATTCGTATTATTGTTTTAAGAAATTAATAACAACAAACATTCATCCCATGCAGAATAATTCGTTTATCCCTTATATATGAATACTTATTATTCGGCAGACTATATTCTTACCGCATCCGGGCCGTCTATCCAAAATGGATATCTCGAGTTGGATGACAATAATGTCATTCAGGGCATCTATGAAGAAGACGAGTTAAAGCTATCCGACACCTCAATCGTAAAACGTTTCAAGGGCATCCTGGTTCCGGGATTTATTAATACCCATTGCCATCTGGAACTTTCCTGGTTAAAGGGAAAGATGGATAAGCAAAAGGGACTTATTCCTTTTATACAAGAGGTAATGAGCAAGAGCAGATCGCGTACCGATGACTATATGGAAGCCATGCAAATTGCTGATCAGCGCATGGTGGATAATGGTATTGTTGCCGTTGGAGATGTATCTAACACGATTGATTCGCGCGATGTGAAGCTAAAAAGCACTATTCTATATCATACCTTTGTAGAAGCAATGGGCTTTAATCCGGAAAAAGCAAAAAATATCTTCCGTTCGGCTGTTGAACTTAATGAATCCTTTACGCCTTTAAAATCTTCGATTGTTCCCCATGCTCCCTACTCGATATCGAAAGAACTATTACGTTTTATCGGTCACTTTTGCGGACAATCCGAAAGTCTGATGTCTATTCACAATCAGGAAAGTGAAGAAGAGAACTCACTTTTCCGCTATAAGAAAGGACTCTTTCTTGATTTCTACAAGGGCATGGATCTGAATATAGATTTCTTTAAAGCACAGGCAAGAAGTTCGATACAATCTATTTTACCTCATCTTTCAAAAAAGCAGAAAATTCTGCTGGTACATAATACATATACCACTTTGAAAGATATTTATTCTACCAAACGCACTGACAGGGATGTCTTCTGGTGTTTTTGTCCCAACGCAAACTTATATATTGAAAATACACTTCCTAAGGTTGATCTTTTTATTAAGAATGATCTGGTAATAACCCTGGGAACGGATAGCCTGGCTTCCAATGATGATTTGTGCATTCTTTCTGAGTTAAAGACCCTGCATCATTACTTCCCCTCCCTGAACCTGGAGCAAACTATTAAATGGGCAACTATTAATGGAGCAAGGTTTTTAAATATCGATGCTAATTTCGGAAGTTTCACGGTAGGTAAGAGTCCGGGTATTAATTTAATTACTCAGGCAGAAGGACTACAGCTCAGTGACGCTTCTAGCGTGCAGAAAATTGTTTAACAGGTTAACAGCGCTAATTTACAGATGAAACATATAACAATCATCCTCTATGGAAAGGTTCAGAGTGTATCTTTCAGGGCGGCAACAAAGGCAATTGCAAATCAATTGTCGATTACAGGACTGATTAAAAACGAAAAAGATGGTACTGTTTATATCGAAGCCGAGGGTGACAAGTTTTCACTCGATTTCCTGGTAGACTGGTGCAAAACAGGTCCCGATAGGGCCATTGTAGAAAAAGTAGAAGTTACAGAAGGTGAATTAAAAAACTACCTTAACTTTGAGGTCGTAAAAAAACATAGTATATAAACGATCTGTAATTGTCAACCTTAAAAAAATTTGCCGGACAAACTGTTATTTATGGACTAAGCACAGTACTATCCCGTGTCCTTAGTTTCCTGCTCACCAAACTATATGTAAAACTTTATCCAACAAAAGTTTATGGTGTATTTATTAATATGTATGCCTGGGCATCCATATTAAATGCAGTTTTAGCATTTGGCATGGAAACTACCTTTTTCAGGTACCTGAACAAACCAGGGCAGGACAAAGAAAAAGTATACAGCAATACGTTTATTATTATTTTGTTTCTATGCTCCATTTTTCTGGTTATTGCGTTTGTATTTTCAGGAAACATTGCCTTATGGATGTTGAGCGACGATACCACCAGTCTTTCTGATTACGAACAGTATATCCGGTTTTTCATCCTGATTCTGGTGGTTGATTCCCTGAGTGTGATTCCGTTTGCACGACTCAGAGCAGATGGACGTCCCTTGCGCTTTGGCATGATCCGGGTGCTTAACATCTTATCTTTTATCGGATTCAACCTTTTTCTACTCGTTACCATTCCTGATATTATTGCCAGTAAGGGATTTCTGGCAGACTACTTTACCCCTTGGTATCGTGAAGGCTGGTTAGGGTATGTTTTCATCTCCAATCTGATAGCCAGCTGTTTGACCTTATTATTTTTATTGCCTGAATTCAGAAAATTAAAGTTCAGTTTTGATAAACCACTGATCCTGGATATGCTGAGCTACAGTTTTCCGGTACTGATCGCTAACCTGTCCTTTATCATCAATGAAAATTCGGATAAAATCTTTTTAAAAGAACTTCTGCCTCCTAACATTGGAGCTCAGGAAGCCGGCATCTATGGGGCATGTGGGAAGATCGCTATTTTCCTAAGTATCTTCATTCAGGCTTTCCGGCTAGGAGCAGAACCTTTCTTTTTCAGCCATGCTAAAAATAAAAACTCAGGAGAGACCTACAGCAAAATTATGAATTATTTCATCATGGCCATTTCCCTGATTTTTGTAGGAATAGCAGCAAATATTGAAATACTGAAGCATTTTATCGGATCAGACAATCCGGTTCAGCGCGAATTATACTGGTCAGGATTAAAAATCATCCCCATTCTACTTTTAGGATATGTCAGCCTGGGAATCTATATGAATTTATCCATCTGGTATAAGCTATCCGATCAAACCCGGTTTGGGTTATATATATCAGGAATAGGAGCCATTCTAACCATCGTATTAAACGTGCTCTTTATTCCAAAATATGGCTATATCGCTTCCGCCTGGATTTCCTTTACTGCCTATACGACTATGATGGTGATGTCCTATTTAATGGGACAAAAACATTACCCAATACCCTACGACGTGAAGAAGGCACTCGTCTACTTAAGTACAGCGGTAATAATTGTCATCATATCCTATCATTTTTTAAACAGGAATTTAATTGCCGGCAACATCTTATTCATCGCATTTGCAGCAGGCCTCGCTTATGTAGAAAGAACAGATTTGCGCAAAATAATCACAGGTAACATACATTAATACTATACCATACACATGAACGTTAAAGTAATCAATAAATCAAATAATCAATTACCAGCATATGAAACGGCTTTTTCGGCCGGAATGGATCTAAGGGCTTTTATTACTGAAGAACTTACTTTAAAGCCTTTTCAACGTATGCTGATCCCAACTGGTTTATTCATTGAATTACCACAGGGCTTTGAGGCTCAGATTCGCCCAAGAAGCGGTTTGGCACTTAAATATGGCATCACGGTATTAAATTCACCGGGAACTATTGATGCTGATTACAGGGGGGAACTTAAGATCTTGCTGATCAATTTATCAGATACAGACTTCCAGATTAAGAGTGGAGACCGTATTGCTCAGATGATTATTGCCAGACATGAACAGGTTCTTTGGAAAAATGCAACTATTTTAAATGAAACAAACCGTGGCGCTGGAGGTTACGGACATACAGGGGTATAATACATGTTAAAGAAAACGTTTCTTATTGCCTTTGCCCTTTGCTCAGCAGGGTTCAGCTATTCGCAGGTTAAAAACAAAAAAGGCAGTCCATCACCTGCAAAGGTGTTAAGCGGCATTGACAGCATTGAAGTAAGAAACGATTTTTTTGCCGGGCTTAAAGAAAAAACATCGGGCAGATCAGATCAGGCAGAAGTGTATTTCAAAGAGGTGATTAAAAAAGACCCTTTGAATGATGCCGCTTTGTACGAACTCAGTAATCTATACCGCGCCCAGCAGAAAGATGACCTGGCAGAAGAATATGCAAAAAAAGCTACGGATGCCAATCCTGATAATAAATGGTATTTCCTGCTCTTATCAGATATTTATAAACAGAAACAAAAAATTGATAAACTGCCCGCTGTACTGGATAACCTGATCCGGATAGATCCTGATTCGCAAATCTATTACCTGGACAAGGCAAACGCCTATGTGCTGTTAAAAAAGACGAAAGAAGCGCAACTTACCTATCAGGCCATAGAAACCCGTTTTGGTCCTTCGGCTGATTTAGAAACACTAAAACAACGTCTGGTTATTAATCAGGATGACCCGTTGAAAGCAATAGCTTCCTTAAAGGAATCAATTAAGAAAGATCCATCTAATGTGAGTAATTATTTAGCAATAAGTGAATTATACATCAAAACAAACGCAAAATACAAAGCATTAACGGTATTAAAACAAGCACATGAGGTAGATGCACAAAACCCTTATGTGATTCTGCTTATGGCAGATATCTACCGATCTGACGGAAAAGACAGCGAAGCTTTCACTGAATTAAAAAAGGTGATATCCGACCCTGAAGTGGATATTGATATTAAAATGCAAATTATACTGTCGTACTTTCCAAAGTTAAAAAATCCAACTTCCTTAACCGAAGCAACCACTTTGGCATTGTTAACGACCCAAATGCATCCTGCCGACCCAAAAGGCTTTGCAATTTTTGGCGATTTACAAGCACAATCAGATAACTTTACCGGAGCAAAAACAGCCTATAAAGAAGCTTTAAAATTAAACAAAAATGTATTCCAGGTTTGGGAGCAATTATTACAGATTGAAACTGCTGAAGGCAATTATAACGCTGTGATTAAAGATGGGGAAGAGGCATTGGTGTTATTCCCTGAGCGATCGCCCTTGTACTTGTTTACCGCCATAGCCTATGCGGGTCAAAATAATCATGAAAAAGCAATTGTCAACTTCCTAAAAGCCGCAAGCATTGATCCCGAAAATGCTGTGTATCAGTCGCAGGTCTATGCCAGTATGGCGAATTCCTTAAACAGCTTAAAAAAATACAAAGAATCTGATGCTGCCTTTGATAAAGCGCTTCAACTGGATCCTATAAATGCATTTGCATTAAACAATTATGCTTACTTTTTATCGTTAAGGGACGAGCGTTTGGAAAGAGCTGCCGAAATGTCTAAACAAACCAATGAACTTCAGCCTGAAAATGCCTCCTTCCAGGATACTTATGCCTGGGTGCTTTTTAAACAGAAAAAGTATGACGATGCACGGATATGGATGGAAAAAGCAATAAAAAACAACAAAGATAACGGTGTGCAGTTAGAACATTACGGCGATATTTTGTTTCATCTGAAACAGGAAGAACAAGCTTTAGAAAATTGGATTAAAGCAAAAGAATTAGGTGTCAAATCAGCAATTTTGGATAAGAAAATAAATGAAAAGAAATACACAGATTAAAATCCTTGTTCTGTTAAGTGTAATCTTATCAGGTTTTGGTTGCAAGACAAGGAAGGAAGTTAAACCGGCAGTAGTACCACCTGTGGTGAAAGTGACCAGCAATAAATCGGCTGTAATTGCGGCCATAAACTCCAGTGCATTTGAATTTAATACCCTATCAGCGAAATCAAAAGTGGGTTTAATGATCAATACCAATTCCAATGATGTCAGTATGAATATCAGGATGCAGAATAAAAGCATTATCTGGATTTCTGTTACTGCTATAGCAGGCATTGAAGTGGCACGTGTACTCATTACGCCGGATAGTATTAAGGTATTAAACCGCATACAGGGCTTGTATACGGCAAAACCCTTCAGCTATATTTACCAATATGCCAATAAACAAATCACTTTCAGTACGCTTCAGAATTTGTTTTTAGGGAATGCCATTGAAGGTACAGTGACCGAATCTTCCGTTTTCAGCGTCCATGAAAATCAAACTCAAATTACTTCTGCCCTGAGTGGGATGCTTTATAAGCTGATCATGAATGCGAATAATAAAGTAGTTGAAAACACATTGCAGGATCCTAAAGGCCAGCGCCTGATTGCGAAATATGCTGATTTTCAAGCAGTAAACGGACGCAAACTTCCCTATTCTATCAATTTGAGCTCCAATGCAACGAACAGGAATATCAAGATTGATTTAAAATATACCAGTGTTTCTGTAAATGAATCGCTGGATTTTCCATTCAGTGTCCCTAAAAGGTTTACAGTAAAGGATTAATTAAATAGATTTGTGCCCATGAGTTTGATTCGGGTTTTCTTCATCTTCACATTTATACTAATTGCAGGAACAACTTTCGCACAAAGCAGTTCAGAATTAAAACGGCGTAAAGAATCGCTTACACGCGAGATTGAGATGCTGCGGAAATCGCAAAATAAGGTTGTTAATAATAAACGTTTGTCACTCCGGCAAATTAATGCGTTAAATGCGCAGATCAGACTTCGCCAGGAAAAGATTTCGACCATTAATTCGGAAGTTCGGCTCCTGGACAATCAGATATCAGAAAACTCCAATAACGTACGTTCCCTTCAGAGCCAGTTAAACAGGTTGAAAAAGGAGTATGCAGCTATGATCCTCTTTGCCTTCAGAAATCAAAGTTCGTATAGTAAACTCATGTTTATCTTTGCGTCAACCGATTTTAACCAGGCCTATAAACGATTAAAATATTTACAGCAATTTGGCGACTACCGAAGAAAGCAAGCCAATTACATCCAGCAGACACAAAAAGATCTGGGGTATAAGATTGTGCAGCTCGATCATAACAAAAGGGAAAAAAGCACTTTGCTTCAGGATCAGGAAAAAGAAAAGATAACTTTAGGAAAAGAAAAAAGTAATCAATCGGTACAACTCAGCAAACTAAGCAAGCAGGAAAAAGAACTGAGGCAGGAACTTTCGCAAAAACAAAAAGAATCAGCACGACTTAACAGGGCGATCCAAAATGCGATTAGCCGTGAAATAGAAGCAGAACGAAGAAAAGCTGCGGCATTGGCTGCTGCTGCGGCAAAGGCTGCTGCTGCTAAAGGAGATGATGTGGTTGCTAAACCAGTAGCCACAGGTACCAAGGTATTGTCTGCAACTCCAGAATCTGCGAAAATGACTTCTGATTTTACCGGGAATCGGGGAAGTCTTCCATGGCCGGTAGCTAATGGAACAATTGTAGAACGATTTGGAAGACATAACATTGGAAATGTGTCTACAGAAAACAATGGAGTCAACATCCAGACCAATGAAGGGGCAGGCGTCCGCGCTATATTTGCCGGTACAGTAACCAGTGTGCTGAACATGGGTTCCTCGAGTGCAATCATCATCCGTCATGGGGAATACTTTACTGTTTATACTAATCTACGCTCTGTGAATGTATCAAAGGGACAAAAAGTTAGTGTGAAACAAGGTATAGGAACAGTTGCGAGTGACCCTTCGGATGGAAGCTCTGACGTGCATTTAGAGATATGGAAAGGCAGTACGCCAATGAATCCGGAAGCCTGGTTGGCCAACTAAATCAAATTCAGGTCATTTAATAATAAGCGTAAACAATTGGCGTTTGATTTTATTATATATTTGTATTTTAAACATTTAGATCATGCTGACTTCAGTATTATTATTCCTTAATATGGGCACACCAGAACTCATGTTAATCATGTTCGCCATCCTGCTTTTGTTCGGGGGTAAGAAATTACCCGAACTTGCTAGAGGACTAGGTAAAGGTATTCGCGAATTTAAAGACGCATCAGATGGCGTTAAACGGGAAATTCAGCGTAATATCAACGATGTGAGTGACACAATGCAAGTTGAAACGGAAAATAAATACGCGGAGCCAACAACTCCTCAAAATGAAATACCGGAGACTATTGCAGCACCGATACCCCCATTTCAACAGACTGAGAAACCTCATATAAATCTTTAACATGGTAAACACAATTTTATTAATTGGATTGGGAGCACCCGAAATTATACTCATCGTGGTTGCTTTACTGCTACTTTTTGGCGGTAAGAAAATCCCTGAGTTAATGCGCGGACTAGGAAGAGGCGTTAAGGAATTTAAAGAAGGTAAAGACGGCGACGGTACAGATGCTGTTAAAGAAAACGACCCCAAAAAGTATTAAGATTCTTAATAAAAACTTCTTTTATTAACAGATTATCCCATATAATGCA
Source organism: Arcticibacter svalbardensis MN12-7 (assembly GCF_000403135.1). Lineage (GTDB taxonomy): Bacteria > Bacteroidota > Bacteroidia > Sphingobacteriales > Sphingobacteriaceae > Arcticibacter > Arcticibacter svalbardensis. The sequence goes on from NZ_AQPN01000069.1 coordinate 38,808, forward strand.
AAAAATGCAGGATATGGGGTTTTTCAGTTTAATGGAATTATGTACCTTCACGCCATGGAACCGTATATTCCTTTAAATGTCTTACAGTTAAAGATCAAAAAGGGTAAACTCAATTTAACAACAGTAGTAGAACATTACCTGCGAAGAATTCAGGAAGAAGCTCATTTAAATGCTTTCATAGAAGTATATGAGCAGGAAGCACTGGACCTGGCGCTGACCGTAAATGAGAAAATCATGAACGGGACGGCAGGAAAACTTGCCGGCATGGTAATAGGGATCAAAGATCTGATCTGCTACAAGGATCACGGCGTATCTGCCGGATCAAAGATTCTTGAAAATTATGTCTCTATATTTTCCTCTACCGTAGTAGAACGCATGCTCGCAGAAGATGTGATCATTATTGGCCGACTGAATTGTGACGAATTTGCAATGGGCGGCTCTAATGAAAACTCTTATTTCGGGCCGGTGAAGAACTATGCAGATAACACGAAGGTTTCCGGAGGCTCATCAGGAGGCTCTGCGGTAGCTGTGCAGGCAGGATTATGCATGGCCGCACTAGGAACTGATACAGGTGGTTCAGTGAGGCAGCCCGCTTCTTTTTGCGGTATAGTAGGACTCAAACCCACCTATGGACGTGTATCCCGGCATGGTATTGTGGCCTACGCTTCTTCATTTGATCAGGTTGGTCCTTTAACCAACTCGGTTGAAGATACAGCCCTGATTATGGAAGTCATTGCAGGGCACGACGATTACGATAGCACCTCTTCTACCAAACCCGTTCCACTGTATTCGCAGGAACTTACTTTTGAAGGAAAAAACGAATTGCATATTTACCGGAAACACTGAATTCGGAGGGACTCGATCCTGAAGTAAAGGCACTTTCCGAAGCCACTATAAAAAACTACAAGACGAAGGTCATATCGTAGAGCCTATTTCTTTCCCCTACCTGGATTATGTAGTGCCTACTTATTACATATTAACAATGGCGGAATCGTCATCCAACTTAGCCCGTTACGATGGTGTTCATTATGGGTATAGAAGTCCTAATGCGGTAGATTTGGAATCCACATACAAGAAATCCCGTTCAGAAGGATTTGGCACTGAAGTGAAACGCCGGATTTTATTGGGAACATTTGTATTGAGTGCAGGACATTACGATTCTTTCTATGGCAAGGCACAACAGGTAAGAAGATTAATTCGCGAGAAGACAGACGAGATCCTGCGGGATCATGACTTCATCCTCCTTCCCACATCTCCAGGACCCGCTTTTGGACTAGGAGAAAAGACCGAAGATCCTGTTGTCATGTACCTGGCAGATATTTTCACGGTACAGGCTTCGCTGGCAGGAATTCCAGCCATCTCACTTCCCTTACGTAATAACTCGCGAAACCTACCGTTAGGTATTCAACTTATTGGGAAACGTTTTGGCGAATCAGAGTTACTTGCTTTCTCGAAATATTTAATGGAAGTGACTAAAATTCAGTAAATTAGCCATAACGCCCCACTCAACTTAACGGAATTGTTTGGCTATAAGCGATATATAATGATAAAAAATGCGGCACTAGCCCTATTTTTGCTTGTTGGTTCTATCTGCAGCACTTTTGCTGATCCATCAACTGGCAATCTGACTTCAGGAAACAGCACGATCAGTTTATCTGATTCTTTAGTCTATAAACGTTCACTTCAATCTATCCAGAACAGGGTTCCTTTAACCTATAATGCAGAGGTGCAAAGGTACATAGATGGCTATGTGCGGGGGCAAAAGAGCCGGGTATCTAAAATGCTTGGTCTCTCCAAATACTACTTTCCTATCTACGACAAGATCTTCGAAAACCGTAATGTGCCTGAAGAGCTCAAGTATATCTCAGTAATTGAATCCTCGTTGGATCCGCATGCTGTATCGCATATGGGGGCAACTGGCCCATGGCAATTTTTATATGAGATAGGTAAATTATATGGGTTGCAGATTAATGACTGGATTGATGAGCGCAAAGACCCTAAACTAGCCTGCAATGCTGCGGCAAGCTACCTGCTGGAGTCGTATTACATGTACGATGACTGGTTACTGGCGATCGCCTCTTATAACTGCGGAAGAAACAACATCAAATGGGCTATGGATAAAGCTGGCGGTAAAACTGATTATTGGTCAATAAGACGTTATCTACCACTGGAAACACAAAATTATGTCCCTGCTTATATTGCCACCGTTTATATCATGAACAATTATTGGAAACATGATATTAAACCCGGAGAAGCAGAAATAGCACTGGAAACGGAAACAATCCCGGTAAGCAGTACCGTTTCTTTAGGCTCAATTGCAGCGGCAAGCAATATGACCATTGATGAGATTACACTATTAAACCCTTCCTATATTCAGCAAATCATTAAAGGGAGTCCTGAAAAGCCTCAAAAACTGGTTATGCCACTTACACGCAAAGTATATTATAGCCTGGTTGATGATGTGCTGAATGGAAAAGCAATAACAGCCGGACAATTACAAGCGGCAAACAACCTGTTTTTCCAAAACCAAAGAACAACGGTTCGGAAGAGTACCGGAGCATCAGGTTTCGATTCTATAATTTCCTACCGGGTGAAAGAAGGCGATACCTTATCCTCCATAGCAGAACAATTCAGAGGTGCCACAGAAGAAGAAATCAGGGTGATTAATAAAATCAAAAATCCTTCTGCTGTTAAGCCTGGTATGATCCTGAGGATTATCGGTGGATAAACTTCTGGATCATACCAGCAAAACTTATTTGGCTTTGGAAATGATGATCTCCACACGCCTGTTTTTAGCTCTTCCTTCCGGCGTACTGTTATCGGCAACAGGTTTGGTATCTCCATAACCTACTGTGCTGATGGCTACATCTGAAAGGCCTAAACTTACAGCAAATGCCTTCACTGATAAAGCCCTCTTTTCGGACAACCATTTATTATAATCCGGGGGACCTGTTTTATCAGTATGCCCTTCAATAGACAAATTAGTATGTCCTTTTTGTTTAATCATCTCTAACAAACTAGACAGCTTTGCTTTTGCAGGCTCTGTCAGATAAGAAGAGTTGATAGGAAACAGGATTTCGGAGTCAAAAGTAACCTTCAACCCACTTTGAACCCTATCAATTTTGGTATCGGGTAATTTATTACGGTAAGCATCGTATTCAGCATCGCTGTCGGAAGAAGAAGTACTCACCGGCATAGATACCAGTGCTTTTTTACTTTTACAGGAACTGAACGAACCAAATGCGACTATTAAAACGAGTATCCAGGTATTTTTGATCATAATTATAAATTATTAAAACTGAAGCTATAAGAAGAAAACCATCTGTCGAAGTCCGCTTCCTTCTCCGCAGGCACAATATTAATCGCTTTTATCAGCCAGATTCCAGCTCTATTTAGTTTCACGTATACCTTCCCGTCATCATCACTGATCTGCTCTGAGCTGAATAAACTTCCGCTCAGTGTTTTAGTGACAATGGATACATGAACCTTTGGCATTGCTTTCCCTTTAGAAAGTATCTGCACGGTAACGTCTTCCCCATATTTCATTTTATAAGGATTCTGCATCAATACAATTTCAAAATCACTTTCAGAAGGCATCTTATAGGCATCACCTGATGCCTTCTCCGCCATGATTAATGTTTTAACTGCATAATGATTGTTCACAGAAAACAATTGCTTCATCGCGATCTTTTCAGCTAAATCGGCAAATCCTTCCTCGGTAAACTGATTACTTAAAGATGTTTTTGATTTCTGTTCCACACTGCCATACAACTCTACAGAAGCCAGGTAAAGTCCTTTATCTTTCAACGGTATCAGAAAGGTAGATTTTAAGGCTCCTGCGCTATCGATAAGTGATACCGGTTTTGATTCCTTAAAATAGGCTGCACTTTTAATTTTTACATTTTCAATTTTTCTGTCTGCTGTGGTATCAAATTTATTGCCGCGATAGATATCAATTGCAATTTCCTTCTCTGCATTTGGAATGAATGTCTGGGGCTTAAGATAGTATTCCTGTGCTGATCCAGCTGTTGCGAAAAGTAAAATTAGGAATGTTGTATATATGTATTTCATTTTGCTTTTTTGAAACTCAAACTTACAAGTTTTTAATCTGTGTTTAATGGAATGAAATAAGCTATTTACATGGAAATATGTTAAATTTTAACCTTTTTCGCTTAAATTAATCTAAACGGTTTGCCTTTATTTTTGTTTAAAGGCTACATGTACATGACAAACCATTCATGAAAATAGCTATATCGGGTTTTCTATTTCCTTTCATTCTTCTTATTTGCCTCTCCTCCTGTGACCGCATAAATCAAAAACAGAAGCATCCTCAGTCTCTGATGAATGCTAACGCTTATACAGATGAAAAAAATATCAGCAGGTATGGAGATTCTTTAGATATTCTGGTTCCTGAATATGAAAAGAAACAAAGTATGATCTATACGTTGGGTGATTACTCCTTTTATATCACTGCTTATCTCAACAATGGCGAACCACTATTATACATTGAAAATGGCGAAAGCAACCAATACGGTCACATTGCAAAATACTATTATCTGAATAAAGGCAAAGTGATCCTGTTTAAAGAAAATCATCATAATGAATCCATTGATTTCGCCTACCAGTCTAAAAAAGAATATTTCAGGAATAATATATTATTCTTTGCAGAGTCCAAAAAAGGGAATAATTCTTCCGATTTCAATGCCGCCCCTTATGCGCCAACAAAAGGAGCTAATCTCGACCTGGACAGTACTGTTTCATTCATGACAGATGCACTTAAAAGAGAAGGCAAATTCAATTTAGTATTTGAAGGCATTACCGAAGATTCCCGAGTACGGTATATTGTACTCAGCCGGCCAGGATTAGGTACCTACAGAACAGTGATCCGGGTAGAAAAAGAAGATGAATTCATCACAGAACTGGTATCCAATACAGAAAAATTTATTGGGGATAAGCTTCACCTTGATTTCGATATTATTGATGACGAAGCCGTTTATAAAAGTGGAAGCATCAACTAATCTTTATTGTCAGCAGGTGCTATGAGCACAACCTGCGCCATAGGATGAAAAAGGTAAATTTTACCGGTACTTACTTCCACACAGCTGAATCGGGTTCGGATTTTATTCCCCTTTTTAAATAAGCGATTTTTCAGCATGAATGACGATTCAACGGGCAGACTTTCCACAAACCGGAGATCTGATGTCGCATTAAACGCCTGCAAAGCACGGAATAACGTCAAATCGCTGCAACTTGAGGCAGCAGGATTTTGCAGATAACGTACAATGATCTGATGCAACTCGTCCGGAAATAGTTGCATATCAAAAAATGGCTGCATCATCCTCTTGAAGTTCGTCTTCCATTCTGCCCCATGAGGTTTCACCTTATTCTTATTTTCGTTCCAGGTAAGCAAATGAGCAAACTCATGAACCGTAGTAATTAAAAATCCATAAGGGTTGAGGTCATGATTAACGGAAATACGATGATTCTGACCTTTAAAAGGCGCCCGGTAATCACCCATTTTGGTACTTCTTTTCACAGACACTTTAAAATCACATTTATAGTGATCAATCCACCTGGCTATTACAGGAGCCGCTTGTTCAGGCATGTATTTAGCAAGAATTTTAACTTTATCCACGAATCTGTCCCTATTTTAAGAGGTTAAATACAATAAGACTTGCAACATAAGCAAGCGCTGTCATATAAACAAATTGAATTAAAGGCCATCTCCAGGATTTTGTTTCCCGGTATACTACGGCAATAGTACTTATGCACTGCATCGCAAAGGCATAAAATATCATGAGTGAAAAAGAAGATGCCAATGTAAAGACCGGAAGCCCTGTATCGGAATTCCGCGCATCCCTCATTTTATCTGTAACAGATGAAATATGCACCTCATCATTACTCACACTATAAATCGTAGCCATAGTACCTACAAAAACTTCCCTGGCAGCAAATGAGGTGATCAGGGCAATTCCAATTTTCCAGTCATACCCAAGGGGAACAATAGCCGGCTCAATAAATTTACCGATTACTCCAGCATAGGACGATTCCAGCAATTCGGATGAACGATGCAGATTAAGTTCTGCTGGTGTATAGGTATTGATGACTTCGCGAGACTGGTATTTACTTTTTACCTCCGCCCGCTTGCCCGGCGGACCATAATTAGAGAGTCCCCATAACACAATAGATACCGCAATAATCACTTTTCCTGCCTCGAGTACAAATGTTTTCACCTTCTCAAACATGGTCAGCAATACATTGTCCCAGCGTGGCATTCTGTAAACGGGAAGCTCCATGATAAAATATCCCTTTTCCTTTGCTTTCAACACCAGTTTAAACACAAGAGCCACTACAATAGCCGCAATAAAACTGATGAAATACATACCCATCAATGCCAGTCCCTGCAGATTTAAAAACCCGAATACTTTTGTATCAGGCACTACTAAGGCAATTAAAACAGCATATACCGGAAGTCTGGCAGAACAGCTTATCAGTGGAACAACCATAATAGTGATCATCCTGTCTTTCCAGCTTTCAATATTCCGGGTACTCATAATGGAGGGAACGGCACAGGCCAGACTGCCAATCATAGGCACCACAGACTTACCATTAAGCCCTACTTTCCGCATCACTTTATCCATCATAAAGGTGACCCTTGCCATATAACCGGTATCTTCCAGAATGGAGATAAAGGCGAATAAAATAGCGATTTGAGGTATAAATACCAACACCCCACTTAAACCGGCAATAATTCCATCACTAAGCAGATCCGTCAATACCCCGGCAGGCAGATTAGCATGAACTAAACCCGTCAGCCACATAAAAGCATTTTCTATGAGTGACATAGGGTAGGCAGACCAGGCAAAAATGGATTGAAATATGATAAAAAGAATAAAAAAGAAAATGATAAAACCCCAGATCTTATGCGTTAAAACCTTGTCTATTCTATTGCTTGGCGTTTCTTTCTTCGGTCCAGAACTTGTTGTTACGGTGTCTGCGAGAACTTTATTGATATAATTATATCGGGCTATAGTTTCTTCTGCTTTTGAAGATTGCGAGTGAAAGGAGAATTCCTGTTCAATTTCTTCAATCCGGTCGCTCTCGTCATGCGTCAGAAAACGCAAATTCTCATGCTGATGTGCCATCTGAAGCGCGACATAGGGGCTATCCAGTAACAACTCCTCACCTATCTTATGGATCAGTTCCGGTGCCAGGAGACTAACCTCAATCGTGTCTTTTTGTAAAGCAATCGTCGGATTATAAGCAATTGCTTCTTTTAATTTATCTATATTGATTCCCTGCCTGGCAGTAACAGGCACAATCTGCACACCCAATTTTTCAGAAAGAGCATCTACATTAATGACTGAACCCGACTTATTAGCCAGATCCATCATATTTAAAGCAATGATTACGGGGATTTTAAGGTCGGCAACCTGCGTATAGAGCAGCAGATTTCGCTTTAAATTAGTGGCATCTACTACCACAATGATCAGGTCAGGGTGCACAGGATTTTTGACATCAGCAAGAACCTCAAAGACAATAGATTCATCTTTACTTTTAGGATAAAGACTATAGGTTCCGGGAAGATCAATGATCAGTGCGTTTCTTTTATCCGGTAACTTACAAGTTCCTGTCTTTTTATCGACAGTGATACCCGGGAAATTACCAACCTTCTGATTTAATCCTGTTAGGACGTTGAATAACGTAGATTTACCTGTGTTAGGGTTACCAACTAGCGCTACCTTCAAGTTAATTCAATTATAAGTGCTGCAATACTATAGTCGAAGCTTCCTGCATACGTAAGCTCAACTGGTAACCAGATACTGTAATTGCTATCGGATCACCCAAAGGAGCAAAACGATCAACCAAATCAATTCTCCGGGTAAACATCCCATTTCCATTAATTTAACCGACATTTCCAGATCGGTAAACTCTTTAATGATACCTGATTGACCCGGGCGCAATTGTGATAGCTTCATTTGTGATTATCTATACACAAAAATAGTCCTTATTTGGTATAAATCCAAATAAGACTCCTACTAAGATTACCTTTTATTTGTAAAATTAATAGGTTGTTTACTAAAATGCGGACAATTGCACTTTTTTCGAAAGATTCCACACGAACTGGACATCAAGACAACAAGAACCAGGACAATCAATTTAAATCTTCTTTCCATGTCTCGTTCTGCATAAAACCAAGTAGCTAAAAACGGCCATCCCTACACCTACCGTATCACAAAACAGGTCCCACCAGTCACCAGAACGATAAGTAAACACTTTCCATTGCAACACTTCAATAAACGCCCCGAAAAAAAAGCTTAAAAAGGCAATTTTAAAAATGGTAAAAAAGCTTAAAAAAAGACTTTTATGGGAATTAATACTGCCGTAAAGAATCAGGATCGTTAAAACGAAAAATAAACCCGTATGAACCGTTTTATCAAAACCCTCATAATATTCCTGAGAACTTCCCGGGATATCATTCATCGGCACATTGCAAATCACCAGCACCAGTACCAACCATAAAATGGCAGGTAACTGGTATTTTAAGCTTTTGATCATTTTACGCCAATCTGATCTTTATATTCTTCAGCATTCAGAAGATCATCAAAATCAAGAATAGACTTTACCTCGATTTTCACCATCCATCCATCACCATAAGGATCCTGGTTCACAAATTCAGGATTAGCATCCAGTTTATCATTCAATTCAAGCACAGTACCCGCTATAGGCATAAATAGATCCGAAACCGTTTTAACCGCTTCCACTGTACCGAAAACTTCATTCTTAGCCACTTCCTGACCGATGGTATTGATATCAATATACACAATATCACCTAATTCACTTTGTGCAAACTCAGTAATACCAATTACAGCATTGTTACCATCCAAACGGATCCACTCATGATCTTTGGTATATTTTAACTCTGAAGGAAAATTCATGTTGTTTTTTTTCAAAAATACTGTAATGAAATTACTTTTCTATGCTTACTGGATAGTAAACTTCAGATTTATTCCAAAATTACTGAACGAAGTATTAAAAGTTTGCGATGTATACGGCTTATTGACGCTTCCATCATAGAAAAAACGGACATTTAACCGCTGATTCAATATATAATCCAAAGAAGGTTTTATGCTGATCGTTTTTGCGCCCGATGACACTTCGGCATTTTCAACATCCGCACGATAAATAACCGTTTTAATATCATTTATTGCAACATCCATTTTAAGATTCACATCGTTCTTCGACTTCCTGGAGGCAAACAGCCCAAAAGGAAAGCGGAAATTAGCCGAACGATAACCCATACCCATAACAAAACCCTTTTCTTCCTGCTGAGCCAGCTGGCTATTGGTTAGACTTAAGCTCAATCCCCTGGTCTGACGGTATTCACAGTTCATCGACACATTATTCTTCAACCTAAAGTCAACGCCAATTAGCGGAACGAACTGCTCAAACAAGGTCACTTGCGTAAACTGATAATAAGGCAGAAAATTACCCTGCGCATCCTTCACACTCACTGCACCATCCACTTCTGCATACCGCACCAGCGAATTGAAGCCATTTACATTATAAGTGGAACGATAACTATGATTTAAATTAAACGAGCTAAACATATTGCTGAAGAAATCATACTTCGTTAAACCATTATATGATATCCGCCAGTTTGGTATAGGTATGCCCGGAAAACGTTTCAAACTCACAGATGAAACATCCTGTCCCGTATACGCAGCAATAAAAGAGGCAACAACAACATCCTGCGAGTTTTTACCATATCCATCCGCATAACCATCCGTTACACCATTCGAATTCGGATTTCCTGTCGCAAGTCTGGAGGATATAGCAGACCTGTTCGCCTCAAACTTCCGGAACAGATTGGTATTCCCTGATGAAGCATTTTTCCCAAATGCAGTACGCAGGGCGATAAAGGAAATACTGAAGTCGCCACTTGTCACCGGACTTTGATTTTCAAACTCATTGGTCACCTGGTTAAACCTGAAATTTGTTGAATAGTTAAAGTTGGAACTCTTCAATGCGATCAGCTCAATTCGCAAATCTTTGAAAGGTTCAATCGTACCTCTTAAGTTAATATCTTCTTTTCTGCTGGTCACATACAATTGATTCTGCAAAGTATCACGTGTAATCCAACCCTTTTCAATCGCCTTTCCCCGTATATCGCGCTGACTTCCAAAAATAAATCCCCAGCCCGGTGCATTTTCATCCATATCATATCCGAGCAGATTCGTACCCGGAAGATAACCCGGCATAAAGGTTCCATTTGTAATCGTATAAGCACCCGCTAAGTTCTTAACACTCGTAACCGCACCCACCAGCAAGGAATTTAAAGACCCTTTATCCCGGGATGCCTTGCGCACAAAATCAAACTTATTATATAAACCCACAAAATTCAAAGTAGGATTAATCTGGATGATCCTCGAATTCTGAATCGTATTTCCATAATCAATTGTCGGATCCCGAAGCGTAATTAAAGGCTCGGTTTTCCAACTAAAATTAGTTCCATAACGGGCAATGACATTCGTCCAGCTGAACCCCGGTATTTTATTAATCGGAACTGTATAACTCACATTCATCGTATGATTGTAATCAGTCGTTCGCCCCAGCTTTTTCAGGTTGTCCCAAATCGTATCCCTTGCCAATCCATTCACCCTTCCCTGTGGCTCATCAATGATAGAATAATTCGTCGCGTTGAAATCTAACTGCAGCGACTTAGTCAAGTTCCAGCTGATCCCGTACAATCTGCTCATCTGGAAGTTCTTATTAAACGTCGACAGCGGCAACACATTCCCCGGGTCATTATCCCGAAGCGAGTTCTCGGTATACAAACGGTCCACATCAATCCTGAAGTTCAGCACAGAAGGCATGAGGTTGAAATTGAAATCACGCAACAGGGCAAAGGTGTTCGACTTAATAATCTTTGCGAAAGGCGTATAGTTCCTAGGCTTACTGCTGTAGTTATAAGCCAGACTTCCACGATATGTCTTCTGCACTGATCTTTCAGTGATGTAATCATGGTGACTATAATCCGTAAACGAATAAGAAGCACTCAGATTCTCCACATCCCAGATCCTGCTTTTACTCGTAGGATCCGTTTTAATTTTACGCACATTAGTCAGGTTAAAACTCCTCCTCTGTGTATAATCATCTACGATCCTATGGATAGAATCCTGCTGAACCTTCGAAAGATTCTTCAACACTGTTTTCAACTCCAGATCCGAAGACCGCGGATCATATTGTGGCGTACTATTCTGTGTGGAAACCTGCACAAACACCGGAATCTGAATCCCTGCCTTTGCCGGGAAAAACTTACCGAGCTCCACATTAGCCGCCACATCTACCGATTTATCATCACTTCTATTCCGCTCACTGGTACGCTGGTCAATAGACCCGAAACCAACCGTACTCTTACTTCCCGAAACCGTCACATCAGCAAAGTCCGCCAATTTCGCATTCATTCTAGCGGTAGCAGCCCATCCCCCGCGCTCGTCAAAATCCGTTAAACGCAGTTCATTAAACCACACCTGTCCCGATTTCTCTAACCCATCATCACCACCCGGTCGGGTACTGGTACGCAGCGGATTCTTAATCCCCACCATATAAACCCTCACCTTACTCAGATCGGGCTGTCCCATCACCCGGATTGTATTCAAGCCATCCGTATACACATAAGGCACATTTACCGGCCAGGGTAAGCCATCCAGCAAAGCACTATTTCTTTCCGCCTTAGCAGCCTGCAGATTCTTTAGGTCCAGATCCATCGCATTACTCTCCGGCCAAATCGAATACGGATCACTTGTACCCGCAGGAGTAATCTGCAACGGAATCTCATACTCATAGTAATTATCCTGATTGTCCGTTCCAATCCTCACTACCGCAGAAATTTCATTGTCCTGAAGCAAGTCGCCTTCCGCATGTATAAACATTTCCAAACGACCATACGACCTGAAATCATTATAGCCCGTTTTAAACGCCGCCCTCGTATAACCATCCCGCAGATTCTTCACATTAACCAACAGCGATTGCTCATTTTGCTGCGTACTGCCTGTATAATTTGTTAAATCCAGCTCCCTGGTAATGCCCGGTGGCACCACATAAGGAATAGGCGTCCGCTTTCCATTCTCTTCAATATTAATCGTACTCACATCCATCACCGAAGCGTCTAACCCGGGGTTAGTGCCTAAAGTAGGATCAACCAATACTTTTGCCGGACTATTTTCCGAATTATACCTGCGCCACTCCCCTCTTGCCAACTGCAATTTAGCCAGCCGAAGCACCGCAGAATCAGCAAAGTCAGTCATAAACATCCGCATAAAACGAATCGACTTAAAATCTTCTATATTCCCTACCCGCTGCTGATACTGCGAAATAGGAATTTTAAACTGATACCAGGATACCTGTTGCGAACTGCCATTTGCCAGTTTCACTGTCGACGTCACCTTATCTGCAATAAAGTTCTGACCCACCACCATATCCTGCGGACGGATTGAAATCTTATACTGATAATATTCATCCGTTAACGACATGTTATTGTCCCGGTTAATATCCTCACCATCCGGCAATGATGTTGCCGCCGAGTTCTCAATACCCGTTTCCGCCAGCGACTGCGCTATCGTTTTCGAATTGCCCTCTGTTCCATTGTACTTCTCATACCGCTTCAAGATCCCGGCATTCGTATCCTCCAGACTTCCGCCTCTGTAATATTGATAATTATCTGATGATGGATCCGATTTGATCTCCGCAGCCGCAGCACTGGTCAGCTGACCTGATACCTGATTGATAAAAGGAGCAAAATATTGCTGTTCAACCGCATCACCCAATCCATCCAAACCTACATCCTGCACCTTTCTAACCTCTGAATTATTGTCAAATGCCTGAATAATAGGCTGAAGTTTAGGCACCCTACCCCATTGCGTACTATCTGTGCGACTCTCATCCCCATCAGCAGGCAAGCCATTTTCCAACGACTTCCTGCCATCTTTCAGGATATCCTCTGAGATATTACCCAAATTTAAGTATAAATCCCCACCCTCCGAATTCGGTTTGTAAATAAAAGGATCCATCATCCAGATCTCCACAAACTCCACATTTAAGGACTCAAAATCTGTCGTTTCCAGTTTACGAAACAAACCACCCCAACGGCTTTTTGGATTAAGCAACTGCCCGTTCTGGTTCAATCCCGTCGTCGTATAATTATAAGGTCCACGCAGCATCGGGTAAAACGCCAGATCAAAAGTAGGTAGCGTCAGCGCCAAACCAGTAGGCGATTGTTTCAGCGGAAATACCTCCTGCTCATAAACCTCCCGCACATAATGATTCGAAAGCTCATCTTTATTCGAACGGATACTAGCAGGCGCAGTAGAACCCGCCCGGTTAAAAAATATAGGATCCAGGTTATAAAACGCCAGACGGGAACGGTTAAAGCCATACGCGAGATCATTACTCAACGTTGACTCAGGAAATTGTTGCGGCGTACCCGACAATTGCCAGCCAATCGCACTCTTCAAATCAATGATAGAACGGGTGCCCTCAAAATCATCCACATAACTCACCCCATTTGTACTGCCGGCAAAATCCAGCGACTTAGGATGACCGGGGATCAGGTTAGCAAATTCCCCCGACATCGTCACCGACGAAAGCACCTTCGTATCAATAAAGGGTATTTTATCCACCATCCGTGTCAGCCATCTCGAATCTGAACTGTAATTCGCATCAAGCCCCCACATTGTATTCGAAATAGGTTCCTCCCCAATGTTTACCTTCGCGGTCAAAGGTTTCTCCGTCAGGTTCATAATCGTTCCCCCAAGGTTAAAACGGTCGCTCACTTTATAATCAAGACGGGAGCCAAATAACGAACGCTGCTGAAGTCCAAACAGCTCATTACTCTCCAGTTTAATCCGGATCGTCTGACCCGAATTCAACAAAGCCTGGTTCAAAATCCGCACCCGGCCAATATTATAATCCACAGTAAAATCTACCCCCTCTGCCAGCGGAAGTGTCCCCGCAAAAACCTGTACCGAGCCGGCA
>NZ_AQPN01000070.1 GCF_000403135.1 Arcticibacter svalbardensis MN12-7
ACCAGATAATTACTTATCTGGTTTTTTTATGATCCATCCTTAAAGCTGAATTTATTCCTATTTAGCCTGAGCTGCAATTACTTGTGCTAGAACAGCGTTGTTCTTAGCTACCTGACTGTGTGCAGATTCTTTAGAACGGCTACCAATTTCAATATTGCTGCCAATCTTCAAAAACTGAACATCAAGGCGTGCAACCGTTTTATTTTTTCTGTCTTTTCTCTTTAAACGTGTAACTCCCATTGTTTTTTTTTAATATTTTTTTATCCTGTGAGGTCGGAAGCGGATTCGAACCGCTGTAGGAGGTTTTGCAGACCTCTGCCTAGCCACTCGGCCATCCGACCCTTTGTAAGGAGTGCAAAAATAATAATTAATTGTATCCTCGCAACAATTATTTGAAAAAACAATTCAAATCCCTCTTCTTTTTATTTCCGAACACACTATTGCTGCTGATATAGCCACGTTCAATGACTCTGCGTTTCCGAACCGTGGAATGGTAATCTGATTGGTAATCAAAGGAATAACAGCATATGAAATCCCCTTACCTTCATTACCTAAAACAATAAACCCAGGTTCAGTAAAAGAAGTCTCATAGATCGATACACCTGCCAGCAAAGTGCCATAAACGGGAATTCCACTGTTTGAAACCAATTGTGACAAATCTGTATAATGCACAGCTACCCGGGAAAGAGAGCCCATAGAAGCCTGAACTACCTTTGGATTATACACTTCTACCGTATCCTCTGAACAGATTATTTCCGAAAAACCGAACCAATCCGCTGTCCGGATAATTGTACCCATATTGCCCGGATCCTGTATCCCATCTAAAATAATAGTAAATCTATCTTTAAAACTTTCAGGACGTAACGGGGTTTTCTCAGGAATCCTTATAATTGCAACTGCATCCTGAGGAGTGGTAAGTGTGCTGATCTTTTTTAGCTCAGCATCTGTTATCTCATAAAATTTGACAGTAGGAGATAATTTACTAAACTTGATGAGCGTTGCAGAAGAACAATAAATTGATTCTACTATAAATGCTGAGTTCAGGAATTCGGAAATTGATTTAACCCCTTCAACCAGAAAAAGGCTCAGGTCTTTTCTGTTTTTTTTTACATGTAATGCATTTACAAAACTGATTTGTGATTTTGAAAGCATATAATAATAGTGTTGGTATTTTTTTGCGTGCAAGTATACTGTTTTTAACAGTTATTATGAGCGGATGTTCGGCTACAAAATATTTGAATGAGGATCAGGCGCTTGTCAAAGATGTTAAGCTGAAAGGAATTGACAACGAGTTCGCTGAAGCTTCTTATCTTTATGTACAGCAGGACATTCGTCCGAATTCAAGGGTGAACCTAGCCTTATATAATCTGTTGAATACCCATAAAAATAAATACCGGTCCGACCGGATCAAAAATATAGGTGAGGCACCTCATCTGCTGGACAGTTCATTAGTAGATATTTCCAATCGGGAAATCCAGAAATACCTGGTATATAAAGGCTTTTTTAATGCAAAAGTGACCAGTGATATTCAGGTTAAAAACAAAAAGGCCCGTATTACTTTTACAGCTGTTCAGGGCCCATCATTTCACGTCCGCAACGTAACTTACAGCATTTTAGATACCGCAGTAAGAAATCTTTATATTCAAAACAGGGAAAGCTTAACGAAGATCAGTGCAGGTAGCCGTTATGATGTAGATTCCATTATGAATGGAATTAATAGTGTATATAACCTGATGAAGTCGAATGGATATTACGAATTCTTGAAACCTTATATTCACCTGGATGCAGATAGCACTTTGTCGTCTAACCAGGTCGATATGAAATTACACATTTACAATCCCCCCGGAAAGTCGGCTCATCCCCGCTACTTTATCAATAATAAAACCGAGATCAATATTACAAACAGTAATCTACGACACGGAAGAACATTGCCCGACAGTGCAATGGTTGATTCACAGTATTTCTTCCGCGATTATTCGCACCGCTTTGATTTCAACGCTCTTTCCCATTATATATTTTTTAAATATGGGAAACCTTACAGTGTACAAGAAGAAAATTTAACCTACGATCGATTATATGAGTTAAACGTATTCCGTAATATAAAGATCTCATACGAGAAAGACCCCGATAGCTCCAGTCTGAATGTCAGAATGGAAATTACCCCACTAAAGAGGAACAGTAACCGGATCGAAGGGGAGTACACCTTCAATTCTGGTCGAAATGGTTTTAACATAGGAGACACCTACACCAACCGCAATTTATTTGGTGGCGCTGAACGATTAGATATAAAATTCAGATACGGGATCTTGTTTGATTCCAGACAAAACCAAAAGTTATTCAGTGATATCTTCAACAGAGATATTCAGATTGGTGCAACTTTAACTATACCACGTATTGTGAGTCCCCTAAACATTCCTGAAAAAATTGGTGCAGGAGTGCCTCATACTACATTCTCCAGTAGTATGCAGATTTTTGATCAACCCAGTGCCTTTAGAAACCGCATATTCATTAACTCTATTACCTATGATTGGGTACAAAGCAAAAACAAATTGCATAGTTTAACGCCTTTCAATTTAGAGTACAGAGACGGACGTCTGGCTAAAGCCTTTAAGGATAGCCTGGATAGCACTGGAAATCGGCTCTATGTGTTGACAAATGACCGCCAGTTTTTAAATCTTGGAACACAATACAACTTTACGCTCAATGCACCTAAATTAAGCACCTATACCAATTTTACCTACTTCAGAGGATTTATAGACATTGCTGGTAATAGCTTAGGATTGTTAAGCAATGTGTTTAAATTTCATCGAGATGAAAATGGATCACGCACTATTTTAGGACTTCCATATCTACAATATGCAAAAACGGAAATCGATTTACGGTTGTATCGGTCCTTTGGAGGAGAAAGGCAATTTGTAGCGCGCATTAATCCTGGAATAGCCTTGCCCTACGGCAACACCCAATCCCTTGAACTTCCCTTTGAGCGTAATTTCTATGCAGGGGGATCAAGTGGAGTACGTGCATGGCAAGCCAGAACAATTGGTCCCGGAAATTACAACCGCAGTTCCATATCGAACGAAGAAACACGTAAAAACCTGACCTATCTGGATCAGTATGGAGAAATAAAAATTGAAGGCAACCTTGAATATCGTTTCAAGCTCATGAACAACTTCTTCGGCTCCAAACTAAAAGGCGCCACATTTACTGACTTTGGTAATGTGTGGCGACTAAACGAAAGTACTTTAGTTCCTGGCGGACAGTTTAAGTTTGACAAATTCCTTAATCAGCTTGCTATCGGAGCAGGAGCAGGACTAAGGTTTGATCTTCAATACTTTGTATTTCGCTTTGATGTCGGGGCAAAAATAAAAGACCCACAATTTACCGGATCAGATAACTGGGTAATCAAACATCTTTTCAGCAGTAGTGAAAGGAAGGATTTCAAAGACCAGTATGACCTAACAAATTCTCCGGATACCTACCGCTTTTTACAATATAATTTCGGAATTGGGATGCCTTTTTAAATCAAAACTGATTTAAAACAAACTATTCTTAATACCATCAAAGATGGTCTCAAAAACGGTAGGGATTCCCAAACCTTTATTGGAATTAAACACCATTAAAACCACCAGGATAATAACTGCAAATACTATGAACTTCCTGAAGATACTAGCCAAAACAACCAGGGCCAATGGTATAATAAGCAGCATTATCCAATTAATCTTGATCGGATTAATGCCCCCATCCTTTTTTAATACATAATAAAGCTTTGCAGGAGTGGAGGATTCATTGGTATGTTTCAGGTACACGAATGTTGATTTATCAATTTGCTGCGGAGCAACCGCCACACCATCATGGAACAACAGCGACTGCTTAAATCCATTGATGCTGAACATAAATGTTCCGTTAACAGTTTCTACAGGCCTTTCCTGATCATCAGTAGCAATAATAGCCAGCTTATCATTCTTTAACAGATTCTCTTTTACAATAAAGTTGCTGATGGAGTCTGTTTTGGACAGTGCCATACTAGTAAAGCCCAAAAGGAGCAAAGAAGCGAAAAGTAAAATTCTTGTTTTTATCATGATCATGATGCTATAAAAGCACCGACAAATATAAACAGCATCAGCTATAAAAAGAAAAAGCCCTCAAATATTATTTGAGGGCTTTAAATTGTTTAAATTATACGATTACCTAAAAGGCGTAACCTACGTTGAAAGATAAAACCCGGTTGGTTATTTTACCATTGTCATTGTTATCACCAGGACGTATATCGGATAAACCTATTCCATAGTTAGCTCCAAAATTAAAACCACTATCTAATTGGATTCCTCCTAAAATATTAACACCGAAGTCACCGCTTTTAAAGTCATCATTATCGTCATTACCAAATTTAAGGTCACTTGTTGACTCTGAACTAGAACCACCAGATTCTACTGTAAACTTTCTTTCTCCAGAAACAGCAAAGGCTGCATAAGGACCTGCGCCTAAGTACAAACTAGCTCCTGTTACTCCTAGAGGAACCTTTCCAACAAGATTCACAGGAATCTCAACATATAGAGAATTATCCTTCGACTCACCATTTACACCAAAAGCAGATCCAGTAGTTTTACTACCCTTTCCTTGTAATGAAATTCCTGGTTGAATAGAAAAGCCTGATGCAATAGGAAGATCAGCGTAACCGGTTACATTAAAATTAGTGTTAGCTTCTGTTTCATAATCATCACCATCTGTATTTGTAAAATGGTATTTCGGTAAAGATACACCTACCTTTAAACCAAATTTAGTAGTTGATGTAGACTGTGCAATCGCAGCACCTCCTATAAGGGTTACAGCTGCTAGTAGAATTATTTTTTTCATGTTTTTTACTTTTGTATTTATTAAGTATGTTGACCCTATATGGCAAATACATAGCCTAAAATGCGAAATAATAAAGAAAGAGTTAAAAATGAGGGTATTAGTTAATGTATACTTAAATACCAACTTTTATAACATGTTTCGTTTGCAGGTCATATTGTATCTCATACCATACAATTTCACAACGATGAGGTGGAAAAAGTATCACCTGCGCTCATATCACCGGTATCATATCCCTTCTTGAACCATTTCATCCGCTGTGCTGAAGTTCCATGAGTAAAAGCGTCAGGTACAACATGCCCCTGAGTCTCCATTTGAAGCCTGTCATCTCCTATAGCATTTGCTGCATTCAGTGCTTCTTCAAAATCCCCTTCGTCCAAAATATTTTTCCTTTGAATGTAATGCGCCCATACGCCTGCATAAAAGTCAGCTTGTAACTCTAAACGAACCGACTGCTCATTCAATTCCGCTTCACTTAATCTGCCCCGCATATTATCCACTTTGTCCGTTGTGCCTAATAAATGCTGAATATGATGGCCCACTTCATGTGCCACCACATAAGCCATGGCGAAATCTCCGGGTGCTCCAAACCGATCCTTTAACTCATTATAAAAGCTCAGATCAATATAAACTTTACTATCCGCTGGACAATAAAATGGACCCGTTTGTGAACTGGCGGCTCCACAACCCGACCTGATCTGATCAGTAAATAAAGTTAGTACCGGTTTTTCATATCGCATTTGATGGGCAGTAAAAATACTATCCCATACATCCTCCGTATCACCCAGCACAGTGGCCACAAAATGCGCATTCGCGTCACCTTGAACATCTGTAGACAGATCTTTCTGTTCCGAAGAAGTATTTGCCCCCCCTTGTTGGGCCATACCAATAAATTCCAGTGGGTTTTGTCCCGTCAGAAGAGCAAAAACAACTGCTACAACAGCGGTTAATCCGCCTCCTACAGCAAGCCCCCTTCCGCTACCTCTTTGATCATCAATATTCCCGCTTTCGCGTCTGCCCATCCATTTCATAAGTGCCTGATTTTTAAAAACAGCAACAACCACATAAAAGGTATAGTTTTAAGAAAAACTAAAAAGGGGATTTATAATTTCACATTTCCAAATCAAAGCTTTACCTGCATTAAATAAGAATTCCACATTAGGAAATTTATAATATACAGATGGGAAATTTATTTCCCAGTTTGTGTATCTTTACTTCCTATAAGCCTTGAATTTTACTTATTAAAGGGCATTACATCAATTAATTATGTGTAATAGCTAGTGGCACATATATTGCACACTTTATATAAAATTGTTAAATTCTATCATGAACAAATATTTACTCTCAGCCCTAACTTTATTTGTTGTTTTCATCACATCCTGTCAGAAAAGCGACATTACCGACCAGGTAGAAAACACAACCGAACTTGTTGTACCAGCATCATTTAATTGGGGAACATCCCGAGATGTCAGCTTCAATATCTCCATTACTGATACACGTTTCGCAAGCAGCATTCATGTGATCTCCATATATGCAGGCGATCCGGCAAATGGCGGATCCTTATTATCAAAAGGAAGTGCAACATTAATCGCTGCGTTTAATACCAAGATTTATATACCATCCACTTTAACTGAAGTGTATGTGGTTAAAACATCCCCTGACGGATCTACCGTTTCGGATAAAATAGCCATCACCAGCACACAGGTATCCATTGCGATAGGAACATCCAGCATTGTTCAATCTATATCAGCTGCAGCTGCAAAATCAGCTGTAACATTCAGCACCTCAGCAGTTGTTGAAACTAGTCCTGATTGTGGTACAGGAATAGTATGGACTGCACCTGCTGAATCCTGGCAAGCGTCTTTTCCAGTTAGTGGAGGTGTTTATGCTGTAAAAGCAAATGACGTCACCATAAACCTAAGTTATGGTCATAATGCAACACTTGTAGTATGCGGTAAGAATGTCACCTTAAATGGCGGAGACATGAACGGGTTAAATATTATAGTAACCAGTACTGGTAGTTTAACCATTAATAATAATGTACAATGGCACGCAACTGCTTCGATCAAAAACTTTGGAACATTGAAGATGAGTGCCGGCCAATGGGATCAAACGGTAATCGGATCTCTTTATAATGCAGGAACATTTAATACGAATTATTTAACAATGAAATCCGGTACCATAACGAATTTTGGAACCATTAACTCCAATACCAACATATGGATAGACGGAGGAGTATTCACTAATGAAGGCACCGTAAATGCATTAGGCACATTTAACATGCAGAACGGTGGTCAATTCATTAATAATAAGACGCTGACATCCAATGGCACCTTTACTGTAGGTGGAAGCTCAAGCAAATTCAATAACAATGGTACCTTTACCAGTACTTCTGGCAGTAATGTAATCATGGATGCATCCTCTATCATTACCAATACAGGAACTTTCACTGCATTAACATCAACCTTAAGTTTCTCCGGATTATTCACTAACGATGGAACAATGCGGTTGAAAACCTTAAATGCATTAAGTGGAACATTTAATAACAATTGTAAGTTGATTATCTCCGATCAGTTCGTTCTGAAGGGAACATTAATGAATAATGCTTCTTTCATTAATGTCCTTACAAATTCTACGCTTACTTCTAATATGAACCTATCGGGCAATGCAATCTTCCAGACTAAGGATATTGCAAGAAGCACCAACCCTATAACCGGTCCATCAACTGGATCTGTATGGTCTCTCTTTAAGGTAACCGGTACATCTGCCGCCGCTCTTAATAGTGAAGGCGGAACTTTCACCGGAAACGTATTATATTGTGATGCCCTGCGCTCATTGGATGCCAGCCATTTTTCAAGCAATGCAAAAAATGGCTGCGATATTTATATTGCTTCAAGCGATTGTACCGATGGTTATGGAACCGCTCCTGCTCCAGTATTAGTAGATACAGATAAAGATGGTGTAATTGACATAGAAGACGATTATCCTACCGATCCAACTAAAGCATACCGGAATCTACAAGCCAATTATGCAAATGGCGGATCAACTGTTGCTTTCGAAGATACATGGCCTTCTAAGGGAGATTACGACATGAACGACATCGTTCTTAACTATCGCTACGAAATAGCCTCAAATGCTGCCAATATCGTAGTGGAAATAAAAGCGGACTACAAGTTACTTGCTACAGGTGGTACCTATAAAAACGGTGCTGGTATTCAGTTCAACATCCCAGCAGCGAACCTGGAAAGTATCACTGGCGCTACTATAGAGCCTAATCAGGATAGTTTAGTGGTCATTCTATTCAACAATAGCCGCAATGAACAATCAGACTGGAACACTTCAGTAGGAACAGAATCAGCTGCAAAAGATTACTCCATTACAATAAAAATCAAAAACGGTCCAACGATCGCTAAATTAGGTGTTGGCAACTATAACGTCTTTATTTGGAATGCAGGTAAGGGACGTGAATATGAAACTCACCTTGCTGGTAAAAAACCAACTAAATTAGCTAGTACCGCTCTTTTTGGAACCGCAGATGATAATTCAACTACTGCAAGACCTTACTATACCAAAACTGGTTTACCTTGGGCATTGGAAATCCCAGTATCCTCTTTCTCTTATCCATTAGAAAAAATGGATATCACCATGGCTTACCTGCACTTTGCCCAATGGGCGACTACAGGTGGAACAACTTACACCGATTGGTATTCCAATACCGCAACAGGTTATAAAAACATCAGCGGCATCTTTGCTATAAAATAATAAACGAATTCTTTGAAAAAGCCCTTTTGGTTCATTCCAAAAGGGCTTTTTGCGTTTTATGATCTACATCAAGGAACCCCTTTATAACTTCAATTCATATATGCATAGTATCAAAGCCATATAAGTGTATAATTTACAACAAAACCAAGGAAGAATTACTCTTTACACCAGCATAAAAGCGATTAAGTTCCATACTTGTAAATCGTTCTTTAAAGCCTAAATTGTGATGTAACAAGTTTGTTTCCACCCATTCTGTTCGTAGATTTGAATAAAGGGAGGCCATCATGATTGAGTTCTTTATATTCTCTATATGCATAATTTATTTTATGTGGGAGTTTGACCATAAATAAGCTTGTGACAAACGCTATGGATAAAAAATCTGTAAGTTTGCTACTAAATACATGCTAGATATACTATTCAGAGATGAGCACCTCATCGCCATTAACAAACCTCATGGGCTATTGGTCCATCGTTCGCCAATCGCTATCGATGTGCAAGAATTTGCATTGCAGCTCTTGCGTGATCAGATTGATCATTATGTGAGCCCTGTTCATAGACTGGACCGCAAGACAGGAGGTGTACTGCTTTTTGCTTTAAATAAAGAAGCCGAAGTAGCCATGCATATCCAATTTCAGGAGAAAAAGGTGATTAAGAAATATCTGGCTATCGTACGCGGATACACCCCTGATGAAGAAGATATAGACTATGCTTTGAAAAAAGAGAATGGTGCCATCCAGGAAGCCTTCACGCATTACCATACCCTCAAGCGGGCAGAACTACAGGTTGCTTTCGGATCACACCCCACATCACGCTATTCACTGGTGGAAGCCAAACCCGAAACAGGAAGGATGCACCAGCTGCGAAAACACTTCGCACATGTATTTCACCCTATTATAGGCGACCGGAAACATGGCTGTAATAAACAGAATAAACTCTTTAAAGAAACCTGGGAAATGACTACAATGTTGCTCCATGCTTCATCGCTCTCCTTTAACCACCCGGTTACTAATGAGCCAATCCTGATAGAAGCTCCCCTTCAGGAAGAGTTTCGTAGGGTCATGCTCCTGATGGGCTGGGAATTAGTTTAACAGCAAGAGGTTTTTTCAATGTATAAAATCGTAAATTTGCATTTCTCTATTTTTAATATTTAGTATTGTGTGGTTAGAAAAAATAAAGCTTAGTAAACAACTTGTAAGATCGGTCACTGAAGCCGGATACCTTGTACCCAAGGAAGTTCAGCTTAGAACAATGTCGCGTATTATAGGTGGACAGGATATCATTGTTACCGGTCCCGAAGGCTGTGGTAAAACAACCACATATATACTAGGCGTATTAATGCGCTTAAAACAAATGCCTGAAGATGCTCCACGAGTATTAATTCTTGTTCCTGATAAAGAACGCGTTGAAGCTGTGGTTGCTCAAATCAACCTGCTGAACAAAAACCTTTCCCTGCGCACGGTATCTCTGGTTCCGGGAGCTGCATTGGAAAACCAGCTGAATGACCTTGCCGATGGTGCCGACATTATTGTAGCAACACCAGATCGTGCACGTTTCATTTATCTTAAATTGGCACTCGATTTAAACAAAATTCAACTCTTCATCGTAGATGATGCAGAATTGATCGTGAAACAGGGACTCCAATTACCGGTAAACGAATTAGCTAACAGTATCATCAAATGCCAGCGTCTTGTTTTCGCCGAGCTGATGCATGCCAGGATCAGCCAGATGATCGATCCCTTTATGCGGAACCCGGTACACATTGAGATCGAAGAGGAAACGGAAGCCGTAGCTGCAGTCTTTGGACAACAGCTTTACCAGGTTCCCAACTTCAGAACCAAGCTCAATCTGCTAAATGATTTGTTGACAATCAATGATCTACCGAAAACAGTTGTATTTGTCAACACACGCCTTACTGCAGAAAAGGTCTATAATAGCTTAACCTCCCGCAATAAACACGTAGCCGCCATACTAAACCCGGTATTTTTTGAATCAAAGGGTGTGAGCTCAGTATCTGAATTCCTCGACTCCGAAGAGTTAAATATCCTCGTAATCGCAAATGAACTAAGTCACTCACTTGATCTTCAGGGAGTGGATAAATTGATTCATTTGGAACCACCGGTAGAAAAAGAAACGTATATTTCCAGAGTGATTAAGGCAAGTGATGATGAGGAAAGAGAATGTATAGTATTTTCAACCGATATTGAACTGGCAAGCATCAAAAAAATTGAACAAGCATTAGGTTTAAAGTTTTTGGTTCTTTCGTTACCTGACGACCTCTTTGTTGATGTGGAAAGCAAAACGAAAACTAAAATAAAGACTACCGTAAAAAGAGTTGATGAACCTGAAAGGGGAGAAGCTTTCCATGAAAAATCAGAGAAAAACAGTAAAGACTTTAATATCGGTGCCGGTAAAAAGGCAAAATTAAACATGAAACGTAAACATAATTAAATAAACATGGATGAACCATTTGATATCGTCATAGGAGGAATAGAATATTCTATATTTCCAGAAGAAGAAGATGTATATACTGTTTTTAAAGACGGTCAGGAATACGTTAAGATACAGAAAGACACAGAATTGCAATGGCTAAAATTAGATCCAGATACAGATTTACCCTTATTCGCAGAAAATGAAGAAGTAAATCAGATTGGTCGCGAGATCATAGCCTATAAAGCATAATAATTTAAAGCGTAGTACACCTATTCAACATCGGTGTACTACGCTTATCCCGCTGACGACATAAATTTCAACCCAATTATCGAGCCGATAAGTGTAGTAATAAAGAATAACCTCCCCAATGTTGCCGGTTCTTTAAAAACAAGTATCCCTACCAACACCGTTCCCACTGCACCAACACCTGTCCATACTGCATAAGCCGTTCCAATGGGCAAAGTTTGCGTTGCTTTAATAAGTAAAAGCATGCTCACTGCTAAACAAAACACAAAGCCAGTTCCCCACAGTAAAGCAGTATTACCATTGGTTTCTTTCATCTTTCCTAAACAGGAAGCAAAGCCTACTTCAAATAAGCCTGCAATAACTAATATGATCCAATTCATCTTAAACCCTTTATCAAACAAAGATGAACAGAAATAACGTTATTCTATGATCATAAAGGATCATTTAGTTCTTATAAATATGTTTCAGGTCTTTTTCAAACAGTGTAAATGGATCTTTTTAAAACTTAATAAAATCCGGAACACTTTGCTGACCAGGGTATGGCGCATAAAAATGTGTTGCACTTTTGGAATCATTTCTCCAAACCAACACATAACAAAGCTCCAAATTAGCGCTCTTTAATGTTTTCAGTAGCACATCCGTCCACCATACCGGATTCGGAATTGTCTCCAGTCCGGTTTCTGTAAAGGCCGAAAGCTTACCTGTTTTCTTCGCGTAATCGGATACAATTGTCAGTCTTTTTATAGCCACATCCGAACGTCCCCGTAAACCCGAAAGTCAACTCCTAGAACCGCAGGATTTGATCGGTAACAGATTTGACATCTGAGCGATTTTTATCACCATACCAGCCGTGTCCATATAACATGAGATTAAAATCTGAATTATAATACTTTTTTAGCCAAGGTTGCTAAAATCTTGTAAAGTATAAAGATTGCATTTTAATATAAGCGGTTATCCCCTTCATGTCATTCATAGCAGAATGATCCTAGGTTGAGTCCATGTTAAGTCCGTGTTTTTACGTAAAAACACGGACTTAACATGGACTCTTGTCAGATTTATTATCGAGGCATTAATAATAAATTACTATCGCAACACGTATTCATAGTATAGGTCCCAAATTCGTAATAGAAAGCTGGCACAGGTTTTAATCGTTCAATAAACAATTAAAACGCCAATAAAAGCACATTTAAAGCTGATTAAATTAATTTAGCATGAAACAAATAATATTAACTTTGCAGGGTCTTGAGGAAGGCAAAACCAATAAACTTATTTAAATATATAAATCTTATAAACCTAATATGGTAGGAAACACAATTGAGACTGGTCATCAACCCAGCGCTGAAACATCAAAGAATTACACTGTACCTTTTGCTACATTGACTTCTTTGTTTTTTATGTGGGGATTCATAACCTCCATGAATGATATTTTAATTCCCCATTTGAAGGAACTGTTTTCGCTCAGTTATCTGCAATCGATGCTGGTACAATTTTGTTTCTTTGGTGCCTATTTCATTGGCTCAGTTTGCTACTTCATAATATCATATTATAAAGGTGACCCAATTAATAAAATTGGCTATAAAAATGGAATGCTGTTGGGTCTAGTGGTATCCGCACTCGGATGTTTCCTATTTTATCCGGCATCTGTTTTATCTATTTATGGTTTATTTTTAGGTGCATTATTCATACTAGGTCTAGGTTTTACGCTGTTACAAATTGCAGCAAATCCATATGTCTCTCTATTAGGAGATGAAAAAAGTGCTTCAAGCAGATTAAATCTCGCACAGGCATTCAATTCCCTGGGAACTACGATTGCTCCAATATTAGGTGGATTTTTAATCTTTGAATTATTCTCAAATAACGGTGTATTGTCTGCTGATGCAACTAAAACACCTTATATTGCTTTTACAATTATTTTCCTTGTTGTTGCATTCATCGTCTATAAGATCAATCTTCCTTCGTTTAAATCAGATGAAACAGAACATGGAGGTTTAGGTGCATTCAAATTTCCACAGCTGAGATTAGGTATTCTGGGGATCTTCTTTTATGTAGGAGGCGAGGTTTCCATTGGTAGTTTTATGATTAACTACCTGGCGCATGAAGATATCATGAATATCCCTGAATCAGTAAGTAAAAACTACCTGGCTTTATATTGGGGAGGTGCTATGATCGGCAGGTTCCTTGGTTCTATATCATTGAACCAAACACTATCGGCTTCCAAAAAACTTATTTATATGATCGGTGTCGCTATTGCGATCTTTGCTTTACTATTTAGTATTGTCGATCTTAGTTTTATACAAATCAGTGCTTTCCTAGGCTTTATTGTACTTAACCTGGCTGGTTTCTTTATTGGTAAATCAGCACCGGCACGTACATTGGCAATTTTTGCTATCGTGAACATGGTCTTGGTGCTTACCAGTATCTTCACATTCGGCCCTGTGGCCATGTGGACACTATTGAGCGTAGGTTTGTTTAACTCGATTATGTTTTCAAACATCTTTACACTTTCAATTGCAGGTTTAGGACGATATACCAGTCAGGGATCCTCTCTTCTGGTAATGGCGATTTTAGGTGGTGCCGTAGTTCCATTAATACAGGGAGCGCTTGCCGATTCAATCGGTATCCATCATTCATTTATTGTTCCTGTGATTTGTTATGGGTATATCTTGTTTTATGGTATCTTCTGCGCAAAAAACGTAAAACTATCTGAGCTGCCCTAAGTGCCTCTGATATAAAATTAAATTCAATACTATAACCAGCATAAAAAAAGGAGTATAAAGATCGTATGATCTCTATACTCCTTTTTTTATGCCTATCAGATAAGATTTAAACAGGTGAATGTTATGACCCAAATCTTATCTATATCAAAAAAGATCAAAACAAATTTTAATTATTATTATAAAATCAATCTAATTATTTGCTAAAACGTTTTACTGTTTATATTTTTGTTTGACATTCTAAATCAGTATAGAAATTAATATGAATAGTTCAATAGTGATGGGAGTAGACATTGGTGGCTCTCATATAACAGCAGCTTTAGTTGATCTTGAAACCAAGCAAATACTTCCAAAAACATGGTTACGAAAACATGTAGATGCTCATGCCGAGGCTAATGCGATTATTGAATCCTGGGCTGAATTGATAATTAATGTTTTTAGCCATTTGAAATCCGGAGATAAGAAGATAGGAATTGGAATTCCAGGTCCACTTAATTATGATACCGGAGTCAGTTTTATAAAAAATCAGGATAAATACGATAACCTTTATGGTTTGAATTTAAAGGACCTGTTATCGAATAAAATAGAAATTCCGGCAGATCATATCCGCCTGATGAATGATGCGGCAAGTTTCTTGCAGGGCGAAACATTTGGAGGAGCAGGGGCTCATTATGATTCTGCGATAGGATTAACATTGGGAACCGGATTGGGATCTTCCTGGTATAAAAAAGGTGTGGCACATGATGCAGATCGCTGGAACCATTCTTTTAAGGATAGTATTGCCGAAGATTATTTATCCACACGCTGGTTTGTTCAGCGTTATTTCCAACTCAGCGGGAAAAAAGTAACCGATGTAAAAACACTGGTGAGCACAGCGCAAAGTAATCCTTACATTGAACAGTTGTTTGAAGAGTTCGGTACAAATCTGGCTGCTTTCCTAAATATGTTTATTGCGATCGAAAATCCTGAGGCAGTGATATTAGGAGGAAACATAGCACAGTCCTTTTTCTTATTTGAAGATGCGCTCCGTGTTGGACTTCAACCTCAATATAGAACTATCCCCATTTTAAAAGCAAAACTAGGAGAGGAAGCCGTTTTAGTAGGAGCGTCTTCGCTGTGGAGAGAGAATATACTAACCTGAAACTTATTTGATTAAAGATCCGATCGATACTAATTCAGAAATTTAATAAAAAGGATTTAAATTAGCTTTGCTTAACTACCAGCTCCATGCAAGCTTATAACCAACTAACCTATTTTGACCGGGCAGCACTTCTTAAAATGGTAAAAGGACTATTTTTAGAGAATATATGATCGTTACTGGGATAAATTATACATTATTGCCCGGAAGCGTTTGAACGATGATCTGGAAGCAGAGGAAGTAGTACAGGAATATTGCTCCTATGCTTGCTGGACCAGATTGGAGTGTACGGCCATCCGCTAGGATAATCTCTCCACCCAATTGAGCGACCTTATGCTTATGGAAGCTGCAGCAATATTGGACACCTCAAAAGATGAATAATTATGCTAAATCGTTTAATACATGTATATTTAGTAGAACTAGTTTATAGATTCTAATTCAGTTAACAAATTACCAACTAATGAATTAAATTTATTGATTATTATTTTTAAATATAAATCATGCATTTTAAAGTCTCTTATTCCGTAATCCTGGTTTTTATGATCAGCCTATTTCCATTAATTATCCTTTCACAAACAAAGGCAGAGAAAAAAGGGGATCGGGCAGAATGGGAGAATGAAGCAATCTTTGGGATCAACAAAGAACCTGCACATGTGCCCTATATACCTTTTCCTTCTACCGAAACGTTGAAGGAGGATCCTACTTTTCATACTCCATGGGGGGCGACTAGATCTCCTTTGTATCTTTCTTTGAATGGCAAGTGGAAATTTAACTGGGTTAAACAGCCCTCAGAGCGTCCGGTTGAATTTTATAAATCAACTTTTAACAGCTCGGAATGGAAGGAAATTCAAGTACCCTCTAACTGGGAGATGCTGGGATATGGCACACCGATATATACGAACATTACTTATCCCTTCAAAAACGATCCTCCTTTTATCAGACCACAATCTGGTTATACCAATGAGAAAGAGCCAAATCCGGTAGGATCATACATTAGAAATTTTTCTATTCCTGAGAACTGGGATGGGAAAGAGATCTTTTTACGATTTGACGGTGCATATTCCGCCATCTATATATGGGTGAACGGTAAGCAAGTTGGCTATAGTGAAGGAGCCAACAATATAGCGGAGTTTAATGTAACCAAAGAAGTAAAAGCAGGTGAAAACAGTCTGGCTGTTGAAGTTTACCGCTGGGGTGATGGTAGTTATATTGAAGATCAGGATATGTTCCGCTTAAGTGGGATCCATAGAGATGTAGCTATTTACGCTGTGCCGCAGGTTCATATCAGGGATTATTATATTAAGACCGAATTTAAAAATGATGATTTTGCCACAGCAGTTATGCGAATTAAAACAAGCATCCGAAATAACAGTAAGCAAAATACAAAGTCAGGAAACTTAAAGATCTCGATTTTAGATCCGAAGGGAAAAGAGGTGATGCAATTGAGTCAGTCATTGGCAACTGTAAAAAAGGATCAGGAGTTGGCGGTTGACCTTCAAGATGTGATTAAAAACCCTTTGCTTTGGTCGGCAGAGGAGCCTGATCTCTACACCGCAATCTTTACATTACAGGATCAGGATGAAAACATACAGGAAGTTATTTCGAGCAAGTTTGGCTTCCGTCAGGTAGAGATTAAAGAAAAGCGCCTGTTTATAAATGGGAAACCGATATTTTTAAAAGGCGTTAATCGTCATGATATCCATCCACAATTAGGAAAAGCAGTGCCTGTATCCTCCATGCTGGAGGATATTCTGCTGATGAAAAAAGCCAATATTAACACTATCCGTACTAGTCATTATCCTAATGATCAAAAGATGTATGCGCTATTTGATTATTATGGGTTATACACAGTTGCAGAAGCCGATCTGGAGTGTCATGGAAATCAATCGCTGAGCAATGCGCCGAGCTGGTTGCCTGCCTTTACTGACCGTAACGTACGCAATGTGGAAGAGCATAAAAATCATCCGGCTGTTGTTTTCTGGTCTATGGGAAACGAATGTGGAGATGGGGAAAATTTTGTGCAGGTATTTAAGGAAATAAAAAAAATAGACAGCACGTTTATTGTGCACTATGAAGGGAAAAACAGCGCTGCTGATATGGATTCCAGAATGTATCCTTCGGTGGATGATATGATCGCTACGGACAGGCAAAAGACAGATAAGCCCTTTTTCTTATGTGAATATGCACATGCTATGGGAAACTCGGTTGGTAATCTGGAGGAATATTGGGATTATATAGAAAATCATTCACAGCGGATGATTGGCGGCTGTATCTGGGATTGGGTTGACCAGGGAATAAACAAGTTTGGGGGTCCTAAAGATCAGTACTTTTTTGGTGGAGACTTTGGTGATAAGCCAAATGATTTTGACTTTTGTAATAACGGAATTACAACTCCCGACAGAAGAATTACAGCAAAGATGCTGGAGGTTAAAAAGGTATATCAGTACATTAAAATCCTGCCTGCTGACTTGAGTATTGGTACGGTGAAAGTAATTAACCGTTATACCTTTCAAAATCTTGACCAGTTTTATATCAAATGGCAGGTTTTAAGAAATGGACTTGTAGTTGATTCTGGTGCTTTGAATCCTCAAAATGTAAATCCAGGTGATTCGATTGAAATTGGGGTTCCTTACCGAATTCCAGCGACTGATAGCAGTGAGTATTTTTTAAATGTGGAATTTGCGTTAGCAAAAGATATGCTATGGGCAAAGAGCGGTTACATTATTGCTTCCGAACAACTGACTTTGACACAACGGCCGGTACAGGATTCTATTGCTCATCCTGGTCCGGGTAACTTATATGTAGAAGAAAGGAATAACATAGTGAATGTATCAGGTCCTGATTTTAATGTACAGTTTGATAAAACAACAGGATTGCTAACTTCTTTAAAATACTCCAGGACTGAATTTATTTATCAGGGAAAGGGCTTAACTTTGAACTGGTATCGTAGTATTAACAATGATAGTCGTAAGTATGTGGAACCTGATACCAAACTGATCTCTTTTACTTATTCTCCTGAAAGGGAAGTGAAAAGTGTTACGATCAGAACTGTTCGGGAAATGAGTCTGAAAGGAGATAAAACTAGTATCCTGCCTTATGTAGTAAATTACACCATTTATGCCGGAGGATTCATTAATGTGGTAGCGACAATAGATAATACGAATGATGCATATCACGTTCCACGACTAGGGTTACAAATGTCATTAAACCCTGCAATGGAACAAGTAAGCTGGTATGGAAGAGGACCGCATGAAAATTATGCAGACAGGAAGTCTTCCGCCTTTTTCGGCATCTTCACTAATACGGTTGATGGTATGGAAGAACATTATACCCGTTCACAAAGCATGGGTAATCACGAAGACATCCGCTGGCTCAGCGTATCAGATGAAAACCATACAGGAATTAAAATCACATCAGGGGATAAATTGAACTTCAGCGCCCTGCATTATACCGATCAGGACCTTTGGAATGTGGTACATGATTTTCAACTTAACAACATCAAAAAGCCAGAAACAATATTAAGTCTGGATTATATGCAAAGAGGAATAGGAAATGCCAGTTGTGGTCCTGGTCCCTTAAAGAAATATGAGTTGTCGTCGAGTAAAGCAAACACCTTTTCTTTCCGGATTGAAAGGATAAAGTAATAAGATACAAAACCAGTTAAAGCATGAAAAGAAGGACATTTATTAAAAGTGCAGGAGCATTGAGTGCCGGATATATGTTAAGTAATAACTTAAGTTTCGCAGCATCTCCAGCATTTCCTGTGGTTAGAACAGCACCCGGATCCAGGAAGTTTACCAGTAAAGCAGTAGAAAAGGCTATTACCGAATTCAAGAAGAAAGTAAAAAATCCGGAATTAGGTTGGTTATTTGAAAACTGCTTTCCAAATACCCTGGATACAACCGTATTTCATGAAGTTAAAAGTGGAGTTTCCGATACCTATGTAATCACTGGAGATATTGATGCGATGTGGATGCGTGACAGCAGTGCTCAGGTTTGGCCATACATGCAATTCATTAAAGAGGATAAACCTTTGCAACAGCTTATTGCCGGCGTTATAAACCGACAGGTAACTTATATTTTGAAAGATCCGTATGCGAATGCATTTTATCACGAGGCAAACAAAGTAGGAGAGTGGAGCACGGATAAAACAGATATGAAACCAGGAGTGCATGAGCGAAAGTGGGAAATTGATTCACTTTGTTATCCTATCCGGCTTGGGTATCATTACTGGAAAACTAGTGGGGATTCGTCTCCATTTGGTGAGCAATGGCAACAAGCAATCAAAACCATACTACATGTGTTCCGTGAGCAACAGCGGAAAGATAGTCTTGGAACTTATCACTTTCAACGAGAAACAGCAAAAGCAACAGATACACTGACCATGGATGGGTTTGGCTATCCGGTTAAAGGGGTAGGATTGATTTGTTCGGCGTTCAGGCCTAGTGATGATGCTACCGTATTCTCTTTTCTGATTCCTTCCAATTTCTTTGCAGTGGTGAGTTTAAAGGAGGCTGCTGAAATGATGCAGGTAATCGTTAAGGATCAGGAAACTGCTGATCAGCTTACCGCGCTTTGTAAAGAAGTAGAAGCTGCGCTTGCAAAATTTGCTACAGTCAATAATGAAAAGTATGGAAAGATATTTGCTTTTGAAACCGATGGTTTTGGGAGCTATCTGACCATGGACGATGCCAATGTACCTAGCCTTTTATCTTTACCTTACCTGGGAGCAGTAAAAACTACTGATCCGCTTTATGTAAGTACCCGCAAATTTATCCTGTCTGAAGACAACCCTTTTTACTTTAAAGGAACTGCGGCAGAGGGAATTGGTGGTCCACATGTAGGACAGGATATGATTTGGCCAATGGCTATCATTATGAGAGGTTTAACCAGTACGGACGACGGAGAGATTAAAAATTGCATTGAAACTCTTCGTAAAACGCATGGTGATACTGGTTTTATGCATGAAACATTTTATAAAAATGATCCTAAGAAGTTTTCCCGTTCCTGGTTCGCATGGGCAAATACTTTGTTTGGTGAGTTGTTATGGAAAACCTACCAGGAAAAACCACATTTATTGGTTTAAACCATTTCCAGGAAGCATCGGACGGATAGTCAAAATGATGGAGAACACATTCATATTGTTTTCAGGGACATCCAGGATTAAAGACCCTTGCAGTAATTCAGCGAGTGACCGCGAAAGGCCTAATCAAAGGCCTGTTCCCAGTTTTGATCGTGTCTCTTTGATACGGAAAAATGTATCAAAAATCCGCTCTTTCAATTCCACTGGAATAAGGTTGCCATTACTTTTAACTTCTATGGAAAATTTATTGGCTTCCATATTGATGTCAGACAATGAAATGATGACATGAGATTCGCAGTATTTTATGGCATTTGATATCACATTACTGATGATCTTATTTAAGGCTTCGGTATCTGTACTGGCCTTAAATGTAGAGAGTGAAAAATCGGTCTGCAGCATAATATCCTTCTGATCAGCGGCAGGTTGAAACCGTTGTACGATATCTTTTAGTAGGGCAACAATATCAGTATCCACAAAATTGAGACTACAACTATTGGTTTCGAACTTCTAAAGTCAAGTAATTGCTCTGTAAGTTTCAGCAATCGTCTGGTTTTTCTTTCCATGACAAGGATATTTTTTTTGATCGCAGGAACTTCATCCACCTTACTGATGATCCTTTCAAGAGGTGCCTGAATTAAGTTAAGAGGTGTGCGGATTTTATGCGCTACATTAGTAAAGAAATCAATTTTTGCCGGATAAACTTCTTTTTCTTTTTTATAGGAAAGCTACTCCAATTTTCGATAGTTCTTTTCTTTAATTTTATCATCAAAGTAGGTGATAAGAAAAAATAGTGAGGACACACTAATAATATTATAGAAGAAATAGGCAAATGGGCTTTTCCAAAAAGGAAGACGAATAAATACGGTCAACTTAGTAGGTATTTTCTTCCAAAGGCCACTACTGTTCGCTGCTTTTACATAAAAAATATCCTGTGGCGAGATCTGTAAAATAGGCTCTTCGGTTTGATTTCAAATAGGTCCATCCATGATCCAATCCCTCTGATTTAAAGGGATATTCCGTCATCTCCGGAGAGGTATAACTCAAAGCGGCAAATTCAATATTAAAGGAGGATTGGTCATAGGAAAGGGTAATGCTATTGGTTAATAGCATAGACTTTTTTAGGGGGGAGTAGTGTTTGTTTATAACCAGTTCCTTATTAGAGACCTCAAAACTAGTGATATAAACAGGAGGAAGGTATAAGGGATGAACTTATCCAAATTAAAACGGATCATTCCCTTGACACTTCCAAAATACATATCTCCGTTCAGGGTATCTTTATAGGCAGAATTATAATTAAACTGATCATTCAGCAGTCCGTTAGACCTGGTAAAGACTTGCAACTTTTCAGTAGGTCACTGGACTCAAAAACCCCATTTACACGGTTACTATTCAGACTGTGGATATCTTTGGGGTCATACACAAACTGCTTGATCTTTCCACTTTCCGGATTAAGGAGGTAAGTCCCGTCTTTGATTGTACCCACCCAGATATTTCCCTTATAATCTTCCAGAGTGGAATAAATAAATGGACGGTAGTTATCAGGAAAATAGATTTTTCTAAACTCTAGTTTAAAGGATTATAAGCATACATTCCGTTTGTAATCCCCTCGTAGAGTTTGCCCGATCTTGGTTTAATGGAATTAACAATGAAATTACTTTTCAAAGAACCAGAGTCTGTCCCGTAGTCAAAATGGCGATATCCATAATATCCAGACCATGCTGGAAAGTTCCAATCCATAACTGGATGCCGAATGCTAGCAGTCCATGAATATTGGTATAGGCGATATCCGTTTTAGCTCCTGTGGATTTTAAAGAAATTGAAATACCTGTTTTAGGGTTAAATTTATTTAGTCCGGCATCTTCTGTACCAACCCAGATATAACCATATTGATCTTTGCAGATCTCCCGAATAGCATGACCACTATGAGATCCTCCACCATTTGCAGGAAAGAACTTTTCGAACAAATTATAGTGCTTAGGATAATAATTAAGTCCTCCGAAAAAACTACCAACCCAGATACCACCTTCTTTATCCCTGCTAAGTGTATTTACGGCATTATCAAAGATTGAATAGGGATTATTGTTGTTTTTGACCAGGTTAACATCGCGATTCGGTCGGAACAGTTTAAACGTAAATCCATCAAACCTGTTCAAACCATCTACCGTACCAAACCACATGAAACCCTTATGATCCTGAAGAAAACAGAACACGGTATTGCTGGATAGCCCATTTTCTACTTCATATCGTTTGAAATAATAGGGTTGCGCAACAACAGAACTGATACAGATAGAAAGTAGCAAAAAAAAGAGTAAAGATGAACATATCAATATGTTTATAGGTTTGGTTAAAGATACAAAAGGATAAGAATTGACACAAATCAACGAAACTATTTAAAGCTTAATCGTTTTCCTTAAATTGATTATTCAGCCAATTCAGCTTTTATGAGTGACATCTAGCCTTATCATGCAGCAATAATAAATAGAAGAAACACTACCATAGCATTAAGTGAAAGTTAAGAGGGTAGGTTGGTTGGTATTAAGATATATAAAGTGGAGGATCTGTCAATTCAAAAATAAGATCTCACATTTAATGATTAAGCCAGCTTTCTTTTTGCCTATTTTTTAGCCTATGTCTTTTTATTTTTCCAATCATGAAGAGGATATGAACGAATACTTTCATTTCCAAATAAGATTCCTTAATTTTTAATTTAAAAAAGGCGGAGAAGAAAAACTCCATACGTGATCGAAGGAACACCATGAAACAATGGTAAAAGCTTCTGTTAATGTTCATTAGTGTAATTAAACATCCTACAATTTGTCTTTTATACCGCTTTTCATAAGGCATTTTTTTTACATTGGCAAGTTCTTGAATTCGATCATGGCATCCATAAGAATTAGGACATACTCCCGTTTTACCTCCATGATATATGACACGGTGCATGTAATCATCATCTTCTCCATAGTGTGGAAATATCGGATCAAATACGCCTGCTTGTTCAATTCCGTGACGGCTTATAAGCCAGAAAGCTGCATTTACAAAAGTTATAGTATAAATATCCTCAGATGGTTCTTTTCGTAATATTAAATCAGAAATCATACTTTCACAGTTGTAGGGTGAAATATAGGTGGAAAAACCTAGATCTAGTTTCTCGCCTGTACCATCGAGATGGACGGGGCTTAAAACAAAGTATTCCTGTTGTTTTTTGTGAGCGGCAACTAATATAGCTACTGTATCCGGCAAAATCCATGCATCTTGATTCAACAAAAACACATAGTCTGCTCCCTGAATAAGGGCTTCCCTTATACCGATATTATTTGCTTTTCCAAATCCTAGATTCACCTGGCTTTGTATGACTTTTACATCAGGATAATCTGAGCAGATCAAAGCTACGGTATTATCCGTTGATTGATTGTCCACTACTATTATTTGAAGCGGTAAGAGGGAGTTCTTCAAACTATCAAAGCATTTTTCAACCCATTTAGTACCATTGTAAGTCACAATAATCACAAATACATTTGTAGTACTTTTGCTTTCCATATGGTCTATTTTCATGCGGTTTTAGTAGGAGAAATTTTATTTGAAACAATTAACAAAATGCTTTTAATTTCTTTCCCAGAACTAATCCCAAGATTTATGAGCATTAGGAAAAGAAAAAACAGCTTAATTTCAAATTGATTATAGAAACAAGCAAACCATATACCAAGAGAAAGGAGGATTACCGGAAGCCAAAATAGCAGTAATTGTCTTAAATTAAAAGCCAGTGCTTTATAAAAAATAAAGATCATGTTGAATGGAAGAACGAACAATATGAAAGAAAGAGAATAAAATTGAGCTATACCTACTAAAGAATAATAAGCTCCTATTGATATACCTGCGATTGTAAAAAAGGCACTGACCCACCCGCTAATCATCAATTTCTTTTCCTGATTAAGCAAAACCAGGATATTTCCGGTTGTTGACAATAAAGACTGTCCAAATATGAGCAATCCAAAATAGGGTAGGAGTTTCCCTACAGCCAGCCAATTTTGTCCCCATAGAAACGACACGAGTTGCTCTGGAAACAAGATAAATATTGAAGCAATTGGGTAGACGAGGACAGATATTATTTTTAAAACAAAGATATATTCCTTGTTGATATCACCACCTTCCGATTTTAGTTTTTTAAGACTAGGATATAAAACTGTACCCATTAATCCGGTTACTAATGATAAGGGTAAAGTTAATAAGCTATATGCCCGATTGTAAATTCCTAAGTCATTCACACCATATAACTTGCCTACAATAAGGTTATCTGAATTTCTTGCCCAATAATTAACGAGATTAAAGCCAAGTAAATTTTTGATACTATTCTTAGTATGCTTATAGGCAATTTTCGCATATTTAAGCGGATATAATTTATAACCTAAGCCTGTTTTTTGTTCATAGTAAACAACAGCAATGATGGAGGTTACAATTTGAGGAATGATAATCGACCAATGCTCAGCTCCCAGGTAAGCTAAAATTATCGTTAGAATGATACTTACAATGGTATTAATCAAAGTGATCTTCCCAATATCATTAAAATTTAATGCTTTTGATAGTAAAGCAGCTCTTACGATAGACATACTTCTGGTAATAAATGTCAAAGAAAGCACGATTGCAGGAAGTATTAGGTTATGATTACCATAAAAAGAAGCAATAGGCCAAGCTAATAAGGAAGTTAGAAAAAAAAGTGCCACTCCAATAACTATAGAAAGAGTATCTAGTCCTTTGTAATAAGATCGCCCATAATCACTTTTTATAACGGCCAAAGAAATACCACTATCCGAAAATACAGATATAAAATTTGTAAACACGGTGATTAATCCCACAAGACCATAATTTTCAGGAAGGAGTAATCGTGCTGTTATAAAGGAAGATAAGAAAACGATAAGCTGAGATATATAGTTATATCCACCCGTTACCAATATATTTTTAAAAAACGTTTTCTTAAAGCTCATTACTTATTTATATACCCTTTTATGGTTTTTTTGAAAAAATGTTTCATAAAAATCAATTGGATCCTTTTTAAAAGGAGGTTGTGCATGTAGTATGGAAAAGTAAAAAAAATAATTCATGTAAGACGAGCTTATTTTATGATATTTAACCTATGGAAGAATCGGCAGGAAAAATTACTGTAGTAACTGTCTGCGACAATCATTATGCAGTATTATTAGCTGCACTTTTGAAGTCAATAGAAGTTAATCATAAAGCTGATTCAGCGATCATTCTTTATATAGTAGAAGATGGATTGATCAAACAAAATAAAGATAAAATTATTGGATCGGTTAGTAAGGACGTTTTTCATATTAACTGGTTGAAATTAAGTGAAATCATACCAGACAAGTCAAATTTACCCCTGGATGCCTCTTCTTTCCCCCTAAATGTGTATGCACGGTTATTTATTCCCCATTTTATTTCTCCTTTATTAGAAAAGGTCATTTATCTGGATGTAGACATGATTATGGAGGAAGATATTCAAGAATTGTGGAAGATAGATTTGCAAGATAAGGTCATTGGAGGGGTAGTTGATCGTTCCGGTGTAGTAAGTAGCACCTGGGGAGGAATAAGCAACTTCAAAGAACTAGGCTTATCTCCAGACACAAAATATTTCAATAGTGGCTTATTAATAATAAATCCGAAAAAATGGCGTGAACTGAACTGCACAGAACGCATATTAAAATGTGTTAATGAAAATAAAAAGTATACTAATTTCCCTGATCAATATGGATTGAATGTTGTATTTGCAGATCACTGGCTAGAGCTGGATTCCAAATGGAATTGTTATGCTCTATCAGCAGAGCCGAACCCTTATTTGATTCATTTCATCGGAGTAAAACCTATTTATTCCTCTTACGCCTATAATGAGGATTATAAAAACAGATTTTATCATTATTTGCAACTTACACAATGGAATGATTTCAAGCCACATAACAGTTATATACGATTGCTTAAGAAACTTTATAACAAGTTAATTAAAAAAGGATACGAATTCTTTTCTAAGAAATAAGGCTCTTAACATACAAAGGCAATTTTTCCAGGATATTACTTGTTTTGATAAAATACCGTTTAGCTTCACCTACAGGTTTAGTATTTATCCATTTTGTTTTATTCAGGTAATTATAGAAAACATCTTTATATACCGGGCTATTGAAATAGGATTTATAAAAGGGCTTTCTATGGAAGAAATGAATATTAAAAGGATTTGGATGTTTTCCATCAGCATAATAGTTCCATAAAGGATCTAATTCAAGCCATTGATTTACCAGATTAACATTAAGGCCGTACTGATCACTAAATTGAGTATACTGTCGGTTTTGATTCACCGTTTCTATAACCTTACGGGTGATGTCATGCTCTTTCCACTTGTCAATATTCATAAGCAGTAGTCCGGAGTTAAAATACTTTGCATCACCTGGCAAATTTAATTCCTTATAGTTTTTTACACTATTTTTGATATAAACCCAAGTAGAATCAGTAACAGCTGCAATTATATAATTATCAATATTTGTATTCCAAAGTTCGGAGATGTCTCTGGTAATGATCATATCAACATCCAGATAAAGCACTTTTTTCAATTCATCCGGAATGAAATATGGAATGAATAGCCGCATGAAAATATTAAGTGGATAAGTATTTTTATCAAGTGGCAATTGCATATCCTTTGGAATTACCTGCTTCTGATTAATCCAGTTCAAGGTAAACATAGCTGGGTCTAAGGAGGACCCCAATTTTTTCTTGTTAGGTTCTGGGATATCATCTTCAATAATCCAAACGTCGATATGCTCAGCCGATTTATGATTGACTTCTATAGATTTGAGTAATGCTGCAAGCATTATCAAGTAATGATTATCGCAAGCAACAGCTATAGTAATTTTAAGGGGAGTTGACATGATTTAAGAAAGCGATGTTAAACTGTTGTTAAATTTAAGGTTTATCAAGTTTGAAATATTTCAAAAACTGTTTTTTTACATGGTTAAATAAAAATACTTACAGTGATATTCCATTAGTACATCTATTTTAGCTCTAAAGCTATGCCAATTTGAGTAAAAAAAATACATTAAATTAATGAATACACTTAAGTGCCCGGTCCTTGAGAATAAAAAAAATTGTTCGTTAATCTAAACTTAAAAAAGCATCATAGAAGCAAGAAATGGGTCAATTTGGGTAAATTTGTAAATGCTGTTTGCATGCGAATTTTCCCTTATATACCCATTCTCTGAATCAATAGAAATCAATAAGTTATTATCAACACTCATATGTATCTTATAAAGCAAATGAATTTTAATCTGATGATTATCGACTTGATATAAGCATTAACCTGATTTGAGTCTCTTTTGACTCTGAAATTTGTTGGAGAAGGTCTTTTCAAAGCAATAAAAGAGTTAACTTAGTTGTCTGGTAACATACCCTGAATTATTGTTTAATTTGTTTTAATGACATATATATTTTCAGAAGTAACTTTATTAATTACCCATTATAATAGGAGTAGCTCTTTAGAACGTCTTTTGAAGAGTTTCCAAACTTTGAATTGTATTTTCAAAGACGTTGTAATATCCGATGACT
This sequence comes from Arcticibacter svalbardensis MN12-7, assembly GCF_000403135.1. GTDB lineage: Bacteria > Bacteroidota > Bacteroidia > Sphingobacteriales > Sphingobacteriaceae > Arcticibacter > Arcticibacter svalbardensis. The sequence continues at coordinate 27,809 of NZ_AQPN01000070.1, forward strand.
GTAGTTCTGCTGATCATCAAAAATATTTGAAAAAAATTCAAAAGGAACTACCTTTTAGGCTTATAACAACTCCTATGAACAAGGGTCTTGGAAATAATTTAAATAAAGGCCAGGATGCTGTATTAACACCTTTTACCCTATATGTGCAGGAAGATTTTGTTCCGACAGAAATTTTTCCGATACATTTTAAAGATGCTTTAGATATCATGAAGGAAAGAAGTGACTTTGATATCATCCGGTTTTATGCATATTCTCCCTATCCTTACCTTAAGGACTTTGGAAAAGGATATTCGGAAATGATAATCAAACCTTGGTACACAAATTCTAATAAAATCTATTATTACAGCGATCATCCTCATTTAAGAAGAAGTGATTTCTTTAAAAAGGTCGGCAGGTATACAGAAGGTATAAAAGGAGATCGTACTGAATATAGAATGTGTATTTCTTTTATTCAAAATAAGGGAAAAGGGTTATTTTATAATGAGTTTAAAACATTATTTACTCAAGAAAATTCGGAAGCAGAACCGAGTTCAATGAGTAGAAAAAGCTGGACCACAAGCAAGAATCCCTTAATTTTCGCTATCCGATATGCTTATAGACAGGTCAGATATAATTTTGATCTTTTATTTGCCAAGTATTAATTTTTTATCCCAATAAAATGAATTTTGTCTTCGTTAGTCTTCAGCGTATCAATACAGATCGGGAATCGACATCAACCAGTCTTGCAAAGGAACTCTCTAAAAAGCATCGTGTTTTATATGTTAACCCGCCAATTGACCGCCGTACATGGTATTCAAAAACTAACGACATCTATACTCAAGCCCATATTCAAAATATAAAGAATAAAAAAGCGGGTTTAGTTCAAGTATCTGAACAGCTTTCAGTATTAAGTCCCCAAAAAGTAATTGAATCTATTAACTGGATTCCTTTTACCGCTGTGTTTTCTTTATTTAACCGGATAAATAATAAAAGATTTTCTTCCTGTATAAAAGAAGCCATACAAGAATTAGGTTTCGATACCTTTATTCTTGTAAACGATAAGGATATGTTTCGAAGCTTTTATTTGAAAGAGTTTTTAAAACCTGCTCTTTATGTATACCTCGACAGAGATTATACCATTGGTTTTGGTTATTGGAAAAGACATGGTCCTACACTGGAGCCTTTACTTATGAAAAAAAGTGATGCAGTGGTATGCAACTCATTGGACTTCACCAAGAGGGCTTTGACTTATAATAAAAATAGTTTTTATATTGGAAACGGTGCCGATCTGGAGGTCTTTGATCATACCAAGTCATGGGAAAAGCCAGAGGAACTTAAAACATTCAAAAGGCCAATAGTAGGGTATGTGGGTGCACTGAATTCAATGCGTATTAATATCAATTTAATTGCAAGCATTGCGAGAAAACGCGCTGATTGGGATTTTGTATTTATAGGGGAGGAGGACGAAAATTTTATAAAAAGCGATTTACATACTATAAGTAACATCACATTTTACAAAAAAAAGCATACCAATTTAATTCCCGCTTATGTTAAATATTTTGATGTATGCATCAATCCTCAATTAGTTAATGAAATTACTATCGGAAATTTCCCATTAAAAATAATTGAATATTTAGCAATGGGTAGACCTGTTGTGGCTACAGCAACAAATACCATGAAAGAGGTTTTCAGCGAATACACCTATCTGGCTATTACAACTGATGAATACATTGAAGCTATTGAAAAGGCAATGAAACTTGATACTTTAAATTTACAACAGGAAAGAATTCAGTTTGCACATACTTATAGCTGGCCTTCAGTAGCAAAGATCTTTCTTAAATATATTAATGAAGTGGCTAAAGACAAAAACATACCAGTTTAATCCTCGTTAGAGGATGTTTTAGTATCATGAGCCTTTTCTCCTTTGAGCATACTGAAGGATCTTTTAATTTCACGGAGCACTCTATTTTTTAATGCGTTAGTAAAACTACCGTCTCTTTCTAGTGTGCGTGGACCTGTCCATGGTCTGGCTTTAGCTGATTTTACTTGTTCAATTTTACCATACTGCATCATATCAAATGCTAAACGGCCATCATCGCCTCTAACATTAACCATGATAAATCCTGCTTTTAAACCAAACTCTTTTACATATCCCATACTTATTCCATAAGCATTCAAGTAGGGGCGTTTAATATGACGATATCCGGCTATCACGTCTTTCATTTTCTCTAATAAAAAGAGTTTCCACCTTGGATACCCGGGTTCAGGAATAAAGGAATATCGGCCATAAACACATGCAGTACCTGGTTTTTGCAATACCTTCATCATTTCATTTACCCAGGTATCTGGATATAGACAATCTGCATCTGCAAGAAGAATATACTTTCCTTTTGCTTGCTCCTGTCCCAATTGACGTGATGGCCCACAGCCCTGTATTTCCTGAAATAACTTCTTAACATGTAACTTGTCTAGCGTTATCTGAGTATGGTCCGATGAATTATTATTAATCACAATTATTTCTAAAGGAATGTTGGTTTGCATCCGCGAAAGCGAGTACAAACAACGCAAAATATTAACCTCTTCATTATAGGCAGCAATAAGAATGGTAATGAGAGGATCAGCTCCCTGAATATGATCCAATTTTTGATTTACCTGATCAAATATATCCTGAGGAATCTGCGCATAATCAGTATAGGGTAAATTAACTTTTTCTATCCAGTGGGGTATATTCATAATTGTAATTTTTTACGAAAAATTTGAGGAAAGGTTCTTTTTTTGTTTTTCTATATCCAACCGTTTAGTTACCGTAATGATCGCTGTAAATAAGTAGAAATAGATATTGGAAGGAAACTGTACAATAGCCTCCTGTGGGTAATTCCCAACAGCAAATGCGAAAATAATAATGGTCATGGCCAGGCAGTAAGACCTGAGCTCCGGATCTTTGATAGAAAAAAAATTATTTATACCCGTTTTAATAATAATTACCATCAGTGTACATATCAGGAGTAATCCTATTGAACCTGTTTCTACTGCTACTCGAACATATCCACTATCGGGAGGAAATTTAGCTAGTAAAGAATGCGGCGAAAATCGTGTACCCCATACACCCGTTGCCCCCAATCCTCCACCCAAGGGATGCGTTTGTATAAATGGTTGAATTCTTTTTTGATTCTCCTTTCGTACATTAAAGGATGCATCTTCCGATGGTTGGAAAGCAGATTGAAACCGTCTTATACTCGGGCTTGAGCTTGGAGTAAATATCAGTAAAGCAAAAAGTACCCCTGCGATAATACTGGCTATGATTACATTTCTATTCAAATTAACAATCATTAAAAGAACAAGTGCAACCGGGACTAAAACATAAGCACCACGAGTTCCTGAAAATAACATCGCTTGAAGAAATATTCCAGCCATTATTCCTAGTACCACCTTTTTCCAGGATTTAAGGGGACTGAAAAGCATACTAATACAAAACAGTGCAGGCGCAACCATATTGTAGGCAAATGCCACCGGATCAGAGAAAATGGAGAACTTCCTCCAATGTCCATTTATAAAGTATAATGCTTTTACACGAGGGTCAGATAAGGATCTCATCTCTGATTCTGAGAATCCTATAAACTCTTGTTTAAAGGCATAAAAAGCGCCAAAGAGTGCAAGCAATAACCATAATTTTAATATCAGTTTCAAAAAAGGGAGAGTTTTTATATTATAACTAAATATAAAATACATGAGCATGACAGCTGCAACTGCACGGATGGTATATAACCAAGCCATTCGCGATTCCGCAGTTGGATTGCCAATTTGCATTATATTATAACCTACCCAAATTAAAACGATAACACCAATAGGTTCTTTAAATAAACCCCAATCCGCTTTCTTTTTTTGAATAATAAAGAACCCCAGGATAAGAAGGACCTCAATACCATCCATTAAAGTTCCCAGAGGAAAGCTTGATATGAAACCATAGATCCACATGAGAAAATAAGCGCCTATAAGAATGATAATGATACCAATTTGAGGAAACCTGACGATACAGAAAACAGCAGGCAGCCCAATTACAACAACTAATATCATGGAAACTCCAGATATTCCGGATTTATCTATTACAAAGGAAAAAGCGATAGCAAATAAAGACAGCAAAATAAGTCCTGGAATATTAGTTAGCTTCTCAATTATAAAAATCCTCTTGAGATGAACACTAAGTTTTTCATTTCTCCAACTTTCCCTTGTTTTCTTTAAGTTCAGCTTGATGTCTCCCATTATAATATCATGATCTTGACAAATATGAAATAAATGATTGCACAGACAAAAATAATGGCTACTATCCTCAGGATATCCTGCCGTTTTAACTTGCTTTCTCTAACTTTACTTTGATCTGTAATTTTTGGGTCAACTCTCATTTTATGTCATTTATATCGTCAATAGAATGAGTATGATAGTGTTTTGTTGCTACAGAGGTCTTGTTTGCTTTCCGGCTTTTCAGCAAAGACACAATCTGGTAGAACATAAAATTGGGTATATTCACAAGTGAATTGTAGATCCGCTTATCAGTTGATGACTTTTGCAATGCAATATAAAAACCTAAGACAAAAAGGATAAAAGCTACCAGCCATATAAAGGATGAAACCGGACTGAACCATAAGTCACAGAAAAAGCAAATTCCCGACCCTAAAATAAACAAAAACAAAGGTGGCCGGAGTAGTATCAAACCGAAAGTAAACTGATTGAAACTGAAATTCCGAATACCCTTTCCCATTATGGTAAAACCTAAGTTGAAATACTTGAACCAAGTATTAATCCATCTTGAACGTTGCTGAACGAGCTGATCTGAACGGGATGTTTTTTCATCATATACAATAGCCTTTTCAGTAAAAGCAATTCGAATATCTTTCAATACAATTATAGATTGCAATACTTTATCAAAGCCTGCTCCACTTACCTCTTTATTCTCCAGACAGTCACAGTATAGATCAGTGGTAAAAGCCATCCCTGATCCTGATAATGTAGCAGAAGATCCTAAACCGAATAAGACCTTTCCATCATAAAAGTGATAGTAGATGTCACGGGCAGCATCCAGACATGAATAGGTGGTATCCAAATTTTTAGCTTCCCTAACACCTTGTACAGCTTGAAAGCCCTGATCAAAACAGGTGTTTAGTTGATTTAAATATTCAGGATGAACAAGGTTGTCGCTGTCGATTATAGTTAGGCGGTCGTGTTTACGAACAAAACGATCAATAGCATAAAAATGCGATTTCACATTACTAGCAAGCGTATCAACCGGTCTCAATAAGATAACTTTAGGATCATCAAACTGTAAATTGGAAATATCGCATTTATCAGCTACTATGTAAATGATATAACTTGAATAATTTAGCTTATGAATAGAGGATACAACAGCAGCAAGCGTTTGAGTTTGTTCATATGCCGTGATGATAATGGCGTAATCAGCTTCTGATAGTTTTGGCAATTGTCTACCAATATAAGATGATGGCTGGCGTGCCGTCCATATAATATACAACACAAGCGGCAAGACCAGGTTATACCCAACTAATACTTGAAAAAAGATCCACAATATACTTATCATACTCATCCGTTCTTTATACTTTTCTTCTTCTTGCGTACATATAAGAAAGTCTCTTGTTTATTAAATACCCAACCAGTAAATTTATCACCAAGAGAAGTCAGATAAGCGATATCGTTCAATTTCTCGTCATTCAGACTTTGTCTTGCTTCAAAAACAGCTATAACATTTCCTGCAAAACTGAGCCATTCTTTACTTTGATTCATTTTAGATAGGGATGCTGTTTCTATAATGATCACATCAAACAATTCTTTTAGTTGATTAATTTTTGATGTGATCGTTTCTGCATCTGCTATTTCTAAGGGTGATGTATCAGCGCCCTTGTTTGCCAAAACGGTAACAGACTGATCGGTATGGAGCTGATTTACTTCGGTTGTCCCATTTAAATAATCCTCTATGTACATAGATGTATCCAATGATCTGCTGATTTCTGGATTAGTAAAATTCCCATCTATAATCAACACCTTTTTATTCGTCATCTTCCAGGCATGCGCCAAACTAAGGGCTAAAAGGGTCTTCCCTTCAAACTCCTTCATACTCGTTATAGCAATCACACCGTTTTTGATCTCGTTGTCAATTTCAAAGCGTATTGACCGCAACTGATCTTTGAACTCGTTTAAACTACCAGAAGAAGAGCTATTCCATATTTCATTGAGATCCACTACTGACCCTTGTATCGTGTTTAATCCCCCTAACACAGGCACACCTGTTTTATTTGCAAGCTCCTTCGACGAACTAATGGTATCATCAAGAAAGTAAAGAATAAACAATACAACGAGGCAAAATATAAAGGTGACAATTCCACTTATGATGACCAACAGCATTTTCTTTGAAGGCTGAGGTAATCCGGGCATTGCAATCTGAACCTGATTAATTTTAATAGCGAATCCCGATTCCATACTACTCTGATTGAACTTTTCCAAAGCATCCAGGTATTCTTTGCTTGAAATTTCAACCTCTCTCTCTAATGATTGCACTTCAGCCTCATGCGGTACCATTTTATCAAATTGCGCATTCAAGTTCAGGAGCTCATTTTCAATGGAATTCATACTATACCTGGAAAGATCAAGTTGAACTTCCAACTGTAGTTTTTGTTGAATTAACGCCTGTTTAGTAGCTAATGGACTGTTAATATATTGATCCGATGACTGATTGATCTGAGAGGTCAAAATGCGTTGTAACGAATCAATTGATTCTTTATAACTGGGTTCAAAGTTATTCTGAATATATAAATCGTATAATGATCGTAATTCTTCTTTTGTAGATAATAAGCGCTGGTTTAACCTTGTTAAGGTAGATTCCAAATATTTACGATCCTTTGGATCAAACCGGCCATCAATTTCATTCACAGCACCTGTATTAGCTGCTATATCCTTTAAAATGCTTTGTTTTTGATCATTATAGGTAATTATTTGAGCGTAAAGCTGGCTGGACTGCTCTTCCAGATTTAAAACCCTGTTTTTGATCTTATAATCCCGTAACGCATTCACATTAGAATTCATCGCAGCTCTTTTTTCAATGAGCATTTTATCCAAAAAAGTATTTGCTTTTCTTTGATTCTGTTTGATCAAAAAAGTATAATATTTAATGAATTCTTCGGTAAGCGAATTAACTATGAAAGCAGATAACTCCGGATTCTCTGTATCCACTTCTACCGTAATAAAATCACTATCTCCAACCCGATTAATCTTTATCTTATTTTTTATCGATTCACTGTCATAACCAATGGCCCGAAGAATATTGTAAAGTTTAATTTGTTTAGCATCCCAAAGATTAAGTCCTTCTGTTTTATTATACTTGTCCTCAAAGGTGTTCAATATTTGTTTCAGCTCCTGCTGATTATAATTTTGCAGTTCAGGAGGTATGGCCCTGAATGACTTCTTTCCACTAATTTCATGAATGATCAATTTATAGGATACCTGATCCAGGATCTTTTTTAAGCGCATCACCTCCATCAGATTTGCAAAAGCCTGACTCACTTCACTCCAGCTTTTAGCAGCAGCGTCACCAGTTAAACTAGATTGTGTATCATCCACAATACCAGTTGCTATCTGTGTTTGTGATACGTATGAATTAGGTAAATTTCTAACCAAAAAGAAGGTAATGATCACTGTAATGGCTGGTACGATGATTAGAATGAGACGATGTTTCTTGAGCAGTCTTAAAAATCTATTAATTTCTTCCATTTATTTTATTTCTTCCAGCTTCTTTGCCAGTAATGCTTCCAATGAGACTTTTGCTGCTATTAAACTTGTTTCTGCTTGTATACGGGTAAGATATGCAGTCGATAGTGACATAGATGCATTATTATAATCTAAAAAGGTTATTTCACTTCGCTCATATTTGATCTTCATATCCTTGAAAATGCTTTCAGCGTCCAATACAATTTTGTTTTGTAAACGGAGAGCCGAAAGACTTTGTAAATAAAGGAGATACCGGCTTTTCACATCACTCTCTAACTGAAGATCATAAGCCTCTTTGGCTAAATAAGATATTTTTACTTGCTCTTTCGCCGTCTTAATATTAAACGGTATTTTAAACAGGGTACCTGGATTGAGGGATACTCCAAACTGATATCCTGTCAATAATTGCGGATTTACAATATCTACTGAACTACTATTAGAACGTGCTAAATAGGAGAAAGAGAATGAACTTACCCAAGATGTTCTTTCTCCGTTCAGCATATTTTTAGCGATGTTAACCTGGTGTTCATACACTTTTCCATTTGGGTTATTCTCCTTGGCTATAGCCACCAGTTTCTCCACATAAACAGCGGAATAATCTGTCATAATGGTTTCCTGTCCCTTCAAAAGGTTACAGATTAGAAGCATTTGTAATAATATGATGATCGATGACTTTTTTATAATCATTGTAAATTTCGGGTGATTAAAATATTTTATTCATCTGCAATACTGAGGATGTGAATAATTGCTAATTTATAAAGATGCAGTGATTTCTTGTTATATTTTTACATATAATTATGTGTAATTATGTAGAATATATGACCCGAAACGAGAAATCGATTCTAAAAAGACGCTTATTGTGAGAACGGTCATTTAATATTGTGATTAAAATTAACTTAAAGTTTGCATGTTTCAACAATTATACACCATTAAATGCTTATTTTGTAACAATATTACACAATGGCGTTATTATTGAACTATATTATTGCACACAAATTACGCACCTAAACAATATCGAATCGTTTTAAATATTTAATAAGTGAAAAAAAATTACCTGTTATTTATGGCAGTTATTGCACTTGTGGTCCTGTTAACACGACCCGCAAAAGCACAATTTCCATATGTTGAAAGCTTCAGAAATAGCACAGCTTCTGGTATTGTTTTTGGTGGAACTCCAGAAGCAATTCTAACAGCAGCTCCAGGAACCGGAACCGGAGGGGCCAGTATTGACCCTGCAGGGAGTGGTTATCTGCGTTTAACCAATAATACTAAAAATCAGAAAGGATTTATTTATAGTACTGCGAGCTTCCCTTCTTCTAAGGGTCTTTCGGTCGAATTTGAATATTATATATATGGTGGAACAGGTGCTGATGGTATCTGCTTATTTCTATATGATGCCAGCGCCAGCCCTTTTGTAATTGGTGGCTTTGGTGGATCCTTAGGATATGCTCAGATTACTACAACCACTCCTGTGTCCCCGGGTGTATCTAAAGGATACCTTGGAATTGGATTAGATGAATTTGGTAATTTCTCCAATCCGACAGAAGGAAGGCAGGGTGGATCAGGAATGCAACCGGGGTCAGTTACTTTACGTGGGAAAGGGGATGGGGCTGCACTTACAACTGGTAATTATCAATTCCTGACAAGTAAAAAACCGACCGATTTAACCTTTGCTTTAACAGAGGGAGGTACCACACGAAAACCCGACGTAAGTTCTACCGGTTACCGGAAAGTTTTTATCGATCTGGTTCCGAATGTCAATGGAGGATTTAACATCTCAGTAAGCATTACAAAAGGAGGTTCCACTCTGCAAACCACAACCGTAATTGACAACTATTACTATCCTGATCTGGCTCCACAAAATTTAAGTTATGGATTGTCCTCCTCAACTGGCGCAAACACCAATTTCCATGAAATAAGGAATGTATTTATTGATGTAACCAGTAAGAGTGTATTGGTAGAGCCTTTAGCTAATCCTGATAACTTAACTTTGTGTTCCGGCAAAGTGGCAATAGTAGATGTCACCGCTAATGACACGACTACAAACAAAGGGGGTAGTATCAATAAGGTTTCCATTGATCTTGATCCTTCAACTGTTGGAATCCAGACCACCAATACTATAGCTAACCAGGGTACTTTTTCTCTCAATAGCAATGGAACAGTATCTTTTACGCCTATATCTTCATTCATTGGTACAGTAACTGGTTACTATACAGTTAAAGACAATTTTGGAATGAGTTCCAATCCCGGAATAATTACATTGACTTACGTGGCTACACCTGTGCAGCCTGATGCAGGAAAAGATTCATTGATCAATATTATTACAGGTGCAGGAAATTATATCCTACAGGGAAGTGCTCCGGGCACAAATACGGGAACCTGGACCCAGATCTCTGGTCCTGAAGGAGCTATCATACTAAGCCCTAAGGTTTATAATTCTTTGGTTAATAAATTGACTGGTGGCATTTATGTATTTCGTTGGACCATTCTATCGCCTGGAGGATGTCAACTCTCAGATGATATGACATTAACAGTAAACAGAAGACCTGTGGCTGTTGATGATACAACTACTATTGCACTGAATACAGCTATCCGTATCCCTGTATTGGCCAACGATACAGATGAAGACGGTAATAATACGCTTAATAAAAGCAGTATCAGCATTAAGACTAATCCTTCACATGGCGCACTTATCGTTGATCCGGTTACAGGATTGGTATTTTATACTCCTAATAATGCATACAGCGGATATGATATATTTTTTTATACAGTTAAAGATAATTACGGCCTGGAATCAAACATTGCTACCGTAACCATCGCAGTGAACATTAAACCGGAGGGCTCAAATGATAATGCATTTACATATTCGAACATTCCTGTCTTAATACGGGTGCTTGATAATGATAGAGGACGTACAGGAGCAACTGTTTTTAAACTATCAAATCCACTCCACGGTACTGTTGCACTGGAAACGGATGGAACATTCACCTATACTCCGGTATCTGGCTTTAGTGGAAAAGATTCGTTTACCTATATGATTCGAAATCTTCAAAATCTGGAATCTGACCCCATTACCGTGTTCATCAATGTAAATCCATTAGGCAGTGCTGATGCGGTTACTACAGCTAGTGATACTCCAGTAACTATTAGGGTTAAAGATAATGATCTGAGTCAAACAGGAACTACTGTACAGCAGGAAACGAATCCCTTGCATGGAAGCATTGCGGTAGGTGAAACAGGAATCATTACGTACACCCCTGTTGCAGGATATACAGGAACTGATGTATTTACCTATACGCTGGTTACTTCCGATGGACTGCAATCTTTACCTATTAACGTTACGGTTTCTATTACAGGCTTGCCGCCGATTGCTCCGGCTATAAATGTGAACGTCCCCTTAAATGGGAGTACTACTATCAATATCCCTTTACCAGCAGGTAGTTTTATCAAAATCACTACTCCACCAACTCATGGTACTTATACCATTAATCCCGTTACAGGTGAAATAATTTATACTCCCAACCCTGGTTATAGCGGTCCGGATGAATTTGAATATACGGTTACAGATGGTGCAGGTAATGAGTCGACACCTGGAAAAGTGACCATAGCGGTTAATGTCCCTGCCAAAATAGGCTTAGCTAAAGCGCTGACATCAATTTCTAAAAACACAGATGGAAGCTATAATATCAAGTTTACTTTTACAATTGTCAACTATGGTGATTATCGTATTGAACGTTTAAGTCTGACAGATAATTTGCTGACTGCTCTTGCGGGAAATCAGTTTAATGTATCCGGCATAGCTGCTTCAGGAAGTTTACTCATCAATAGTAGTTTTAATGGTAATACTGATCAGGAACTGCTTTTAAATACCAGCTCCATTCAACCTCTATACAAAGAAACCGTAGTGGTTGATCTGGTTGTTTTGGTAACAACAGATGAGACGACTTTTTTAAACAGGGCATTAGTAAAAGGGCTTTCCGTACTTGATGGTGCAGCAACTACAGATGAGTCAACTAACGGATTGTCTCCTGATTCTCAAATCTCAGGTGATCCGACTCCTTCAGATCCCACTCCCTTTACGCTTGAAAAAGAAACCGTGTTTATTCCCGGTGGTTTTTCTCCCAATAATGATGGGATCAATGACAATTTAATTATTCAGAACGCACTTGGGAAAAAGGTAGATATAGAAATCTTTAACCGCTGGGGAAACAGGGTTTTCAGGTCGAAAGAATATCAGAACACATGGAATGGAAAGTGTACCGAAGGAATTCATATGGGTGAGGATGTTCCTGTGGGCACTTACTATTACATCGTGGTATTGGATAACAAGGAAAAGAAAGCGGGATATCTCACAATTAACAGATAAATGAAGAGGTTTAAAAAAATAGTAGGGGCGTTATGCTTGCTTGGATGTGCGATCTCAGTAGATGCGCAGCAAAACGCCATGTATACGCAATATATGTTTAATACACTAGCTATAAATCCTGCCTATGCAGGAAGTAGAAATGTAGTTTCGGCTACTGCATTACACCGTAGTCAATGGTCTGGCTTAGATGGTGCTCCCCAAACGACATCTTTCACTATTGACGCTCCGTTTAATGGTAAAAAGGTGGGTCTGGGTTTGCAGATCTTAAGTGATAAACTGGGCATTACCTCCACAACGGGTGCTGCACTGAGTTATGCTTACCGGATCAGAATGGCTCAAGGCTCTTTGGCTTTTGGAATTCAGGGAAGCGCGGTTCAATACCGGGCTGATTATACAGGTGTCGACCTGGGAAACGCCGGTACGTATGATCCTGCATTTTCAGAGAACATCAATAAATTTCTATTCAATTTCGGAACAGGTGTATATTATAATTCCGATCGCTTTTATATAGGCTTGTCCGCTCAGGACTTATTGAACTCACGAATTACAGCATATGAGGCAGCGGATGATACTACCGGTGGGAGTTTAAAAAACATGCATCTTTTCTTCGCTACAGGTTATGTATTTAAAGTGGATGATAATTTAAAGCTGAAGCCTTCAATACTCATCAAGGGTGTTAAAGGAGCTCCTTTGGAAGCGGACCTGAATGCCATGCTCTGGATAAAAGATGTTGTTGCTGTTGGAGCACAATACCGTACCAGTGCCGATGTGGCAGGTATTCTCGAGATTCAGGCTAGTCCCCAAATCCGAATAGGCTACAGTTACGATCATAGTGTAACCCGTTTAAGAAGTTTCAATACGGGGAGCCATGAAATTATGATCAGGTATGAGTTTGGCTTTGAACGTGGTAAAATTTTATCTCCAAGATATTTTTAATGATTATGAAGCTATCCATGCGTTATCTGATTTGTTTTTGTATCCTCACAACTTTCGTGATCAATACTGCTTTTGCTCAATCTTCTCCGGATAAATTGATGCTGAAGGCAACGACTGATTTTCAATCTTTAAAATATCTGAACGCCATTGCCACTTTAAATAAGGTACTGGCAGTTGATTCAGGCAATGTTCAAGCACTGGAAATGATCGCATTTAGTTACCGGCAAACGAAAAAATACCCCGAAGCTTTATCCTCGTATGAGAAACTGAGTAAACAAAAACCATTGAAACAGGACTGGGTATTGTACTATGCAGAGGCGCTCGCTAATGCACAGCAATATGAAAGGTCGGAAAATTGGTATCGGACATACCTGAGTATGGTTCCATCTGATAAAAGAGCTTCTGCTTTTGCACGCTCAAACCCCAGTTCCTTATCGCCAAACAGTGAGTTTTGGAAAGTAGCACTAACAAACTTAAACACTTCTGCCTCAGAGTATTCGCCTGTATACTACAAACAGGGTCTTCTCTTTAATAGCAACAGAACAATGGGGGCAACCATTAAAAGGGTTTTCCCCTGGGATAATACGCCTTACACGAACTTGTTTTATATTGCGAAACTATCCGACATTAAGGATGTAAATTCTATTGCAATAGGCAACGCAGGGGGCGATTCTAAGGAATCTATGGTATACAATGATGATGATACCCCAGCTACCAGTAATGACAGCAGGACGCTAGGCCAATACAGTCCTTCCTATTATCTGGATTCTTCAGGAACGATGATGAGTCCAAATCGGAATATCCACCTCTTGAAAGGAAATGTAAATACCCGATTTCATGAGGGCCCTGCTGCTGTGTTCCCTGATGGATCACTCATTTTTACCCGAAACAATTATTTTAAAGGATCAGCCAAAAAGAGCACGACCGGCATTAATAAGTTGAAATTGTATCTGGCCACAGGAAAGAACCTGGACAAGATCACTGAGTTCCCATATAACAGCAATGAATATTCAACCGGACACCCTGCATTAACTGCGGATGGTAATATCCTTATTTTTTCATCAGATATGCCCGGAGGCCTTGGTGGAACAGATCTATATTATTCTGTTCGCTCAGGTACACAATGGACAAGACCTGTAAACCTGGGAAAACAGATAAATACAGAGGGTAATGAACAATTTTCTTCTCTTTCTAAAGATGGCACCTTATTCTTCTCGTCAACCGGACATGCTGGTTTAGGAGGTTTGGATGTTTTTGAAGTGATGTTGAAGGATATGAAACCTCAGTATAACCCAAGAAATCTGGGTATGCCTATAAACTCCTCTAAAGATGATTTCGGCCTGATCAGGTCCGATGATGGCAAAAGTGGTTATTTTAGTTCCAACAGAACTGGTAATGACAACATCTATAATTTCAGTCAGGCTACCTATAGAATTTCCCTTGAAGGAATAGTTACTGATGCTAGGACACATATTGCACTCGCAGGAAGCCGGTTACTATTGAAAACCCTGGATAGAATTGATACTATTGCGGCCAATTCAAGAGGGGAATTCAAGTATAACCTGAAGAAAGAAACTGATTATGAGGTTACTGCGCAAAAACTAGGGTACATCAGTCAAATGGTGTTCACAACTTCAGTGGGCATTACTACAGATTCTGTGATCCATTTAGATATGAAGTTGAATAAAATGGAAAGCCTTCAACAATATGTAATTAATAACTGTGACTCGCTGAAACGTGTTTTCGCTGTGGATAACATCTACTATGACCTTGACAGGGATGAAATACGTGCTGATGCGAGACCTCCACTGGATGCTTTAGTGGCCCTGATGAAAAGACATCCTGAAATGACTGTGATTACTTCAAGCCATTGCGACAGTCGTGCTTCCGAAGGATATAACCGTAATCTATCGCTTAGAAGGGGTGGTTCTGCAAAGAATTACCTGGTATCAAAAGGGATAAACGGGAGCAGGGTAAAAATAGAATATTATGGCAAAACTCGCCTGGTAAACCGTTGTTACGATGGCGTAGTGTGTTCGGAAGCTAATCAGCAATTGAACCGTCGTACAGAGTTTGACGTTATTGTAAATGGGGTGAACCTCACTCAACAGAATTGTAATGATAGATAAAAAGAAAGGGTATTAAACCTTTTCTTTTTGTAACAATGCTGGAAATGTTTTTAACAGAATTTTTAGATCTAACCAGAAGGAATAATTAGATGCGTAAAAGTTATCTAATTTCTTTCTTTCACGTTCGGACATGTCGGCTTTCCCCCGTTTGCTAATTTGCCATAAACCAGTTAATCCAGCAGGACCAAGGAAACGTGTTGTCCATTCATTGGAAGTAAGCATCTCTGCCTCATATAATGGCAATGGACGATTGCCAACCATTGACATGTCGCCAATCAATACATTAAAAAGTTGAGGAAGCTCATCTATACTAGTCATCCGGATAAACTTGCCCAATTTGGTAATTCTAGGGTCGTCTTTAAGCTTGATAAAAGCAGATTTGCCTTTTTCTATATCTGTATATTGATTTAAAGCAGATAGCATAGCAATTTCTTTATCAGCACCGGTACGCATCGATCGGAACTTATAAAAATCAAAAATCTTATACCCTGTACCTACCCGTTTACTTTTATAAATGGCAGGCCCCTTTGATTCTAATAGAACACATGCTGCTACAACAGCAAATAAGGGCGATAGTATCAATAATGCAGATCCGGAAGTAATAATGTCAAACGTTCTTTTATAAGCCGGAAGCGTATACCGAACATCCACCTTACCAGACAACTCGGTTAGTTTTGGTTTAATCAGTCTGAACTTGACCAGAAATTGCAAGCGCTCGCAAAGATCTTCAACAGGGAAGGGGTAACTGTAAAAATCATGAACCTTCAATGCCATGGCCTTTGCCCTCCAATCCTTGTTTACAAAGGCAGATAATAGAACGATAATCATACCGCCCAAAAGAGGATTCTTCTTAATGTTCGAAATAACATTAATCCATTCGCCCTTAAAATCTGCTTCAATCAACAGAATATCAGGTAAGGTGAGTAAGGACTGATCATTTAGGAACTTTTCAAGAGTTTTAATAGTCAAATCATTTGAATCGAGCGCAAACTGATTAGACAACTCTCCTGATAAATAATCTCTCAGTTCTGAACCCGCATACACTACTCGTGCATGGATGCCTGATTGTGATAAGTTTAATGTGGATAAAGATACCATCGTGCTAATTTATTGAGGTGGGAATTGAAAGTAGTTTAATGATTTCTGTTTTTAGTGCAGTTGGATTGAATGGTTTCTGAATGTATGATTCTGCCTTATGAGACATCCCTTCTGCTACACTGTCCAGGTCTTCGGCACCCGAAAGAAGAATTACAGGAATGTCACGGTAATAACCACTGACTTTAAGATTACGAACGAATGAACTGCCATCAAAATAGGGCATATGCAAATCCGATATAATTAATGCAGGTGTATTTCCTTCTTCAAGCCAACTAATCGCTTCAATACCACTATTCTTAATGATCAGGTTATAGTCTTTAGCTAATACAAAATTTAATAGCTTCAAGATACTTATCTCATCATCAACTATAAGTATTTCTTTCTTCATGAGCAGAGTAATTACCCTTTGTAATTTCTTTTTTAGCATTTTACGCATTAAAAAATAAAAGGTTGTATATGTTTTGTTTATAAATATACACAATTATGTTACATAAAAATTCACAAATATGGTATATTGGTAAAATATTTAGAATAACCATTTACATACTTTCTCAAAAAATGCAGTTTTAATGTCAATTCTAATTATTAAAAAAATTACATTACATAATCATAATTAACTTTGAGGATATTCATATTTAATTATTTTTGCGTTGCAACATCCAAAATAATATGTCAGAAAAAGCTACATTAAACCTAGGTAATAAAACGTACGAGTTACCAGTCGTTACTGGTACAGAAAATGAAAAGGCTATTGATATTTCAAAGCTAAGAGATCAAACCAGTTATATTACATTGGACAGTGGTTTCAAAAACACAGGATGTACTAAAAGCGCGATAACTTTTCTGGACGGCGAACAGGGTTTATTGAACTATAGAGGTTATGCTATTGAAGATCTAGCAGAAAAATCAACTTTTATTGAAGTTGCCTATTTGCTCATATACGGTAATTTACCTACACAGGCGGAAACAGATAACTTCAAACTTCAAATCAGCAAACATACGCTCTTGCATGAGGATATGAAGAAGTTCTACGATGCCTTTCCTCCAAAAGCTCACCCAATGGGTCAGTTATGCTCTTTAGTAAGTTCACTGTCCGCTTTTTCACCCGAAAGCTTAAATCCAAATCCATCCAAGGAAGATATTGATTTAGGAATCATTAAATTGATTGCTAAAATGCCGACCATCGTTTCCTGGATCTATAAAGGTTCATTAGGTGAGCCATTCATCTATCCAAAAAGCAAGCTTGACTATGTAGAAAATTTTATGAACATGACTTTCGGTCAGGTCACCGAAGAAATAGGGATCGATCCTGTAGTGGTTGATGCATTGGATAAATTACTTATTCTACATGCTGATCATGAACAGAATTGTTCTACTTCTACCGTTCGGATCGTCGGATCTTCAGGTTGTAACCTACCAGCATCTATTTCCGCAGGTATTTCTGCTCTATGGGGACCATTACATGGTGGAGCAAACCAGGCAGTAATAGAAATGCTTGAGTTGATTAAAAATGACGGTGGTGACACCGAAAAATGGATTAATAAAGCGAAAGATAAAAATGACCCTTTCTTACTGATGGGCTTTGGTCACAGGGTTTATAAAAACTTCGATCCAAGGGCTAATATCATTAAAAAAGCATGCGATAAAATCCTGGATAAATTAGGGATCAATGATCCTATCTTAGAGATTGCTAAGAAGCTTGAAGATGCAGCTTTGAATGATCCTTATTTTGTTGAACGTAAGCTGTATCCAAATGTGGATTTTTACTCCGGTATCATTTACAGAGCACTTGGTTTTCCCACCGATATGTTCACCGTGTTATTCGCATTGGGGCGTTTACCCGGATGGATTGCTCAGTGGAAGGAAATGAGAGAGAATAAAGAGCCTATTGGAAGACCCAGACAGGTTTATGTTGGCGAGGTGAATAAACATTTTGTTGCTATTGCTGATCGGGTTTAAAATAAAAAAGCACAT
>NZ_AQPN01000071.1 GCF_000403135.1 Arcticibacter svalbardensis MN12-7
GTATGTTACCTTTAAGCAACAGCCAACTTAATCATTACGGATTAGCCGTTTTACTTAAAGCATAATCCCTCTTTAATCATACCTCTGGCACTGGTATAATACAAATATTCATAGAACGGGTATCCTTAGATAACATAGCTGACTGAGTCTCAATCTTAGTACCATCCTGACTCATCGTAGGATGTGGATGATCTGCCGCCGTCTCTTTATGACCTGTAGATAGCATGATCATCTCATGCGTTTGTCTGTCTATCAAATAAATACTTCGCGAAAAATCATCTCCAACAGCCCTTCTCTGGTCTGGGGATCCACTCACATGCCAAAGTCCGCTTCAGCAGGGAGTTTGCCCAGCAATCGTCATCTCGCGCGTACGCAGATTTACAACAGCCAGTCCCGTTGGTCTTTCTCTTGTGCCAGAAGGACCCTATGTGACTTCCTAACCCGGATTGGGTCCGTTAAAAGCTGTTTGCGGAGCAACATGACCACTTATACCAGGAATCTCCCGATGTCCCATAATCGCCATCGCCACTACATCTTTTTTGAAAAGGTACAGAAACCACATATTTTATTGCACCGGTCTTCACTTGCATACCTGCAATTCCTGCAGGTCCTGCACCCATCTTACAAGGACCGAAAGCACTTTCTAATTTTGTTCCCGGCAACAAATGTTTTGCAGCCTCCTCTTAACCAACTCTAAAATAGGCCCATTCCTCATCTCCATCAAATGCCATATCACCCCCTGCACCCAATTCAACAGGTGTAACACCACAAACCCTTTGATAAACCGAAGCTGGTTTCAAGGATTTTGCTTCTGCTAATATCACTGTACAACTAATGATTGCAAGTAGTAAACTCTTAAAAAGGTTCACATTGATATGTAACTGATAACAAATGGTTAGCCATATATACCTCATTCGCTCTCTCCAATATGTAATTTATATGATATAGCAAAAATTAAAATTTCAATAAATCCAATCACAGAATTAAACAATTTTGGTACAAAATAGTACCCCAAAGCAAATTTGATTCAAAAAACGAGTAATTTAACTCACTATTACTTTTTAACCCAAATAAATAGGTCCATTTAATGATCAAGTTTGACAAAAAAATTCAAGAAGAGATTGAGGAGATAAACCATAATCCTGCGATAATAAATATTCTGGAGGTTATTTGTCAGACCACAGGAATGGGATTTGCTGTCGTAGCCAGAGTTACTGAAAAAAGGTGGATTGCCCTCGCAGTGAAAGATAATATAAACTTCGGTTTAACATCAGGAGGCGAATTAAATATCAATACCACAATATGTAACGAAATTTTAAAACACCATGAGCCTGTTGTAGTTGATAATTTCGAAGAGGATGAAATGTATAAATGCCATCAAACTCCTCTTATCTATGGACTTAAAAGTTATATCTCCTTTCCTATATTTCTAAAAAATGGTGATTTTTTTGGAACATTATGCGCTATCGACCCTAATCCGGCAAAAGTAAAAACCGCACAAGTTAGGGGCATGTTTAATTTATTCACCGATCTTATTTCATTCCATCTAAATGCCATGGAAGAAATCAGAGTGTCACAAATTAAATTAGAAGAAGAAAGGAAAGAAGCCAAATTCAGGGAACAGTTCATAGCCATTTTAGGTCACGATCTAAGGAATCCTGTAGGGGCGATCAATAGCGCTGTTCAATTACAACTGAGACTTCCTCTTGATGAACGCACCTTTAAATTAGCTAAAATAATACAGGATTCATCTAAACGGACAATAGGACTAATTAACACGATGCTTGACTTAGCGCAAGGGAAGTTAGGCAGAGGAATAGCTTTAAACTATACCGCCGGCAAAAAACTTGAGAATACTTTAAATGAAGTAATTACAGAACTAAGAACGATCTCGCCAGATCGGGTAATTGAGGTAGAAATGAATTTGAAGGAAGAAATCAGATGCGACCATAAAAGGGTTGCCCAATTATTTTCCAATGTCTTAGGAAATGCACTTACCCATGGTGCGAAAGATCAGCCAGTTGTAATTCGTGCGTTAAGCAATGAAAAAGGTTTCGAATTAATTGTTACAAACCCTGGCACAAAGATTCCTGAGGAAACAATGAACAACCTATTCAAACCATTTTCAAGAGGAGAGATCACTTCTAGACACGAAGGTTTAGGATTAGGACTATATATTGCATCCGAAATCGCTCGCGCCCACCATGGAAAGCTTGAAGCTAAATCTAATGATGAATATACATCCATGACCTTTAGCATCGAAAAAAACAACATATTTACTTAAAACGCATGTTCATATTTGCGAATATTTTTTCCTTACAGACATATACAAACAATGCCTAATTATCTCTGTTTATCATCTAAATTTTATATCTACCGATACTGAAAGCATATGATAAATAAAGAAGATGAACTGTTCAACGAACAGAAAAATGAGGAAAATCCGAATGCAGATTTAAAAGGGTCAAACACCATTAAGGACCCTGATGAATGGACTACTGGAAGTGAACCTATGACCGGGGCGCAACATTCTTATCTTAAGACACTTTCTGATGAAGCAGGTGAGGATTTTGATGAGACATTAAGCAAATCTGAAGCGTCGAAACGTATAGATGAATTACAGCATAAAACAGGAAGAGGGCTGTAGGTTATCCCGGTGGAGAAAGCTATCTCCACCCAATTACTTTACTCCAATTTTGATTGAGTCATTAATTTAGATACCTTGGGCATCAGTGAATCTGGCTTTATCGCCACATTAAACTTAATCCTACAGGATCTACATTAATGGATACGAACAAAACCACTGCAACAATCCTGCAATCAAAACAGCATTTTGAAATTCTAGACGGATTAAGGGGAATTGCCGCCTTGGCCATTGTAACGTTCCATTTTATGGAATGGATTTATACCGATGCCAGCACGAACTTTATAGGACACGGCTTTTTAGCTGTCGATTTCTTCTTCTGCCTTTCCGGATTCGTAATCGGATATGCCTATGACGATCGTATAGCCAAAATGGGCGTGCTCAAGTTTTTCATATCAAGGATCATCAGACTACATCCGCTCGTGATAGCAGGATCGGTATTAGGCCTCCTGGCATTTTTATTCGACCCCTTTGGCGGCCATCTCGAATTATATAGTACGGGTAAAATTATTTTGACTTTTTTTTGTTCCATACTGCTTATTCCTTTACCTGTAATAGCAGATCGTGGCTTTAACCTGTTCAGCTTCAATGCACCTGCATGGTCACTATTTTGGGAATACATAGCCAATATTGTTTACGCATTTGTGCTTTATCGAATTGGCCGTAACCTTTTGCTGCTGTTAACCATACTCTCAGCCCTGGCTATTTGCTTTGTAGTTTACCGTTCCGGTAATTTATTAGGCGGCTGGAGTGGCCCAACCTTTTGGGACGGAAGCGCCCGCATATCATACTCTTTTCTAGCAGGATTGCTTATTTATCGTTCCAACTGGATCATCAAAAACAAACTAGGATTTATAGGACTTTCAACATTGCTGTTCCTGGCCTTTATAATGCCATTCTCAAAATGGAACTGGTTATCCGAACCTTTGGTAGTACTGTTATACTTTCCCTTACTGATAGCTTTAGGCGCAGGGGCTATGTTAAAACCAGGCTTAAAAAAGCTTTGCATATTTTCGGGAAAGATCTCCTACCCCTTGTACATGACTCACTATGCCGTATTATGGATATTCGGTAATTATTACACCAGTCATAAGCCGGGCACTATGCAATTGACTTTCATCATCATATCAGGGCTAATCCTGTTGGTTGGAGCCGCTTACCTGGTAATAGTAATTTACGATATCCCCCTAAGGAAATACTTAAGCAATAAACGGAATGAAAGATTTGTCAAACAAAAAGCTGGCGGTCTTTAAATTTTACTATTAATAAATGTCAAACGACCATAAGTTCGAAAGTTTATCTCGCTTACACTATTCGAAAAGAAGAGGTCGACATCATCCTGAAACTCTGCAATTAAATGATATTTGTCCTAATACATCATTTTTCAAGAATTCCCTTTTCTACACTTTCTTCCAGCAAATTCTCAGCAAACTTCCAAATGGATTCCGAACCATTTTTGATAACTACCTTTTTATCATAGACTTGCTGGTATTTAACATTATATTCTTTCCAGGTTCCACCATCATTGGAGGTGTTCTGCAAAAGTGGTTCAAAACGATCCATAGATCTTGCAAATTTCGCCTCTTCAGTAATCCCATCTTCAAATTCCAACCAGATTGCTATAAATTCTTCTGCTTGTTCTGCTGGTAAAAGTCCAAAAATCCGTTGTGCCGCTAAAAATTCTTGCTCTGTATTTGTATGACTTTTAGTTGTGTCATAAAGGAATGTGTCACCTGCATCGATTTCTACTATGTCATGGATCAAAACCATTTTCAAAACTTTAAGTACGTTAATCGGCTTATTTGCATGCTCGGCTAAAACAATAGTCATCATTGCTAAATGCCAACTATGCTCTGCGTCATTTTCGCATCTATCACTATTAAATAACTTAGTTTTACGTTGAATATATTTTAATTTGTCGATCTCCTTAATGAAGTTCACTTGACTTAATAAATTGTTCATTTGTATTAATTTACATGTAAGACCCTTACGTCATGTACTAAATAGCATTTTATTCGACCGTAAATATAACCACAAAACATGATTTCAATCATCTTCAAATCTCAGTCTATGGTCGAAATAACCCTTTATGATTCTATATTCAGGGACAAGACTATTTCTCCGTCAGTAGTTTTATAGACAAATACTCTGATAGCCCTAGGTCGGCAGTCATTTGATAATCATTGCTTTGTTAAGGTAAAATAATATTTTTTTCGTTCTTTTATCTGCTAATTCAGTAGTGTGCAAATAAATTATCACAATATCAGATTAATGGAAATACTTGGTTTTAAAATATATCTATGAAAAATATATCTAAAGCGCAACTATGGGACTACTTTATTTTAATAGCGAGAATATGGTTGGCGCTTACCTTGTTAAGATATGGTTATTCTAAACTTATAGACGGACAGTTTGGAGTAAGTAAATCGACTATGAATTTACCATTAAAAGAAGTTGGTTTATTCAATCTATCATGGTATCTGGCGGATCATGAACCTTTCAAATCTTTTATAGGAATCTCTCAAATGATAGTGGGAGCCTTGCTTGTTTATAATCGTACTGTTATCTTAGGTGCATTTATGGCTATCCCAATCTGGATTAATATACTTATTTGGGATATGACGTTCATGGGACTTTATACCGGATTTACTATAAGAATTCCATTTTATTTACTATTGACTTTTTTGGTTCTTTGGCATTATAAGGAAAAAGTTTTACCAGCAATTCAAAATTTTACCAATGGTACAACAACAAGGTTTAAATATCCCTTTTGGGCATATTTACTTTTGCCAATTTTAGGCTTGCTTCTTGAATTGATAGGTGGAATCCCTATTGCCTTAATAAGCCTACTTAAACGATTAATTGAATAACCTACTTAATCTAAGGCAAATACCTATAAATTTCAAAAAGGACTGAGTTATAGAGAACAGGACCATCGTTTATTCAAAGTGCTCAATTTTATTTGTTCATGGCCGATATTGATATGTATAACCTAAACTTATCCTTTTTTTCAAAGTAGAATATTGTAATTTATTAAATACCTGATAAGAAAGATAAGTAAAATACCCTGGGCTGTAATACAACTTAAACCAGCCATGAGCTTTCTCACTGTTAAGATAATCTTTGAGGTATGACCAAGTCGCTATTCCATAACTATCTTCAGTTTCTTCCTGCGAATCATTAAAAGCTTAACCTTTAGCAATTAAAAATCCGTTTACATATTCAAGAACTCTGAAACGTAGGTTTACAAGTTGATCAAATGTTAAATACTGAGCTTTTGACGAAAAGGATAGAACAATAAAAAAAATAGCGAGTCTGACTTTTTCATTTGTCTGATAAGTTTTTTAAAGATAAGAGAAGTTCGATTACTCCTAGTTTTATAATTCAGGTATCAACAAAACAGTACCAGTTTGCATTGTGAATTTTTATATATCTTATAGATTTTTCAATTACAATAAAGCTTATTTCTTTATTTTAATAGGACTTGCCATCCTCTTGTTATTTTTTATCTGGAATCATAAGATCATTAATAGTTGACAGAAGTGATTATTTATCCCACAGCAAAGAGCTCGATTAAAACAATGTTTAAAATGATTGTATTTAATTAGTAGCCTTACAGCAAACTATCATTACTTTTTTCTCTTCTTAATTGAGCTTGAATTAATGGTAATTTTGGTGCAAGAAAATATCCTGTTAAACTGGCAAATATCACAGGAACAATATTGTGAAGACCGGTCATTGCTGCCAGTAAAATGATAATACTTACTGGTGTTCGCGTTACACAAGCATTTAATGATGCCATGCAGCATACTGTAATTAAGGCTAAGTTTTGTCCTGGAAACAACTGAAAAATTATTAATCCTAAAACGGTACCTGCAAATAATAAGGGTATGATAAAGCCACCTCTCCAGCCAGCTGTGACTGTGACGGCAATAGCTATGAGCTTGAATAATAGCAAGACACATAAAAACTGTAAAGTAAAAGTGCTTTTAAGTACCTCTGTTAACTGCTCATGTCCAAAATATCGGGTGAGCGGGATATAATAAGATATGATCCCCAGTACAAATCCCCCAATTGTTAGTCGCAAATAAATAGCCAGGTTCAACCTCTTAAAAACAAGCTTAAAGTTTCTGACAAACAGGATAAAGATCCATCCTATAGCTGCGCCAGCTAATGAGTAAGCAACGGCATAAAAGATGTCACCAACTTTAGGATTTGTATAAGCAGGAAAATTCCATGTAGGTCCCAGATTGAGATGCGTGATCAACACAAAAACCAGGTAACTGGCACAACTAGCCACAAGTGCAGGTATAAAAGCTTTATAATACCGTGTCACATGCTTATGGTCCAATATCTTTCCTAGTCACTTGGCAGATAAAATCGGTCCAACGTATTGATAAGTGTTTACTAATACGCCTGTGGGCAAGGTCTTTGTACTGACAAGAGTGAGTTCGCGTGGGGCAACGTTGTCCGAAAAGAAGCGTATGCCCAGGCCTAGCAAGACTGGGTAGACGAATAGCACAACCTCGTCAACCAGTCCTTGCTCAAGCAAAACCGATGTCAATGTTGAACTTCCCCAGACAATCAGATCCGGACCGTCCATCGACTTGATGCTACGAATACCCTCTAGAATGTCCGCACCCAGATCCCCTACTGGACCCCATTCGAGGCTGTCAGGTCTGTGGGTTGCGACATACTTCGTGGCAGCATTAAGACTGTTCGCTAGCGGACTATTCCCGGCCTTCGGCCAGTACCCGGACCAGAGATCATAGGTACGACGTCCAAGCAACAAATCGAAGATGCTACCATGTGACTCTATAACAGACTCTAACCCAGCTGGGCTTCTATACGGTTCTGTCCATCCGCCATGCACAAAATCATCGTCCTCTTCATCCCTAGCGCTAGGCGAGATTACGCCGTCAAGCGAAATATGCTCCATGATTCTAATCTTTCTCATTTTTTCTACAGGTATAATGTTAGTACGAAGTTAGAATAGATACGGTACATGGGTGAGGGGCAAAAGTGACAAATATAAGGCCATTTTGCGCCTAACCCTTCTTATTAAAAAACACCCGCTTATGTAAAGTAACATCAGGAACCACTTCCTTAACTCTAGTACTTTTGCTGATTGAACCGACCTGTTTATCTATACTGGTTGAGAGCCCCAGCCTCAGTGAATTACCCTTATAAAACATTTCAGAGATCTTCTCTTCCCTCCCCGGATATGAAGAGGGTTGCATATTAACCTCTTTTATAGGGTAATCAGAAGCCTTTTCAGATTGAAATGAACCAATTATCGCGCAGGGACTGAACGCGGCACTATTCAGCAAGACACTTTCATTGGTTTGGCTAATAGTGGAATAAAGCATCACCGACATACTTACCAATGCCAGACAATCCTCTGGTACTGACTCAGTAAAACTAACCACCTGCCCTTCAAAAATTTGATACCCTTCCAGATCGACATCCTGATACCCCAAATTTTCATAATACTCTTCCCTGAAGTTAAAAGCCACCAACATTAGCCTTAAACGATGTTTCATATAGGCTCCACTCACCCCTTTAGGCCTTTTAATCCCTGTTCTAGTGTCTAAAGAACCCAAAGTAACACGAACCAACCCTTCAGCATTTTTACTTACTGAGTGCCCCATCTGCAGCACATCAGCCAGCTTACTGTTGGCATTAAAGTCCAGTCCCTCAATTAAAGACAAATCCCCATCATGCAAATCCCTTCTCCCCTTCTCTCCACTCACATTATTCAATATTGACCGGTACACCATTTGCGTACTCCTATAAGCTGCCGTCCCATCCTTAAAAAAATAAGCCGGTTCAAATGCAGCCCTAATAACCGCTGCCGCAGAACTCGAAATTCCAAACTCAGTAGCACTCCTTTTAGTCTTTTCAGTCTGCTTAAATGCTTTTGCTTTACCCTGAATAATGGTCTTACCCCGGTACTCCCGGTAAATCACCGAACCTGCAGTTCCATGTACCATTCCTTTCTTATATATAGTTGCCATAATCTTTCATTTATTCACACAAAGAAATGACTAAAGATTCCAAAGAATGAAAGAAAGGCTAAATATTCTCAAATCTTCCATTAAACAACACGAAACGACATGAATTACCAATAAAGAGTTTTAAGAGAAGGCTTACTCAAAACCTCAAAGGGAAAAACAACAGGACAAGAGACACCCTGAAACTTATTCAAAGCAAAAATCAGCTCATAAAAATCCCTCATAAGTCCGACTTCAACACATGTAAGTTGGACTCATACCCGATTCATATTGCTAAAATACTAGATGAAAAAACACAAAGGTTATAATTAGTTCAGCAGATCTACTCGAAGAATCACATGCAATTATTTACCGAGGATCTTCCGCCAAGATCTCCATTTTAGGATTTCGAAGGTATTCTGCATACCATCTGATGGCCTCAATAACCAACAGAGGATCATTGCCATCATATTCTGTTGTTTCAAATGCAAGAAGATCACCATTATCATTGGCATAAAACTGGAGTTCGTCTTCCTGTGGATCAAATTTATCTGTACCCAGACAGTATACCCTTATTCTTAGCGATCCGTCACGATGCCTTATAACATCCTGGCAATTGTTATGAGGGTCTTTTACCAATAGAAATACTGAATGATCCATACTATATAAATACGGAATTACCCGCGATGTTTTAAAAAAATTTAAGTGTGCTGATTTATAACTTGTTGCAATTGAACACTGGTCAACACACCAGACTGCCTCCATTTTATTTCCCCATTTTTAAACAAGATCAGCGTTGGAACGCCTTGTACGTTATATGCTTGCGCTGCTGCCGGGTTTTTATCTACATCTATTTTAATGATGGTTACGGTGTCCTCTAAAACGGACTTGAGTTCGCTGAGAATGGGCGACATCATTTTGCATGGCCCACACCAATCAGCAGAAAAATCTACCAGCGTGGGTTTATCCGAGTGTATAATATCTGAAAAACTTGGTCTTGTGCTCATAATATTAATTTTATAAGTAACACCTGAGATACCTCCCTGGTTTAAAATATAGACTAAATTTTTATTTGCAAGCCATCATAAGCGATAAAGATCCCTTCCGGCAGCTCTTTGCTTACGTCCGCATGTTTACCCATAGTATGACTAAGATGAGTAAAGTACGTCCGCTCTGCCCCTATTTCCTGTGCTAATGTTATGGCTTCACTAAGGGTCAGGTGTGAAATATGCGACCCTTTTTGCAATGCATTCAATACCAACACCTTCGTACCTCTTATTTTTGCTTTCTCCGTTTCCGAAATAGTCTTTGCGTCTGTAATATACGTAAAATCTTCAAAACGGAAGCCTAAGACAGGTAGCATATAATGCATCGACTCTATGGGAATGATTGTTTCACCTGCTGCAACAAAAGGTTGATCTTTACTGATATCATGCAGGTTAAGCAAAGGAATCCCGGGGTACTTCTTTTCAGTGAATACATAATGGAACTCACGCTTTAGTGATTCCTGCACCCTTGGATGGGCATAAATGTCCATCGCCCGGTGTTGCATGTGATTGAACGCCCTCACATCATCCAGACCTGCTGTATGATCTTTGTGCTCATGGGTAAACAGGACTGCATCGAGCCTCATTACCTTCGCACGCAACATCTGATAGCGAAAATCGGGACCAGTGTCTACAACAATATTCTTTCCATTAGTTTCTACCATCACAGAGCTGCGCAAACGGTTATCCTTCGGGTCTGCTGAAGTGCATACCGCGCATTGACATCCGATTACCGGCACGCCTTGAGAGGTCCCTGTTCCTAAAAATGTAACGATCACAGCTGTAAAGTAAATTGTTTCAATGTGTAAAGAAACTGTTTTTGTTTATCATTCAGCGCATTTTCGTCTAAAGGAATTTGCAATAACAATTGGGACAGTTCATTAATTTTACTCTCCAATGTGGAGAAGCGATTAATTACAATCACCTTGTTCTGATCTAACACACATGCGGCAGTTTTAAAATTCCCCTTTTCATACCGCACTTTATATTGCTGGTCTTTCAGTACCGATTCAAGCTTTTCCAGTGTATGTTTCGTGTAAGTGATTGGCATTCTGTTGCTTTTGTTACCGTAAATCTACAACTTCTACTCCGGGATAACTCTGTGGATTGAATGAAAAT
This sequence comes from Arcticibacter svalbardensis MN12-7, assembly GCF_000403135.1. Lineage (GTDB taxonomy): Bacteria > Bacteroidota > Bacteroidia > Sphingobacteriales > Sphingobacteriaceae > Arcticibacter > Arcticibacter svalbardensis. The sequence continues at coordinate 10,803 of NZ_AQPN01000071.1, forward strand.
ATAGATTCTGAAATTTTTACCGGTAAAAGTGATTTGATCAGGTAGCTATAACGGCTTCCGTTTTTGTCAAATATCATCGCCTTATAAATTTGCTTATTCAGCTTATCAATGGTAAGTCTGATCTTGAAAAAATTGTTTCCTGAAGCGGTTGGAGTAAGATCAATGACATTATAGACTCTTGCATTTTCCTTAATATCGGGCATGGATACGTATTTATACCCCTTTTCATAGATCGTAAAGATCTTAGCGGGGTTAATGGAATTGCTGCTATTGTCTACATTACTCAGGTTGACTTCCTTATCCTGTTTCAGATAGGTCCACTGACTTTTTCCATCACTGATCATATCCTGTGTAGAGGTAATAATTTTAAATTTATTGCTTTTTGATTTTGTATAAAGCGTGCCTGACTCGGTTTGCTTGATTTTGCTTTGCGGATTTTCTATGGTGTAACTAAAGTTTGCTTTGATAATATTGTAAGCGGAATATTTTTTACTTACAGCGGCAAGGATTGCCTTTGCTTTTGGATCTGTTTGAGCACTGCTTATAGCCGATATGGAAAAGAGAATTAGGATTGTGAAGAGTAATTTTTTCATGTGTTGTTTTTTACAAATCCTGCCTGATGAAGGCGGGTATTGGTATAGACTTTATTTGGAGCGAATAGTTTAGTTATTTTTTCAGGTTTTCGAGAAAGCTCTCCAGTGCATAGTCATCCGGAAGTCGTACCTCACGGGCTTTACTTCCTTCAAATGGTCCTACCACACCTGCTGCTTCCAGCTGATCGATGATTCTTCCGGCACGGTTATACCCTAATTTAAGCTTGCGCTGGATCAATGAGGTTGATCCCTGCTGATGCATCACGATAAGTCTGGCTGCGTCTTCAAACAGTGGATCACGGTCGCTGGCGTCAAAGTCCTTGATACTTCCTCCATCACCGCTTTCATCTACATATTCGGGTAACATCCACGCGGAGTCGTAACCGCGTTGTCCACCGATGAAATCAGAGATGCGTTCTACTTCCGGGGTGTCTACAAAGGCACACTGTAACCTGATCAGTTCGCTACCTGTGGATAAAAGCATATCGCCTCGTCCGATTAACTGGTCTGCTCCTCCTGAATCAAGTATGGTACGGGAGTCAATCTTTGAAAGTACCCTAAAGGCTAAACGGGCAGGGAAATTGGCTTTAATCGTACCGGTAATAATATTTACGGATGGACGCTGTGTGGCAATGATTAAATGGATCCCTACGGCACGGGCTAGCTGTGCTAAACGCGCTATAGGGGTCTCTACTTCTTTTCCGGCAGTCATCATCAGATCGGCAAACTCATCAATGATCAGCACGATAAAAGGCATAAATCGATGGCCTTCTTCGGGATTCAGCTTACGGTTGACGAACTTATGATTGTATTCCTTGAGGTTACGCACCTGGCCGTTTTTTAGCAGGTCGTAACGCAAATCCATTTCAATACAAAGTGAATTTAATGTATTAATTACCTTTTTAGTATCAGTAATGATGGCATCTTCTTCTCCGGGAAGTTTAGCCAGGAAATGTCGTTCTATTTTACGGAACAGGGTAAGCTCTACTTTTTTAGGATCGACCAACACAAACTTCAGCTGTGAGGGATGCATTTTATAGAGAAGTGAAACGAGGATCGCATTGATACCGACCGACTTACCTTGTCCGGTTGCTCCTGCTACCAGTAAATGGGGCATTTTAGCTAAATCGGCAATGTACACTTCATTGGAAATCGTTTTCCCTAAAGCAATGGGAAGATCCATGGTTGTATTCTGGAACTTCTCGGTATTCATGATGGAGCGCATAGGCACCATCTCGGGATTCTGGTTGGGCACTTCTATACCAATTGTTCCTTTTCCAGGCATTGGGGCAATGATACGGATGCCTAAAGCAGCCAGACTAAGTGCGATATCGTCTTCCAGGTTTTTGATCTTGGAAATCCGGACGCCTGGAGCTGGAATGATCTCATAAAGGGTGACTGTAGGGCCAATGGTTGCCTTAATCTTATCAATCTCGATATTGTAATGATTCAGCGTTTCGACAATTTTGTTTTTGTTGGCTTCCAGCTCATCTGCATCCACTGATATTTTATTGGACTTATAGTTCTCCAGCAGGTCGAGTGTAGGGTATTTATAGGAGGACAGGTCGAGCTTCGGATCATATTGTCCGAATTTTTCCACCAGGTTATCAGCAGTTTTTTCTTCTTCTGTTTTGACTACCGTAAATGCAGGCTGTGGTTTTTCTTCCGCTTCCTTTGGTTCCTCGTTGCGTTGCACATTTAAAGGAATAGCAGATGCGACAACAGCGGCAAGTGGTGCTGCAGCTGATGCAGCTGCGGATGCTACAGCTGGGATTGTTTCAAATGGAATAGTTACCCTGGGTACGAGCGGCTTAGCCTCAACAGGTGCTTCGTATTCTAAAGGTTTTGTAATGCGCTCCTGTTGTAAAGGTAAATCAGTTGCTCCCTCTTCGGGCTTTTGCTGATCGCGATTCAGGCGACTTCTGCGGTTTGCAAGCGGAAATTCCACTGCCTCACTCCTATATTCTTCTTCAATATCAGGGTCTCCAACCAGAACAGGTTCAATGTCGTGGATCTTTTTCTCTCTTTCAGGGATCTTAAAGTCTATATTATAGGCAATGATCAGGGCCGTTAATGCAGCAAAACCTAATAAGCCTGCTATACCAGAATTACCAATCTCGCTTTGCAGTAAACGATTCGTCCAAAAGCCAAACTCTCCTTCGAGATAATGTGGGTAATCGGAAGTGAAACTATGAAAGAAGGCTAATGTAACGGAGATGAAGATCAGCAGAAAAAAGGAATATCCTAATGATTTGACCAATGGTAAGATCTGCACCTTAAATAATAGGCGATAACCGATAATGAAAAGGATGCCTATAAAGATGAAGGATGATATGCCAAACCATTGGTAGATAAACTGATCGGATAATAGTGCACCCAATCGGCCTAGCCAGTTTTCGACAGGTAATTGCTGAGGTCCTGCAAGAAGAACGCCATCAGTATGTCCGAAAAGTTTATTCCATCCCCCATTTGGTCCCGAAACATAACTCTGATCGTCCTGCCATGTAAAAAGGTAGGAACTAAAGGCGATTAGAAAGTAAATAGATAGGATTAAGAAAAATAAGCCCACAATTTTAATCAGTCTGCCGTTATTAAACGTAAACTGGGGTAAGGTTTCGGTTCTATCTTTTGATAAACGCTCCTTTGCGGTAGTTTTTATCTTGCCCTCTTCCCTAAATGTATTTGATCTGAACTGATTTCCTTTTACCGGCATTTGTAAGCGGTTTTAACCGTTCAAATATATGAAAGATATTATTTTTAAAAATAAGGTATTCGCAAATGGGTTGTGGTGAAAGCGGGTGTTGGACTAAAAATCCCAGATCCGGGTACGGATCCGCTTCATATAAGTCCTGATACCCAGTACAAAAACCGCCAGAAAATAAAATATGATTGGAAAACCTACTGCTAAAAAAGAGGAATAAATAAAAAATAAACGAATTTTGGAAATAGACATATCAAACTTTTCCCCAAGGTAGGTGGATACTCCAAATGAATATCGCTCAAAAAAGGTTAGTATACGTTGTATCATTTTAAGCGGAATTAATAATTCTTGCTCCGATTGCACAATTTAAGCATTTTTTTCTATCACAATATATTTTTTTTAATTGAAGTAATGCTTGTGAGCTATCGGCACCTAAAGCTTTTACTCCTAATTGTCTATAACGCAATATAATATGATTTGTTTCAGCTGGAATATTTTCTAACAAATCTAAGGCACGGTTGCTGATTTCTTCATTGGAAATGTACTTACCGTAACTAAAGAGCAGGACCGATACCGTGTTGATTAAAATATTGACAATGGATTCTTTGCCTAGTGAAAGGGCTCCGGGACGGCAGCTTTTACCTGGTTTATTATGCGTTTGCCAATAAGGGCTCACGTTTACAGAACTGAAAAGCGCTTTAATTTCCTTTGCATCCCGGGCATCAAGCAACTTTGAAAATAATTGAGTGGAATGATGAAGCAAGGCGGCAAACTGCGATAAACGGATAGCGGGGAAATTTTGTGGCCGTAACCTGAGGTATTTCCACAAATAAGAGTCGATAGGATGCAGCTGATATTTATGCTTCAGATACTGGTATTCCTTTTGGAGCGTGCCGATATATTCATCCTCTGCTGGTTCTTCTAAGAAGCCGGCTTGTCCAAAGATTAAAGCTTCGAGCTGAAAGGGGCTTGTTTTATGCCTTTCCAGAATCTTTGAGGTTAAGGAGCGGGCTACGAGTTCGAAGGGCAGTGCATTGAGTTTAAATCCGAAGTTACGGGCAAGCAGGACATAGAAAGTCTGACTCCAATCGCCCTTATTTTCTTCCAGAAGCGTATATACGGCATTTGATTTTTCCTCCAGTCGCTCGGCAAGCATGCGCTGCAAACAACTTTGAACATGTACAGGATCTACCAAGGCCAACTGTTTTTCGCAAGGGATCCAGGTCATGTTCTCAATAAGGAGGTGGTACCGGCTTTCTATATTTTCGTTGATATAGGGTTTAATCTCAAGTACGGATGGCTCTGTGCCGTCTTCACGGAATGCGTTGCAGTCGTTTTCGTATACCACATGGAGAATAACATTGTTATAGGCCTTGTCACGGGTATGCTCATGGCGCTCCCAGTCGGAGGTCCTGATATGTATTTCGGCACTGCCCACCCATGTGGTACTGCCGATCCTGACGTGTACGTCAACGAAATCAGGACCGGCATGGCTATTAGATAATCCTGGAGAAATAATTTCTATAGTTTCTCCTTTTGTTGTACAGAGCAGTTTTTGATTAAACAACCTGTATTTCCAGACAAAATTGATAAAGTCTTCATTCATATTGCTATCGGCTATATTTTATTTATAGCAGAAAACGCAGCACTTACATCGCTTCAAGTATAATCGCCATTTCATTTTGAACCTTACGTGCTTCCTCACGTGCAGCCTGGGCGAAATCATGTCCGGAGGATGCATATATCACAGCACGTGATGAGTTAATGAGTAATCCGCAATCTTTATTCATTCCATATTTACAAACGTCCGCTAGGCTACCACCCTGAGCACCAACACCCGGAACGAGTAGAAAGTGATTTGGTGCGTGTTTCCTGATCGTTAAAAAGGCATCGCCTCTTGTTGCGCCTACCACGAACATGATATTTTCATTACTTCCCCAATCTGCTGCCTTTTGAATCACTTTTTCAAAGAGCTTATTTTCAGGATCTGCCTGCAGAAATTGGAAGTCCTTGCTGCCTTCATTAGAGGTAAGGGCAAGTATGATGGCCCATTTATCTTTAAATTTCAGAAAAGGTTTAACAGAATCAGTCCCCATATAGGGTGCTACCGTAACGGAATCGAAGCTCATTCCGGAGGATTCCTGGTCAAAAAATGCCTTTGCATACATCTCAGAGGTGTTGCCTATATCGCCCCGTTTGGCATCTGCAATACTAAAGGTGTCTTTAGGCAGGTAATTCCAGGTGTCAATCAGACTTTTCCATCCGGCCAATCCACGACTTTCATAAAATGCGGTGTTTATTTTATAGGATACGCAATATTCTTTTGTTGCGTCAATGATCTGTTTATTAAATTCGAATACCGGGTCTTCGGTATCCAGAAGATGTGCTGGTATTTTGGTAATATCGGTATCGAGACCTATACAAAGGAAAGATTTCTTTAGACGGATCTGCTCAATTAGCTTTTTACGGTTCATAGTATGAATATCCCTCAAAGTAACCAAATAAGTCAAGGGCTTTAAAATTTTTTTTACTATTTTTTTGTTTTTACCAATTTATTGATTTAGAATTGTGCTTTATCTCTAAAAAAGCAATCCCCTCTTCATCAAGAAAATTCATTAAGTCTTCTTTGCACATGTGATTTTCTCTTATGATTGTGGATTAACTCTTAAAAAAGAATCCTATATATTATTTCAAAATTGAATGAAAAGTACTGAATTGAACGACAAGCTTGTGTCCGAGCTTCGTGAGATTGCTAAATCCTTTGGTGTCGATGGCGCTGATGTCTTAAGAAAACAAGAACTTATCACTAAAATAAAGGAGCATACCTCACAACCTGCGGTTGCTAGCGACAATACTCCAACAACAGAAGCAATAAGCCCAGTGCCTGCGGCAACTGTTGAGGAGGAAAAGCCAAAAAAGCGTAGCCGGACTATAAAAACGAAAGAAGAAGCTCCAAAAGAGCCTACTGTTGCTCCTGTAGAGGCAGCAACTATACCTGCAGCTCCTACTCCGGTTGAAGAACCAGCAGTAGTAGTTAACCAAGTAGAAGTAACACCGGAACCTGCGGTTACGGAGCAACCTGCTGTTGCTGTTCCTAATTTACCCCGACCGAGAAGACAGATCACCATTAAACAGGAGCGTATTGCTGCTGCACCGGCTGAGCCTTCTTCAAGGAGAGTGGAACCATCTGGAAATACAGAAGCTCCATCCCGAAGAGTGGAAGCTCCGGCAAACGTCGAAGTTCCATCCAGAAGGGAAGAAAGTTCAATGAATGGAGAGTCTGCTTCTGCGGAACCAAGAGCACCACGATTTGAAAAAAGATTCAATACCGCTTCAGGAAGATCTGTTGAAAGCCGTCCTGTGGTACAGGAAACACGTCTTTCTGATCAGAATGCTGCTGTTAACCTGGATTTTGATAATGTAATTGTCAATGAAGGTGTTTTAGAAATTATGCCTGATGGGTACGGATTTTTGCGCTCTTCGGATTATAATTACTTATCCTCTCCGGATGATATTTATGTATCACAGTCGCAGATTAAGTTATTCGGTTTAAAAACCGGTGACACGGTAAGAGGCAGTATCCGTCCTCCAAAAGAAGGTGAAAAGTATTTCCCATTGGTTCGCGTGGAAGCCATTAATGGCCGCATGCCTGCTGAAGTACGGGACCGGGTTCCTTTTGATTACCTGACTCCTTTGTTTCCTACAGAAAAGTTAAATCTTTTCATGGATACCACTCATAGTTCAACGCGCATCATTGACATGTTTACCCCGATTGGTAAAGGTCAGCGTGGTTTAATCGTGGCTCAACCTAAAACTGGTAAAACTATTTTACTTAAGGATGTGGCTAATGCGATTGCAAAAAACCATCCTGAAGTATATCTGATCATCCTGCTAATTGATGAGCGTCCGGAAGAAGTAACTGACATGGCAAGAAGTGTTCGTGCAGAGGTAGTTTCTTCTACTTTTGATGAGCCTGCTGAACGCCATGTAAAGATTGCCAATATCGTGCTTGAAAAAGCCAAGAGAATGGTGGAATGCGGACATGATGTAGTAATTTTACTTGACTCCATCACTCGTTTAGCCCGTGCTTACAACACGGTTGCTCCTGCTTCAGGAAAGATTCTTTCCGGTGGTGTGGATGCGAACGCGTTACATAAACCGAAACGTTTCTTTGGTGCTGCACGTAACATTGAAGATGGTGGATCGCTTACTATTTTAGCTACTGCATTGATTGATACAGGTTCTAAAATGGATGAGGTTATTTTCGAAGAATTTAAGGGTACCGGTAACATGGAACTTCAACTGGATCGTAAATTGGCTAACAAGCGTATTTACCCTGCGATTGATCTTACTGCTTCCAGCACACGTCGTGATGATCTTCTTTTGGATAAAGAAAGTTTACAACGGATCTGGATCCTACGTAATCATCTTGCAGATATGAATTCTCAGGAATCAATGGAATTCTTGCTGAGTCAAATGAGGGGTACTAAGTCCAATGAGGAGTTTTTAGTATCCATGAATAGTTAATCGGGATGAGAAAACATATACCTAACGCCGTCACTTGTCTTAATCTATTAAGCGGGTGTATTGGCGTTACGTTTGCTTTCAGTAACAATCTGACCTATGCTGCAATCTTCATTTTTATTGCAGCTGGATTTGATTTTATGGATGGAATGTCAGCCCGGATTTTAAAGGTGCATTCCCCCCTGGGAAAGGAACTTGATTCGCTTGCAGACATGGTTAGTTTTGGCTTTTTGCCAGCCTCTATTGTATACCAGCTCTTTTTGCAGGCACCACAATTGGGAGAGATGAGTGTGTATTTGAACTACTCGGCATTTTTTATTGCCATGTTTTCGGCTTTACGGTTAGCTAAGTTTAATATTGACCCGCGTCAGGGGGATCATTTTATTGGACTTCCTACTCCTGCTGTGGCCATACTAGTTGCCTCTTTACCATTTATTACTGCCGGTGGTGGCAGTTTTTGGATGGCTTTTATACAGAATCCATTCTTTCTGTTTATTTTTAGTATTGGATCAGGTATTTTGCTGGTCATGGAAGTTCCACTGATTTCTTTTAAATTCAAGAACTTTGAACTGAAAGAAAACCTGTTTCGCTATATATTGATATTATCTGCGGTGATCCTGATCTTAATCTTTAAGTTTGCAGCTGTTCCGATACTTATATTTTTATATATCGTTTTATCCATCATTCAATTTACATTTATAAGATGAAATTTATTGCCGAAATCAATGTAATGCCTTTAAAAGAAATTCTTGATCCTCAAGGTAAAGCCGTAACCGGTAGTATGAAAAACCTGGATCTTGCTGAAATTCAAAACATCCGTATTGGCAAGCATATTACACTTGAAATAGATGCCGACACTGAAGAAATTGCACGTCAGAAAGTAGATACTGCCTGTAAAAAACTATTAGCTAACCTGATTATGGAAAGCTATGAGTTTGAACTAACGGCAGTTTAATAGCAGCTGACCGATACAGCTCTCATTTCATGAACTCAAGTTGCCTTTGTTTATCTGGCAACTTGAGTTTTTTTATGCATCATTTTATGGTGTCTGTTCTGTTTCTCCCTCTATCTTAGTGGTATTGAAGATCCCCTTAACCTTCCTTGATCCTTTATCAGCAATAAGATACATACATGGTACCAGTATTAAAGTAAGGAAAGTGGCGAAACTGAGTCCGAAGATCATGGTCCAGGATAAAGGTCCCCAGAATGCCACGTTGTCTCCTCCAAAGTATAAATGAGGATTAAACTCACTGAACAACAACTCGAAGTCGATATTCAAACCTACTGCTAATGGGATCAATCCCAGCATAGTAGCGGTTGCGGTTAGTAATACCGGGGTCATCCTCGTTTTTCCAGCTTCAATAGCGGCATCTTTTGTCGACATCCCCTGCTCTACCATCAGCTCTGTAAACTCCACTAAAAGAATTCCATTTCGTACTACTATACCGGCAAGGGCAATGATCCCTACACCGGACATGACGATAGACATCTCCATCCGGAAAATAACCACACCAAGCAATACGCCTATTACACTAAACAATACCTCACTTAATATAATAAGTGGTTTGCTGATGGAATTAAACTGCAGCACCAGGATAATTAAGATCAAACCGAAAGCTGTCATGAGTGCACCTCCTAAAAAGGCGGCTGTTTCCATTTGTTCTTCCTGCTCACCGGCCATCTTTATTTGAACTCCATCTGGTACCTTAAACTGGTTTATTTCGGATTGAATAGATGCAACCACTTCGTTGGCATTATAATCGCCTAAAACGTTGGATGAAAGGATGATGATTCTCTTTTGCTGCTTCCTTTTAATCCCTCCATAGGTATTGATATAATCCACGTCGGCAAATGAGGATAGTGGAACCTGACGTATTTGTCCGCCCATAGCCATATCCCGGTACGTAACTTTCATGTTTCTTAAGGATTGCAGGTTATTGCGCTGGTCTTCTTTTGCCCTTACATTAATTTCGTAATCTTCATCATCGTCTCGAAACTTAGATACTTCCTTTCCATATATGGCGGTACGAAGTTCCATTCCGATCTGTCCGCTGGAAATACCTTCTCGGTTTGCCCTCTCCCTATTGATATTGAAAAGGATTTCCGGTTTATTGTTCTGGAAATCAGATTTAAGCTCTTCTACACCGGCGATATTCTGTGCATCAAGGTATTTCTTGAGCCTGTCTGATGCTTTAACAATGGAATCGAGGTTATCTCCCGTTATTTCAATAGAAATAGGTTTTGCAGTTGGTGGTCCGGATTGCTCTTTCGTAACCGCAATGGCGGCTCCGGGAATTCCTTTTACTGCATTTCGCACCTTATCCAGGTAAAGGGAAGTGTTTTCGCCATGACGCTTTCCGTACTCCACAAAGGCCACCGTGACTTTCCCCCTGTTAGGGTATTCCCCCTGATCTTCATCCTGCGGATCGGTAACTCCAACTGTGACGTTTGAAATAATGGAAGAAACGATTTTATTTTTTTTCCCTCCTACGGCCTGAGTGACCCGATCTTCGAGCTTTTTAATTACTTCATTGGTATAGGCCTGATCAGTACCAACCGGCAACTGCGCATACACGTAGATAAAGTTGGGATCTGACTCGGGAAAGAATACAACTTTTGGTGGCACTACAGCTACCAGAAGAAGGGACAAAACAAACAGCCCGATGGTGCTGAATATAATGGTGCGGGGACGCTCTACTGCCCAGGTTAACAGCTTCACATACTTTCGCTGAAAAGCTGGCCAGGCAGTTTCCTGGAATGACTTTACGGCTCGCGTAAAAAAGAAATGGTTAGCCAGATAAATAAGGGCTAAAAAGACGACAAAGTTGCCTAAGCCAAAGCTGAACAAGTAACATATGCCCGCCAGAACAAGCATCACGACAAGTACACGTTTAACTGACCGGTCAAATGCAGGCTTTTGATTCGCCTCGTGCTCCTCATGCGATTCCATAAAATCTACCGCAAACACCGGGTTAATAATATAGGCTACCACCAGGGAGGCTAGTAACGTGATAATAAGGGTTACGGGAAGAAAAAACATGAATTCGCCTATAATTCCGGGCCAGAACAAGAGCGGTATAAATGGAGCCAGCGTGGTTAATGTTCCCGAAAGTACGGGAAGGAATACTTCGCCAGCGGCCATTTTAGCGGCTTTTTTGATGGGTACTTTACCGTTGTCAAAGATCCGGTGTGTATTTTCTATCACCACAATGGCATCGTCTACTACGATACCCAGCCCCAGCAAGAAGGAGAACAGCACGATCATGTTCATCGTAAAGCTGAAACCGAACACTGCCCCCAGTGCGGGCATGGTTAGGAACGCGATAAACATGGATAAGGGGACTGACATGGCCACAAACAAGGCATTGGTGACACCCATAAAAAACATCAGAATGATGGTTACCAGGATAAAACCAATGATAATGGTGTTGATCAGGTCATGGAGTGTTACCCTGGTTTGATCTGACTGATCTCCTGTTATAGTGATCTCCAGGTTTTGGGGCAAGGTCGTTCCCTTCATTTCTTTGATTAACGCATTGATCTTATCAGATGCTTCAATCAGGTTTTCGCCACTTCGTTTTTTACATTCAGGGTTATTACATTCTTGCCATACAAACGGGCATAGCTATTTTGCTCCTTAAAGGAATCTTCTACTTGTGCAATATCCTTTAGATATACGACAGCTCCGGTGGCCGATTTTACTATGATATCGGCTATTTCTTGAGCACTTACAAAGTCTTTTTTTACGTTTAGGGTACGCCGAACGCCATCCATCTTTACTGTACCACCGGAAATAGTCATATTTTCATACTTCACGGCATTTTCTATATCAGTAAAGGAGATTTTTGCGGCATCCATTTTCTGAAGGTCTACATTGATCTGAACTTCAGGGTCAAGGGCTCCTACGATATCCACCCCGGAGATCTCTTTTAAACTTTCAATCTGATCTTCCAGATCATCGGCATACTTCTTTAAACTTTTAAGGTCGTAATCGCCGGAGATATTGACGTACATGATGGGAAGATCGGACAGGTTGATATCCTGCACATCCGGTTCGTTTGGCAGGTCGGTTGGCAGATCCTGCCGCGATTTGTCCACGGCATCTTTTACCCGCTGCTTGGCATCTTCAATCAGTACCCCGGTGTTGAACTCTGCTGTGATGATGGAAAAGTCCTGGTACGAATTGGATGTTATTTTCTTTAACCCTTTGATTCCTCGTAATTCCTTTTCGATCTGTTTGGTTACCAGGTTCTCCATATTCGCTGGAGAGGTTCCCGGATAGATGGTCTGAATAAATATTTTAGGAATAATAATCTCCGGAAAGTTCTCCTTAGGTAGACTATTATAGGCTCTGATTCCCATCAGGGTAACAATAATAGTCAGCACATAGATGGCCATCTTATTATCTATTGCCCAGCTGGAGGGTCCAAATTCTTTATTTAAGTCTTTCATGTGATCGGTATTGTGAGGTAAGACCTATGCGCTTTAGAGAGATCTTAATTTTAAATTTTAATCAAATCGCCATCATTCAAATCCTGAAATCCTGCGGTAATAACCTTATCCCCTGCTTTTAATCCGCTTAATACCTGAGCTTGTCCGGCTGATATTTTACCTGATTTGATCGTTGTCCGTTTCGCTTTTCCTTTTTCGGCAATGAAAACATATTCGCCGCTTTCGGACCGTTGAATACTATTGATTGGCACAGTAAGGGTGTTTTTGGATTCAAAATCTACAATTTTAAGAATGGCAAGCATATTGGGACGATAGCTGCGTTTTGGAGGCAGTTTGACTTCAACCATGAAACTTCGGGAAGAGGGATCAATAACCTTGGAGGCGAAGGTAACCTGTGTGTTTAAACTGTCCGGAATATCAGGAAAAACCACCTTCACATCATCTCCAGAGTGCACCATGGAGCCGTACGATTCTGCCAGCTCTGCTTTAACGCGGAGATTACTGGCATTCACGACGGTGATTCCGGGCATTCCCGGACTAACGGATTGTCCCAGTTTCAGATCCATCCGGTCTACCGTTCCTGTTATTGGAGATTTGAGTCTAAAAGTAGAAAGCTGGGATCGCAGTACAGCCATTTGTTTTTCCAAGCCATCTTTTTGGGCTTTCGCATTCAGATACTGCACTTCAGTACCTATTTTCTGGTCCCAAAGATTCTTCTGACGCTGAAAGATGTTCTTAGCCAAATCCAGTTGAGTTTGTACCTGTGCGACGTTCTGAAGAAGTACCTTATTATCCAGCTGAGCCAGTACCTGTCCTTTACTTACGTTTTGGCCTGCCTTTACGTAGATGGCGGTAATGACCCCGGGAGATTCTGCGCTAACCTGCACATTTTCCTGTGCATCCACTTTCCCTTGCACCTCAACATAACTGTTGAAAGTGACCGGTTTTACTTCAGTAACCGCCACGTCTACGGTTTGCTGCTGAGGTTTGGTGCCAACTTCCTTTTCCAGATCGGCAATTTTGCCGTCAAGAGAAGTACGCTCCTTTTTTAATTTCTCCAATTCAGCTTTTTTATCTTTGGGTTTTCCACATGCAACGATGAAAACCAGTACTGCCAAATAAATTAAGTTCTTCATTATTTTTCTATTTGCTCTTTTAATGGATCCGCCCATAGGCATTTTCTAAATCTACTTTGCTTATCAAAGCATCATATAATGCCTGGATATAGTTATTTTCGGATTGCTCTAACTCGGTTTGAGCCTGGGTAACTTCAATACTTGACCCTACACCTTCCTGGTATTTTATTTTTGAAACCCGTAAAACTTCTTGTGAAAGCTCCATATTGGCTTGTTGATTTTTTAACGATTTTACGCCATTCTGGTAGGTAATACGAGCTTGCTCCTGCTGCAAGAGGATTCCATTTTTTGCATTAACCAAGGTATTGTCGTTTTTTTTAAGCTCTACCTCTGCCTGTTTGACCCTGTATTTGCGTTGAAAACCACTGAAGATGGGAATGCTAAGTCGTAATCCAATTACTGTACTGGGATATTTAATATCATACAGATCGCCAAAATTTTCTGCTTGATATTGATAAGTGGAACTCCCAAAGGCAGAGAGTGTGGGCAGATATTCGGATTTAAGTCTTTGTAAATTAAGATCATTCAATTTTCGCTGCGTTTCTAATAATCCATACTCCACTCTGTTCTGATAGGCTGTAGTATCTACCTCAAGTGGTGTATTGCTGTCGAAAACCACGTCCACAATTTTCTCCTCTACCAGTAAGCTATCTGTCACTTTCATACCGATCTGGAACTTTAACAATTGATTGGATAACACGATCAATCGTTGCGTATTCTCTCTTGTGGTTAACAGGTTATTGTAGAGCACATTTATGCGGTCGAGATCTATTTTTTCAGCGAAGCCCTGTTTATTTAATGCTGTAGTTTCTTTTACCTGCTGACCTAATTGAGTTACGTTGGCATCTAAAAGCCGAAGTTGTTCATTGCTGACCAGAACCTGGTAGTAGGCTTTAGTAACCGCTACGTTTGTGGCGATTTTGGTGCGGTTAAAATTCCGCACACTAAGTTCTTTATACGTTTTTGACCCTTTTAAGGCAACGATATAACTTCCGCTAAATAAAGCTGATTGAGTGTAACCCCAGCACTGGATTGATATTTCACACCAAATTTTACTGGTATAAACGTGCCGGGTTCATCAAAAAACTCTCCTGGAAGAAGTGTAGTAGGAATCTTTAAAAAATCCTGAAAATCAGCGTTTGCACTGAGTTGCGGCAAACCAGTACCAATGGTTTCTTTAACAGCATAATTCGCTTTTTCGATATCCAGTTTTGCATTTTTTAAAGAGTCCTGGTTTTCATAAGCATACTCCAGGCATTCCTGTAAGTTGAACTTAAATGTTCTTTCCTGGGAATTTTGTTGCGCCCTTGTAGTAACGCTACTGAAAAGTATGAAGGTGACCAATAGGGTATTTCTCATAATCCTATGTTATTCTTCTGTTATTTGTTTGTATTGATTGATTAAGCTATGTCCTTTTAAGTTGCATAAACCATACAGGAAGTGCTCTGTAATCTCGGTCATGACCTCAGATAAATCAAAATCACTTACTGGATAAACAACATGGTTGAAGATTGCATCTACCTGATCCATACGCATTATAGAAAGCATTTCCATATTTATATTTTTCCTGTAAAGACCTTCACGGATACCTCTTTTGAAGTTCCTGATTAGGCAACCCCGCATATTATCATAACGATGGTTCTTGAATAATTGCCATGTTTGGGGGTGAAACTTCTGAAGATCATAAAATATAATCGGGTTCATCCGTGAGATGAGGCCACTCAACTGTGCCACCACATGAAAGATCTCTTCTACTGCATTGTTAGCTTCCAACTCATTCCTAATCATTACACTGGATTCTCTTCCAAGCATTTCCGTAATAAGCAAATGAACCAGCTCATCTTTATCTTTAAAATGAAGATAGATCGTTCTTTTAGAGATACCCAGATCACGGGCCAGATCATCCATAGTGATTCGCTTGATGCCATAGTGGCAAAACAAAACTTCAGCCTGTACCAAAATTCTTTCTTTTAATTCGGGTGTTGTCATCACGATCATTCTAACATAAAACTAGGAAAACTTTTTAGTTATTAAAAGTTTCCAAAAGAAATTGTATACTAAAAGGTGATGTTAAGCTGTAAAGGATCAACAGGTTGTGATATAACTAAACCAAGTATAGAGGAATTCCTTAAATTTTAAATTCGTAAAGTTTAATGTAACCGGAATCGGTTCAATAAAAACATCCTCAAAAATACAGCGCTGATGAGACTCTATTTATGAGGATGTATAGTTTATGGGTATTGTTATTTTGCTTATTATATTAGCTTGACTTATATTTTGGTTAAAAGTTCTTGTTTTGCTTTCGCTAATCCTTCATAAATCAAGACGCAGGTTTCATTTATTTCTAAAAAATCTTTTTCTATTGTATCTAAATCAACTAATTTCCGGGCATTGGATTCAATAACGGACATCATATCCTTAAGTTCATCGGCACCTACAAAAGCAAGTGTTGGTTTTATTTTGTGCGCTGAATCAGCTGTAGCTTTCCAGTCTTTTTGCTGAATGGCTTCGCCTAATTGCGTAAAATAGATAGGAGTCTGCTCGATAAATATATCGATCATATCAATGATAAACTCAGTACTTCCTCCTGCGATGTCATTTAAATAGGCGAGATTTACGTCAAATATCTTCGTTTTCATATTCTGTTGGGAAAAATTTGTATACATGCAAGTTATCTAAAAGTTGTTTAAATAGTTCAGAAATTTGCAATTTAAGTACGGGATGCATTAAGGATGGTGCAATTTCATTTAAAGGAGTAAGTACGAACCTACGTGTATGCAGCAGCGGATGGGGAATAATAAGGTATGGTCTTTGAATATGTTTCTGGTCATAAAACAAGATATCGACATCTATAACGCGGGAATCCCACTTTTCACCTCTTACCCGACCTAGCAGATTTTCGATAGTGTGTATCTCATCAAGCAATTTTTTAGGACCTAGTTCAGTTTCAACCTGCAGCACTTGATTCAGATATTTTGGCTGATTTTCTATTCCCCATGAATCCGTTTCATAGATCGATGATCCTTCTATGATCCTACCGATGTCCTCGGATACTAAGTTAGCTGCTTCTCCCAAATAATATGATCTATCTCCAAGATTACTGCCTAGTAACAAATATATAGTATGCATAAAAACTTATTTAGGTTGTAACGTTTCAAATATATTCATATCTAATTGCATATAATTGTATTACTATAAAAGTTTACTTCCATGAAGGGTTTTTTTAAATTTGTTTTCGCTTCCATGCTTGGGTTTATCCTGTCGTTTATCGTCCTGGGGTTACTTCTTGTAGTGGGTATTGTTGGTTTAATTTCTGCTGCTGGTGAGGAACCGGCTAAAGTAGAAGCTAACTCGATCATTCATTTCTCCTTAAATTATCCGATTGTAGAACGGACTGTAAAAAACCCACTCGACAATATTGATATTGCTGGTATTCAGTCTAATAAAACGCTTGGATTGAACGATATCCTTGCTGCACTAAAACGTGCTAAAACCGATGATAATATTAAGGGAATTTATCTGGATCTTTCTGGTGTTCAGGGAGGTATGGCTACGGTGGAAGAAGTCAGAAACGGTCTTTTGGATTTTAAAAAGTCTAAAAAGTTTATTCTTGCTTACAGTGAGATATACTCTCAAAAGGCGTATTATTTAGCTTCTGTAGCCGATAAAATATATATTAATCCGGAAGGAATATTAGAATTTACTGGTTTAAGTTCGCAATCGCCCTTTTTTAAGGGTGCACTGGAGAAACTGGAAATTGAAGCTCAAGTGATTAAAGTGGGAACGTATAAGAGTGCTGTGGAACCCTTTATCCTGGATAAAATGAGTGACGCCAACCGTAAACAGGTTACTTCATTTCTTGGATCCCTGTATCAGCATATGCTTTCCGGCGTTTCAAGCTCCAGAAAGATCTCTACAGATTCACTATTTGCTATGGCTAATCAGTTAAAAATTCAAAAAGCACAGGATGCGGTGACCTATAAACTGGTTGATGGTCTTCGTTATAAAGATCAGGTGATTGATGAATTAAAGACCAGAACGGGTATTGATAAAAAAACAGATCTCAAATCGGTTAGCCTGATGGATTATATGAAGGCGAATAAGCCTGAAGAGGGCGATTTGGATTCACGTGTAGCTGTTGTATATGCCTCA
This sequence comes from Arcticibacter svalbardensis MN12-7, assembly GCF_000403135.1. Classification (GTDB taxonomy): domain Bacteria; phylum Bacteroidota; class Bacteroidia; order Sphingobacteriales; family Sphingobacteriaceae; genus Arcticibacter; species Arcticibacter svalbardensis. The sequence goes on from NZ_AQPN01000071.1 coordinate 28,361, forward strand.
GGAGAAATTACTGGTGGAGAAGGTGACGATGAGTCTATCGGATCTGAACGAATTTCTAAAGCACTGCGAAAGGTGCGCCTGGATCCAAAAATAAAAGCAGTTGTTTTTCGGATTAACTCGGGAGGTGGAAGTGCTCTTGCTTCTGATGTAATCTGGAGAGAGGTTGCGTTAACAAAAAAGGTAAAACCGGTAATTGTTTCTATGGGTGATGTTGCCGCTTCTGGTGGTTATTATATTGCTTGTGCTGCTGACTCTATCTTTGCTCAACCGAATACCATTACTGGTTCCATCGGTGTATTTGGAATTATCCCCAATATGCAGAAGTTCTTTAACAATAAGCTAGGCATTACTTTCGATGGCGTAAAGACAGCTGAACATGCCGATCTGGGTTCCACTGTAAGGCCACTTACTGCATCAGAACGTTTTATTATTCAGACTGAAGTGAACCGGATCTATGCTACCTTTACTAAAAGAGTAGCGGACGGCAGAAAAAAGACACAAGCTTATGTGGATAGCATTGGTCAGGGTAGAGTTTGGAGCGGTACCGAAGCGCTGAAAATAGGATTGGTAGATCGTTTAGGAAATATTGACGATGCTATTCGTTCTGCTGCTAAGATGGCTAAAGTTAAAAATTACAAATTAGTTTCTTATCCAGTACAGAAAGATCCTTTTGAAGCGATATTCAGTGGCGGTGAGGATAAATTAAAAGAGCATTTTTCTAAATTACAGTTCGGAGAAAACTACGTGTATTATCAACAACTGCAAACTGCTTTAAAGATAACCGGCATTCAAGCCAGATTACCTTATACGCTTAATATCAATTAAAATAACTCTTGAATTAAAAAGAGGCATACGGGCAAAACCTGCATGCCTCTTTTTTTTATACCTTTTTCCTATTTTTGACAAGTATGGAAAACAAACCCATAGCACGAGTCTTAAAATTACTAAGTCAACTGATGGAGCTCCATGAGGAAAACTCTTTTAAGGTTAAGACTATTGCGACTGCTGGATTTACAATTGACAAACTGCCCTTTTCTATTGCGAAGAAAAGTTTGCAGGAGATGGAAGGAATCAGAGCAATTGGTAAAAGTGTTGCAGCAAAAGTGCAGGAACTGATTGAAACTGGGTCTTTAAAAGAACTGGATGAATTACTGGCCGATACCCCTCCGGGTGTGGTGGAAATAATGACCATAAAAGGTCTGGGACCTAAAAAAGTTCTGGTAATATGGAAGTCTCTGGGGATTGAAAACATAGGTGAACTTTATTATGCCTGTAACGAAAACAGGCTCATCGAAGCGAAAGGTTTTGGTTTAAAAACGCAGGAAGAGATAAAAAAAGCTATTGAATTTAAGATGGCCAGTAATGGTCGCTTTTTATATTCCCAGGCGGAAAGCTTTGGTAATATTTTGCTAAATGACTTTAAAAAGGTTCTTACTCATGAATTAATTTCGTTTGTGGGCGCCTTTAGAAGAAAAGTGGAAATTATAGATGGCCTGGATATACTGGTAGGATGTGCTCTCAACCCTACCCTATTAGATTATTTACATACCCTTGACTATCTTAAAGTTGTAGAAACAAAAGATAACAGCATTGAGGCAGAAAGTCCGGCAGGCATTAAAGTATACATCCGTTTCTGCAATCCCGAAAATTATTATAAGAACTTGGTTTTGCAGTCGGGAAGTCCTGAACATATTAAAGAACTGGAAATCAGAATAGGCTCCGCTCTCCCTGATGTGGGATCAGAAGAAGAACTCTACACTTTAGCCGATTTACCTTTTATAGAACCTGAATTACGCGAAGGAGAATTTGAGTTTAAGCTGGCAGATCAAAAAGCATTGCCTGTTCTGATCAAGCAAACAGATTTAAAAGGCTCTTTGCATAATCATAGTACCTGGAGCGATGGTATCAATTCGCTGGAGGAGATGGTTGTTTATTGTAAAGAGGAGATGCATCTGCAATATTTGGGAATTTGTGATCACTCCAAATCTGCCTTTTATGCAAAGGGACTAAGTGAAGAACGGGTGCTGGCACAACAAACAGAAATTGACCTGCTGAATACCAAATACGCCCCTTTCAAAGTCTTTAAAGGCATTGAATCAGACATTCTCTTTGATGGGTCGTTAGATTATCCTGTTGAAATCTTATCACGGTTTGACTTTATCGTAGCTTCGATCCATTCCGTATTTAAGATGTCGGAAGAGAAAGCCACAAGCAGGTTGATTAAAGCGATTGAAAATCCATATACAACGATTCTGGGACATCCAACCGGACGTTTACTATTAAGCAGAAGCGGGTATCCTGTTGACATCAAAAAAGTAATTGATGCTTGTGCTGAAAATGGTGTGGTTATTGAAATTAACGCGAATCCTTTACGCCTGGACATTGACTGGCGCTGGCATCAATACGCGCTAGAGAAAGGAGTTATGCTTTCCATTAATCCGGATGCGCATAGTATAAATGGTTTCCGCGATACACACTACGGTGTAATGGCCGCCAGGAAAGGTGGGCTTTCGGCTGCAAACTGCCTCAACGCACTCAGCCTCGATGAAATCAATCTATTTTTTGAACGAAAACGATTAATTACAAGGAATTGAAAATACTCATTATACGATTCAGTTCTATCGGTGATATCGTGCTCACTACTCCTGTAATTCGTTGTATCAAGCAGCAGATTCCCGGTGTTGAAATCCATTATATCACTAAAAAGGCTTATGAAAGTGTACTGCAGTTTAATCCATATATAGATAAGCTTCATCTGTCTAGTGGGTCTGTTTCAGAGGCGGTTCAACTGCTTAAACCAGAAAAGTTTGACTATATTATTGACCTGCATCACAACTTTAAGACTCTCCGCATCAAACGGGCTCTTGGCGTTCCCTCCTTTTCATTTAACAAGCTGAATATAGCTAAGTTTATTCTGGTTCACCTGATGATCAATATTTTACCTCCTGTACACATTGTAGATCGGTATCTAAATACGGTATCCGCACTGGGAGTTAAAAATGATGGAAAAGGTTTGGATTATTTTCTTGGTGAGGAATATTCGCTGGAACAACTTTTGCCGGACAGTCCTCATTCTTATACCGGCTTTGTTATTGGAGCACAACATCTTACAAAAAGGCTGCCTGTCCATAAGTTGATCAGCATTTGTCAGTTAGTTCAGTCCCCCATCGTTTTACTTGGCGGGAAAGAAGATTTTAATACTGGTGAGGCAGTTGTACGAGCGGCAGGAAAGCATGTTTTTAATGCCTGCGGAAAATTCAATTTGAACGAATCTGCGTTTCTGGTTAAAGAAGCGCAACAGATTATTAGTCACGACACCGGATTAATGCATATCGCCGCGGCATTCAATAAGAAAATCATTTCAGTGTGGGGCAATACGATACCTGAATTTGGCATGTATCCTTACCTGGTTGATGAGCATCATGCCATGGAAGTAAAGGGATTAAGTTGTCGGCCTTGCTCTAAAATTGGATTTAAAAAGTGTCCAAGAGGACATTTTAAATGTATGAATAATCAGAATGAAACTGCAATAGCTGCAATTCTTAATGCCTGATTAGAGCCGTAATAAGTGGAATCAATCAGAATTTACTGAATTGAAGCTGATGTTTAAATTTGTATTAATAATAACAGCATGAAAAAATTACTTTTAATTCGCCATGGAAAGTCAGATTGGAACAATCCAGATTTGAGTGATTTCGAGCGCCCATTAAACGAAAGAGGATTAAAAAATGCACCTATGATGGCGCAGCGTTTACTGGACAATAACATCATCCCTCAAAAGATAGTTAGCAGTCCTGCATTAAGGGCAAAACAAACCGCAGAAATGTTTGCAAAAACATTGGGAATTGCAGATAAAGAGATCCAGTATTCAAAAGAAGTATATGAAGCTACCTCTACGGATTTGCTGGGATTGATTAATATGTTTGATGATCAGTATAAATACATTGCTTTAATTGGCCATAATCCAGGGCTTACTGACCTGATTCTCCATCTTTGTGATAGCGGTATGTACAACCTTCCTACTTGTGGCATGGTCATGATCCACTTTCCTTTCACTAGTTGGGAGATGGTAAGTTATGAGACCGGGAGTTTAAAGTTTTTTGACTTCCCTAAAAGTGATACAGAAATAGATTCAATACTATCTTAACCGGTACATTTTACCCGGAAGCACGACGATAATATCCTGCATTTCCAGGTTCAATAGTACCATGGCAAGTTTAGATTGCATCAGATTGGTTATGAGCTGTAATTCATCTAAAGACGCAGAAACACGCGTTTTAAGAAATTCAACGATAACTTTTTCATCACCATATAAATTTAAAGGCAGGTGAAGCTGATCATTCACTTGTTTAGGAGTAGCAGAGGGCAACCAATCGAGTAAATACTCCACATCTTTGATCCCTGTAACCAGGTGTGCACGATTAGATTTGATCAGGAAATTACATCCGGCGGAGTAGATATCATTCACTCTGCCGGGATAAGCCATGACGTCCCTGTCGTAGGAATTAGCTAACTCCGCAGTAATGAGGGCACCACCCTTTAAACCCGCCTCCACAATGATCGTGGCATCGGATAAACCGGCAACGATCCGATTACGCTTAGGGAAATTCTCCTTATCTGGTTTGGTTTGAGAAATAAATTCGGTGAGTAAACCACCACAGCCTAACATACTTTCTGCCAGTGAACGATGCTGAGAGGGATAGATTCGATCCAGACCATGACCTACAACACCAATAGTGGGCACGCCATACTTCATACAGGCCCTATGAGCTGCCACATCAATACCATAAGCAAGACCGCTTACAACGAGTACATCGTGCTGCTGTAAGCCTTCAATGAGCTGAGTGGTGAGTTCTTTTCCATATCCGGTCGCATTCCTGGTACCTACTATACTGATCACTTTGGATTTGTTCAGGTCGGTATTACCTTTATAATACAACAATACCGGAGCATCATAACAATTCTGTAGGCGCTGTGGATAGTCCGGGGACGTATAGAAGAGGGTTTGAATTTTATACTTTTTCACGAAAAGCAACTCTTCTTCAGCACGGTCCAGAGAGCTCTTGGAAAGAATGCTATCTGCTGTCTTGGGACCAATACCGGCTATAGACATTAACTGCGATCGGCTGGCTTTGAATACGTCTGCCGCATCTCCAAATTGATCTAAAAGTAAACGGGAAGTAACGACACCAACGCCGGGAATAAGGGTTAAGGCAATTTCGTATAAAGCGGACATAAGGTTCTATTGGGCAGGGCAATATACCACTAATTTTGTATCAAAAAACTCTTCTTCAAAGTATTTTGATAATGGGTATATCGTCACCTTTTTCAAGCCGGAATCGGCTATCTCCTGCTCTAAATCGCCTCCTTTTAAATATAGGACGCCATTGCTTAAAGAATTATGGGATTGCGATTCAAACTTACCTTTAATCCAGGGGTAGAAATCTTTCAATTGAGTAACGGCACGTGACACAATAAAGTGAAATTTGTCATCGATTTGCTCTGCACGGGCATGCGTAGCTTCCAGGTTTTTTAAACCAATAGCCGAAGAAACTTCTTTAACCACCTTAATCTTTTTGCCAATTGAATCCACCAGGTGGAACTGTGTTTCCGGAAAAAGAATAGCCAGTGGAATGCCAGGAAAACCGCCTCCGGTACCCACATCCAATACCTTTTCACCAGGTAAAAAAGAGATGATCCGGGCAATACCCAGCGAATGCAAAATATGTTTCAAGTACAAACTTTCGATGTCTTTTCGGGAAATTACATTAATTTGAGCATTCCAGATGCTATATAATTCTTCTAGCTGTTTGAACTGGTTCTTTTGTTCGGTGCTGAGATCAGGAAAATAGTATGTAATAAGTTCAGAAGTCACTTGCAGGGTTTTTTTTGCGGCGGATTAAAATATTAGCTAAAAGATCACGCGCCCTAAACAGCTGTGCTTTGACTGTTCCAAGGGGAAGATCCAGTTGCTTCGAGATCTCTTCGTAAGACATCTCTTCAAAATACCGGAGGTTGATTAATACTTTATAGCGCAAGGGCAGCTTATCTACAATTAATTGAAGGGTTTCCTTTTGCTGTTTCTTAATGGCGCGTTCTTCCGGGTTAAGCACATCCGATTTGATATCATAAAACCGTTCCTCGCCTTCTTTATCTTCCATCGCATTCATGGAAACAACATTGAGACGCTTTTTACGAATAAAATCAATGCAATTATTAGTCGCAATGCGAAATAACCAGGTGCTGAATGCAAAATCAGGCTTGTACTTTTCTAAGTTCTCAAAGGCCTTAGCAAAAGTTTCAATAGTCAGATCCATCGCATCGTCCCTATTATTCACCATCTTGATCGCCATAAAGTAAATAGAGTCCTTATAACGCTGCATCAACTCCGCGTAAGCCTTCTGATCTCCTTCCCGGGCACGTACTACCTGATTAAAGTCATTAATGGCATTACTTGAAAAATTAGGATTTACTTCCATTGGATTTTTCTCTTAAATGAAGACCCTATCCCTAGTACGATTATAAAGAAAATATAGAACAAATCCAAGATTGGAAACCACCAAATTAAATTTTTGCATTTTAACTTCCGCATGGACGGAAAATAAACAATTATCTGAACAATTAGCCTTATAAAATAGATACTTAGCAATACCCACCAATGGATTTGCATAAAAGACATCACGCCCAAAAGGACGTAGAAAGCGATTGAAGAGCCTGCCTGGATGGTTAAAACCCGTTTATGTTTACTTTTGTAAGCCTTGCCCGCACCCATATGACGGATTTTTTGTTTCCATAAAGAAGCCCAGGTTTTCTTAGGTTCCGACCAGGTATGGCTCTCCGGATCTATTTCAATAACCGTATTACTGCGGTTTGCATTTTCATTTACAAACAAATCATCATCTCCGGAAAGAATATGCATATGTGAGGCAAACCCTTTACATTTAAAAAACAAAGTCTTGGTGTAACTCAGGTTTCTTCCTACGCCCATATACGGATTACCGGCTAATGAAAAAGAAAGATAATTTAATGCTGTATAGAATGTTTCAAAGCGTATAAAGACATTCAAAAAGCCTTTTGATCTTTTATAAGGAGAGAAACCTAAAACAATAGCGGTGTTTCCCTTAAAGTTTTGCTGCATCAGCCTGATCCAGTTTAAGGAAGCAGGACGACAGTCGGCATCGGTAAACAACAAATGCTCATGTTGGGCAGCCTTAATACCAAGAGTCACAGCGAACTTTTTCCCGTGTTTATAGCGATCGTGTTCATTCAGCGTTACAATTTTAAGGTTTGAATACTTTTCGGAGAATTTTTTCAATATGAATTCAGAGTCGTCCGAAGAACAATCATTCACAACCACTACTTCAAAATCAGGATAGTCCTGTTCCAGAAAGAAACTCAGGTTCTCTTCCAGGTTGACTTCTTCATTACGGGCGCAAATTATAACCGAAACCGGTAATAAAACATCTTCATCAGAATCAATTTTCTTATACCCTCTTAGTCGGCCATGGACCACAATAATAAAGTATAACTGTACAATCAGAGCGATTTGTAATAAAGCAAAAACAAGTAAAAATGGGAAATTAGTCAAGGTGTGTGTTCATTTCTTTAGGCAAAGTTAAAAGTAAAGTTGGAACCTCAATCAAATTCTTACCTTTGCGTGTTTAAAATGAAATTCAAACTAGAGGCAAGTGATAAATTTTCGAAGGCAAGAGCTGGAGAAATCAGTACCGATCATGGTACCATAAAAACACCCATTTTCATGCCTGTAGGCACTGCAGGGTCGGTTAAAGCCGTCCATCAGCGGGAACTTAAGGATGATATTAAAGCACAGATTATTCTGGGAAATACGTATCATTTATATTTAAGGCCAGGGTTAAATACACTGGAAAAAGCGGGTGGATTGCATAAATTTAATGGATGGGATGGTCCAATTCTCACGGATAGTGGCGGATATCAGGTATATTCTCTTTCAGATGTACGGAAAATCAAAGAAGAGGGCGTAACTTTTCGCTCGCATATTGATGGCTCCAAACATTTGTTCACTCCGGAGGTTGCCATGGATATCCAACGTGTTATTGGCGGTGATATCATCATGGCTTTTGATGAGTGTACACCCTACCCATGCGACTACAATTATGCAAAGAAGTCTATCGATATGACTCATCGCTGGCTGAAGCGCTGTTGCGACCGGTTTGATACGACCGAGCCCAAATATGGGTATTCACAAACCCTTTTCCCCATCGTACAAGGCTCTGTATATAAAGATCTGCGGATTAAATCTGCTGAAGCCATTGCTTCATTTGAGAGAGAAGGAAATGCTATTGGAGGTCTCTCTGTAGGTGAACCTGCAGAAGAAATGTATGCCATGACAGAACTTGTATGCGGCATTCTTCCTGTTGAAAAGCCCCGTTACCTGATGGGAGTAGGCACACCTGTCAATCTTTTAGAGAATATTGCCCTTGGTATTGACATGTTCGATTGCGTTATGCCAACCAGGAATGCCCGAAATGGCATGCTTTTTACCAAAAACGGGATCATGAATATGAGGAATGAAAAGTGGAAAAACGACTTCTCTCCTATTGAAGCGGACAGTGAGCTGTTTTCCGATTTGGTTTATAATAAAGCATATTTGCGTCATTTAATCACGTCAAAAGAAATACTTGGCGCACAAATTGCAACACTTCACAATCTGCATTTCTATTTATGGCTGGTAAATGAAGCCCGTGAAAAGATTATTTCAGGTGAATTTTATGACTGGAAGAAGAAAATGGTAATCCAATTAGCTCAACGTTTATAAGAAAATGAATAGATACATCAAGATTATAGATTGGTATATCATCAAGAAGTATCTGGGTACTTTTGTATTTACCTGTGCTATTTTTACGGTAATCATTGTAATTTTTGACGTCTCCGAAAAGCTGGATGATTTCCTGAAACATTCGGCTCCATTCTATAAAATTGTATTTAATTATTATGCCGGGTTTATTCCTTTTTATCTCAATTTCCTTTGGCCCTTAATCAACTTCCTTGCCGTAATTTTCTTTACGGCAAAGATGGCCGATCAAACAGAAATAGTCCCTATTTTAAGTGGAGGATTTAGTTTTAACCGGTTCTTATGGCCTTATTTTGTCGCCTCATTTATCCTTTTCAGCATTAGTTTTGTAGCCAATATCTATGTCATACCGCAAACAAATAAGCTGATGATCGGCTTTGAAAATGTATATATTAAGCCTGCAAACAATGACTCTAAGGCGGAAACACATATGCAGATTGATAAAAACACATTGGTCTTTATCAAAAATTTCGACAATGTGCAGAAAGTAGGGTATACCTTCATCATGGAGAAGTTTAATGGCGATATACTAGTAGAAAGACTTATGGCTGACCGGATTACATGGGATTCCGTTCAAATGAAGTGGAGAATTGATAACTACTCTATCCGGACCATAAACGGACTTAAAGAAACCATGACATCCGGTATTAAAAAGGATACCACACTGGATATGAGACCTGTTGACTTTGCTGTATACGACAATATTTATTCGGCTATGTCTACATCCGAGCTCTCAGAACGGATTAAAAAAGAAAAGACCAGGGGAACAGGAGTGATGCAGCTCTTACAACTGGAAAAGTATAAGCGCTTCGTAAACCCTTTATCAGCCTTCGTTTTAACCCTCATGGGAGTCTCTCTGTCCTCTCGAAAGGTACGTGGAGGTATAGGATTACATTTAGGGGTCGGAATCTTTCTAAGCTTCGCTTATATCTTGTTTATTCAATTTGCAACTATGTTTTCTTTAAAGGGAGGATTACCTCCTCTCCTTGCTGTATTTATCCCTAACATCGTGTTTGGTGCTCTCGGTGTTTATCTCTTGTTTAAAGCGCCCAAATAAAAACATGCCATTTTTTTCTCGTAATCGAAATCTTCTTATCCTCCATGGAACAGTACTCGTTTGGGGTTTCACAGGTATCCTTGGAGCACTTATTAACCTTTCTGCAGTACACCTCGTTTGGTATCGTGTTATCATCGCTTTTGTTACTTTATTCATCTATTTTAAGGCCACAAGGACATCCATCAAGCTACCGGGAATAACGCTGTTGAAACTGTTTTTTACGGGTGCTTTGGTAGGCAGTCACTGGATCTTATTCTTCCAGGCCATCAAGAGTTCCACCATCTCTGTAGCCCTGGTTTGCCTCTCCGCACTGACCCTCTTTACTGCTATTTTAGAACCCTTTATAAGTCGCAAAAAGATCTCTAAACTGGAGATATTTACCGGCCTTTTAATCATCTCCGGAATCATTTTAATCTTCAAATTTGAGACTAAATATACCCTTGGAATATCCCTCGGATTATGTAGTGCATTCTGTGCAAGTTTGTTCTCCATTATCAACTCCCGACAGGTACAAAAGCACCCTGCAAGCCTCATCAGTTTCTATGAAATAGGAGGGGCAATTGTTTGGATTTCGCTGTATCTTTTGATCAGCGGAGGCTTCAATTCTTCCATGAAACTGCACAATTCTGACCTGATTTATCTGTTGATCCTGGGGATCATTTGTACCTCTGTAGCCTATGTTGCCGGGGTCTCTGTGATGCGGGAACTGTCGGCTTTTCGTGTTGCCCTGATCACCAACCTGGAGCCCGTTTATGGCATCATGTTAGCCTTCCTTTTCTATGGTAAAAAGGAACACATGACCCTTGGTTTTTATACTGGGGCAGTCATCATTTTGAGTGCGATTTTCATCTTTCCTTATCTTAAAAACAAGATTGAAAAGCATCGGATCGATAAATTATTGCCGCAGGTTTAAACGTTAATTCATTCAAGTACTCCTGTTTTTAATGCCTTTTTAAAAGGATATATGCATAGCTGTATCCAATTTTTCAGAATAAATCTTATTGATTTTAGCATGTAAATCTGAAGGCTATTATCTTTATATGATTGAAAACAACACCTATTTCTTACCTGGTTTTAATTATATAAAGAAGAATTACTGTCGCCAGAAGGGCTCATTTGAGGTAATAAACAGAGCTTCCCTTATTGTAATAAAGAAGAATTACTATCTATAGAGGGGTTAATTTGTTCTAATAAATAGAGCAATTCCTATTGGTATATAGAAGAATTGCGATCTATAGAGGGCCTTATTTCGCATACCAAATGGACGTTATTCTTAGTACTCTAAAGAGGAATCACTATAGTCAGAGGGACTAAATCCAGCTACCAATTGTCCGAAATCTTATTGTTTCCCCCTCTATAGTTTGCTACTAAACAGATAAGAAGACCTCATTCAGAGTTTAAATCTTTGTAGCTTAAACCGCTGATCAAAACCAAAAACAGTCATTTTGACATGTTAAGCATAACCAATTTGCTCCTCAACAAATAGAGTAATTTCCTTTTTCTATCTATCCTCTTCTTCCTTCTAGCGTCGTATAAATCAACATTCCACACATCTCTACGACCCATTAATCTGTCCCTGCCTTTCAGAAAGCAAAAACCCGATCCCCTATAAAACATCAGAATATAATCAAAGATTCGCCTTGTTTAATTACCTCATCTTGATTCCTACATTTCAAATCCACTAATCAAATCACCATCCATTACCCTTAACAGGAAAAGACCTTGCACTCAAAATCGTATAATACTGAAGAGATTTTCGACCTTAAGTAAATAATTACACCGCTTACAAAACAATACCCATAAAATGTTGATATTAATGCGTAAATTCAGACTAGCTAAAGCAAATTATTCTGTTACCAAATAGATATAAATTTTTAATAATGAATAATTTAATTAATTTATCTAAAGTTTTAAAGCATATAACTCACTCATTATCTTCTCTTTTTAACTAATTTATTTAGCAAGTGATACTATTGATCTTTTTTAACAAACATATAAAACTACTATTCAGCTTTTTATTCATATTTAGTTTAACTATTTTAACAGGTAAGTTAAATGCACAAGTATTCGACTCAGAGCAAAATCCACCTTCCATAAAATGGCGACAAATTAATACCGAATATCTGCAGGTAATCTACCCCATGGAGCTGGAGTCAGAGGCCCAACGGATCCTCTCCGTTCTTGAAGCCATTATGGTCAGGGAGCGAATCTCTATTAAAGCCCGGCAAAAGAAGATCTCCATCATATTGCAAAACCAGGGCACTACCGCTAATGGATTTGTGCAACTAGCACCTCGTCGTTCGGAGTTTTACACCACCCCTTCCCAAAGCTTCGACTTCCAAAGCTGGCTCAATAGTCTGGCTGTACACGAGATGCGACACGTGATCCAGTTTGACAAACTGACAGGTAAGCTCAACGCCCCTTTTTTTGAAGAACTTGCCCTCGCTATATTTGGCATTACCCTTCCCCCCTGGTTTTACGAAGGGGATGCAGTAGGTATGGAAACCGCACTAACGGATGCAGGTAGGGGAAGGATTCCAGAGTGGAGCAATATCCTTCGGGCAAACACATTGAGTCAGCGAAACTTCTCCTACTCCAAGAACTACCTCGGATCATTAAAAGACTTCACACCCGGATACTACCAGCTCGGCTACTTCATGACCAGCAAACTCCGAAAAGACTATGGGGCCAACATTATGGACTCGATCTACTCAACCATGACCCGGAACCCGCTAAGGCCCTACAACCTCAGTCGTGCTATTCATAAAATAACCGGTATGAATACCCGTCAACTGCACGACGCCACCATCAAAGAACTTCAGGATCTATGGCAGGCACAGGCCGATCAATCTAACCCAATAGACTACCCCAGCATTAACAAAAGGAAAACGAATACACCCGAGAACTACAACCTCCCTCAACCAGTAGCAGGCGGCAACATTCTTGCCCTGAAACAGGGCAAAGCCAGCGTTCCCAAAATAGTCCTCATCACGCCAGAAGGCAAAGAAAAAAAGATCCTAAATATAGGCGCCCAAGAGCTCCCATGGTTCAGCTATGGAGGGGGCAAAATTACATGGGATGAGTACCGCTCTGATGCCCGCTTTCACCAACGCTCTTTCAACGTCATCAACGTCTATAACCTGACCACAAAAAGGGCCAGACAGATCACACATAAAACCCGGTTATTTTCCCCTTCATTATCTCCGGACGGCAAGCGAATCATTGCCGTTTCTGTCTCCTATTCCAATCAAATTTTACTGGTGGAATTTGATCCTGAAAATGGACGGGAGCTGAAGCGATATGACAGTCCCGATAACAACATGCTGCAGATGCCATCCTTCAATCCGGACGGCTCTAAAGTTGTGGTTGTGGGTGTAAATGATAGCGGCAAAACGATCTATGAACTGGATACAAAAACGGGCACTTTTACCTCCCTCCTACCCTTCCAGTTGCAGGAGATCCTTCGTCCCGTTTATGGCAATCAGGACATTTTCTTCAAAGCACACTACAACGGAACCGATAACATTTACCGCTTTAATTTAACAGACAGGCAAACTTATCAGGTTACATCCGATAAAATCGGCGCATATAACCCCTTCTACGACACGATCTCAGGGCGTTTAACCTTCAACACCTATACTGTATTCGGACACGATATAGCGGCTCTAAATACGAAATCTCTTTTAAATAAAAACATAAACACCCTCGAAAGTCATTTTGTAGATTATGGTGCCAAAGCCCAGGAGCAGGAAGGCAACAACAATGTACTGCAAAATGTGAATTACAAAACCTATCCCAGCCGCAAATACAGGGAATGGAGCAACCTGTTTTACTTCCACAGCATCATCCCCATTGTGGAGGACAATGCCTATTTCGACGACTCCAATTTTGGTATCGAACTCCAGTCAGATAATAAATTGAACACCATGAGCTTTTATACCGGCTACCAGTTCAATAACGCTTTGCAGAAAAGTGAATACCTGGCCGGTTTTGCCTATAAAAGATTCTTCCCTATTTTCAGTGTCAACTATACAAACAGGCCACGATTAATATATCGGCAGACAACTGTCAATAAGGTCACCACTTACAGTCCGGTTACCTGGCGCGAAAATGAAATTAAAGCCGAGATGACCATCCCGTTCAACTTCAACCGCTTCAACCATTCCTACAGTCTGGGTTTAAAAACCGGAACCAGTTTCACCAATCGCTATGACGTTGAAAACGGAATGACTTCGCTCATCACCCGATTAAATTTCCCCATGCATTATCAGTTTTATGCCTCTCATAATACGAGGCGAAGCTCAAGAGACCTGGCACCAAAATGGGGACAGAACTTCAGCTTCCTCTATCGGCATTTCCCTTTTGAGGATCAGGTAAAAGGAAAACTATTTTCAGCAAAGAGCACTTTCTATTTTCCTGGCCTTGCAGAAAATCATTCTTTTGCGGCAAGCTTCAATTTTCAGGATGGCGATGGCAGTTACCAAAACTCGGTAGACATTCCCAGGGTATCCGGCTACAGCTTCCTGACCCCAATAGGCAACACCAACAATACGCTGCTGCTGGATTACCGGCTCCCACTCTTTTATCCCGATTTTGCCATTGGCCCCCTCGCCTACATCAAACGGATTCAAGGAGGTTTATTTAGCGACTTCGAAAACATCGGCAAAGGGAAAAGTTTTTCTCCACGGTCTTATGGAGCAGAACTTCGTGCAGATGTGAACATACTTCGTTTTTTTCTTCCTATTTTTAACTTTGGTGGAAAAGTTGTATTTTTAAATGAGAAACCACATCGTAATCCCGTATTCGAAACTATTGCAACCTATAGCTTTTAACCTATGAAAGTCAAAACCATTTTCATCATTCTGATCACTGCATTGGTAACTATCATTTTAATGAACAATACCGAAGAAATTGATATGTGGATCTTTGGCGTTAAACGAATTTCCAAGCTTTATATATTTGCAGCTGTCTTCCTTGCCGGGTTTAGTGTAGGTGCCCTTGCCATGCGTTCCCGCAAAAAGGTCATTGTACCTGATGAAGAAAAAGAATACCCGGAGGAGGATGAAAACCAACCCCTAACGAACGTATACCGCGGTAAACTAAGCGACGAAGACCGCGATTATATCAGCTAACCGCTTTCCTCTCTTGTTATTCACAAAGCAAAGGCCTACATTTGTACGCTTTTGGTTCCCAATTCTTGATTGGGATTAAAAGGGAATCTGGTAAAATTCCAGAACTGTCCCGCAGCTGTAAGCTCTATAACTAAGGTACACATGTAGTGTCACTGTCCGCTCCGGCGGATGGGAAGACCGTACCATTAGGGAGTAAGTCAGAAAACCTGCCATCGCATTATAGATTCATAGCTTTCGGGGATTGAAGCTGGAATGAAAATACCAATGGTGTATTTCCATTTTATCGTATTCTCTATGCCGTTTGCTATGGATTAAACCATAGGTATGAAAACAAAATCGGGGGTGCGTAAATTTTTCAAAAGACTGACTTATTCAGTTTCACTGTTGCTGATGTTCCTTTCATCAGAGTCATTCGCACAAGCAGACACTTCCCGCACCTTAAAAGAAGTCAAGGTATCAACCTCTTCTATTCCACAAGTACAAACCGTCAATCCATCGCAGCAAGTTAACGCAGACGACTTCAAACGCTACAATGCCTTTAATGTGGCAGACGCCATCAAAAACTTTTCGGGTGTCAGCATCAAAGACTACGGCGGTATTGGGGGAATAAAAACAGTATCGGTACGAAGTCTTGGAGCCAACCATACCGGTGTGCTCTATGATGGCGTTCAACTCACCGATGCACAAAACGGACAGATCGATCTGGGTACCATCAATCTCGACAACGTAGAATCCATAACCCTCTTTAACGGAACGTCGGAAGATATTTGTCAGCCCGCCCGTTCATTTGCATCCTCCAGCATACTGATGATTAAAACCATCTGGCCCCGTTTTGAATCCCAAAAGCCAACTCATCTCTCACTTAATTACAAAACAGGTTCATTTGGATTGATCAACCCTTCCTTCGTTTGGCAACAACGGATCAGCAAACAATGGTCGTTTAGCATGGCCAACAACTGGCAGAAGGCCAATGGCCGCTACAAATACAAAGTGGATGGAGATGGATCGGATACGTTGGCCACCCGCAATAATGCCAGTTTAGAATCCCTGCAAAGTAATGCTTCCCTTTTTTGGAGTCGCAATGACAGTAACCGTTTTCATTTCCGGATTAATTACTATCGTGCAGATCGTGGACTTCCCGGTGCAGTCGTTTATTACAACCCCACGTCCAATCAGCATCTTTGGAACCGTGACCTATTTTTACAAAGCGGATACGAAAAACAATGGGACAATGGATTCCACCTGCTTCTCAATGCAAAGTACGCTAAAAACTATATTCGCTATCTGGATCCCGATTTCCTGAATGAAGCAGGAGAGCTCAATCAAAAATACACTCAGACTGAAATCTATCAATCTGCAGCCCTTTCCTATGCACTTTCTAAAAATTGGGAGATTTCCTATTCCAGTGACGTTACATGGAACGCTTTAAAAACCAATTTGGTTAACTACGATTACCCGGAACGATTTACCTACTTAAATGTCCTGGCATCACGGTTTAGCTGGAATAAATATACTTTCCAGGGAAACCTGCTCAATACGCATATTACGGAACAGATTCAAACCGGATCGGCAGCACCATCGAAAACTGTTTGGTCGCCAGCCCTGTCCGCCACCTATAAACCAAGCGAGCATTCCCCTTTTCTGATCAGGGCATTTTATAAAGATATATTTCGCAACCCTACTTTCAACGATTTGTATTATACCCGTCTGGGCAACCGTACATTGAAACCTGAATTAGCCAAACAAGTAAACCTCGGCATCACCTACAGCAAGGCTTACACACACCTGTTGAATTATTTAACCATTACTGCCGATGCCTACTACAACCACGTAAAAGATAAAATCATTGCCATCCCAAATAAAGATCTATTTACATGGACGATGCTGAACTTAGGAAAAGTGGAGATCAAAGGTCTGGATCTGGGGATAAAAACAGAACTTCCACTAAGCTCTTCCCTGCAAGGATCAATCTCCGGAAACTATACCTACCAGGAAGCGATTGACATAACTGATCCCTCGTCATCTGTCTACTTAAATCAAATTCCGTATACACCCGAACATACTGCTGCTGTAAATGCAGGCATTCATAACAATCGCTTTAGTCTTTATTACAACCAGATTGTGTCCTCTTCCCGCTATTTTTTACGGGAGAACCTCCCAGAAAACTATGTTCCCGGATTTACAGTAAGTGATGCATCTGCTAGTTACCAGTTTTTTGCAGGAGGAAATGCAATCAACTTTTCCACCGAACTTAATAACATCTTCAATAATTCGTATGCCTTCATCCGGAGTTTCCCTATGCCTGGGCGCTCTGTCCGATTTTCTTTTCAAATAAAAATTTAATCTCCGAATCTTTAAAAATTAAAATAAACTAATATGAAACAACTAAAACTCAAATTTCTGCTCTCTTCTTTACTTGTACTGACCATTCTTGGATCTTGTAAAAAAGACAGAATAGAGGACGGATCAGGAACTGAGCCAACGGCGGAACGTCAGGGAATCTATGTTTTAAGTCAGGGAGGTATCAATCTTAACAATTCAACACTCTCCTATTTTGACTACGACAATCGTGCATTTACCTTTGATCAGTTCAATAAAGTGAACAACCGCGGACTTGGCGATACGGGTAATGATGTACAAGTGTACGGATCAAAAATGTACATTGTAGTAAACGTATCTAGTACAATAGAAGTGGTTAACGCCCGAACTGCGGTATCAATTAAAAAGATTGACGTGAAGAACGGAACAACTGCAAGACAACCCCGTAGTATTGTATTTGACAAAAACAAAGCATTCATTTCTTGTTTCGACGGTACAGTAGCCGTAATGGACACCGCATCCTTAACGATTGACAAATACATTACCGTAGGCCGTAACCCAGAAGGAATGGCTATAGCAAATGGAAAGTTGTATGTAGCTAATTCAGGTGGTCTGGGTTGGCCCAATAATTATGACAAAACCGTTTCCGTTATTGATTTGACTACACTTACTGAAACCAAAAAAATTACAGTGGTTGATAATCCAGGAAGCGTTGTTGCGGATCAATATGGTGACGTTTATGTATTATCAGTTGGTAACTATACCACAATCAACGCCAGCATGGCTATCATTGATAGCAAGACAGATGTAGTTAAATCACAAAAAGACTTTACCAGTGGATCAATAGCCATCAGTGGCGATTATGCTTATATTACAAAATGGGATGGCACGGTTCAGTTATTCAATGTAAAAACAGAACTTCTTGAAAAAGAAAACTTTATCAGCGATGGAACAAGTATAACATCCCCATATGGAGTTGCTGTAGATGATATTTCAGGCGAAGTATTTGTAACTGATGCAAAAAATTATTCAACAAATGGAGAAGTATTCTGTTTTGATAAAACGGGAACATTAAGATATCGTATTAACGTAGGAATCAGCCCAAGCAAAGTTGTCTTTATTAATAAATAGCAGGCACTTATTCTTCAATGCTTAAGAACTACATAAATTGCTAGCATGTTGACTACTGATTTTATATTCCATTTAGAAATTCAGTATCGGATAATAAAGAATTGCAATTTTGCTTCTGAATTCAAATCAAAAATCATATAAAATAAAACCCAGGTAAGATCAGTCTTATCGGGGTTTTATTTTATATGATTAATTAATTGTCTTGTTTAAACTACTTAAAGCTCATATTTATATTTGCCATTTAATTTAGTTCCTTTAATGCGACCTGCTTTAAATAAAGAGGCTAGTTTAACAATAACCGCTTTGCCCAATTTATCAGCATCTTTTTCGGGTTCTAATTCTTGAATCTTACTCACTACTTCCGAATTAAAAGAGGCTCCTAAAGTTGATAATATGTAAGCCAGTTTTTTATCCATTTTATCATCAGCATTAAATTGTTCGGGAACAGCTAGTGGCTTGCTTGGTTTCAAAGCAGGAACTTTCTTTCCGCGAACAGATTTAACTTTTTCAACCGATGTATCTGACGCCGGCTTTGCATTTGCTTTAGGTGCTGATCCTGAGAATGATTCTAGAGCAGATTGAGCTTTATTAAGTTCAATTTGTAGAGTGCTAACTTTTTCCTGTAAAAAAGTAATAATGTCCTGCTCTGTAACTTTTGCCATATCGAATTTATTTTATATGTGTGAAATGTAAATATGTGAATAAATTATCTAAACGGAATAATATATAAAATAGTTTAACATATTTTCGAGATGAGACTTATTTATACAAAAACTTCACAACAATTGGCATCGCTTAAATCTTACCAATAAGAAAATAATGTCGCTTTTGTTAGTCAGCAAAAAAGCTACAACTTTTTTATCGTAATTTTTTTAGCAATCAATAATTCAATAACTGGATTATTGATTGCTAAAAGCTACAATCTTAAAATTGGTATGGACTATAAACTATTTTTATTTTTAGGTAAAGGAAATTTGATTTGATAAATAAACCTGCTGTTGCGATCTTTTATATTGAGAAAATAAAAGATCGAATTTTTAGTATAAGCGGCACTAATGCTTGAAATTTAAAGAAAAGACTCGTTAACAAAAAAGGTAAAACTGTATTATTCTAAACCAGACTTTTGGAGCCAATTAAGCCCTGTGATAGATACAAGAAGAATTACGGAACTGTAACTTTTGGAGGAACGATATTTATTACCCAAAAACCTTACTCACAAGTTTTAATATCTTCCATGTTTCTTCAAATAATTAAAGGGCATAATCTGGTAAAAGATCGAACCTTAAAATGTTATCCAACCTGAATAGAACCAGGTAAGACCGATATAAAGGCATGGAGATATAAACGCCATTTGTGGCTTGCTTAGAGCTTGCTTCTGGCTTGCATCCGGCTTGCTTGTTCGACTCCATGCGAACAAGCAAGCCAGATGCAAGCGCTAAGGAACGAACAACCAAGCTTTCGCTAATCCTGTTTGGTCGGAGCAGAGATCCATTAGTTATTATGTTTTTATTATCGAAATAGCACCTTCTTCTTATCAAGCCACAATAAATAATACACTCGAATTAATTATCAGGCCATTAATATA
>NZ_AQPN01000072.1 GCF_000403135.1 Arcticibacter svalbardensis MN12-7
AATCCACGCCGTCAATAACCTGTGAAAAGAAGTAATTAGCTACGTCACAAACAATGAGTCCAATACACTTACTTTTCCCATTTTTAAGAGAAACTGCCATTGGATTTTGCTGGAAATTAACAGATTCAGCATAAGCTAAAACGCGTTTCTTAGTTTCCACACTAATTTCATGACTGTCACTTAATGCTCTAGAAACAGTTGAAATGGACAAATCTAATATCTCAGCAATGTCCTTCATTGTAGTTATTTTTGTCATGAAGTTATAGTCTATTAAGAATTATATGAATATATAGCATCATTCGCATTTACATAAACCACTTTATTTAATGACATATTCAACTGTATCTCCTGGTTTGAGTACACTGTTTTTTTTAATGTCTTTGTTGTTGAATAATATTTGAGTATCAATTTCCCCTATTGACTGGATTGTTAAAACTTGACCTTTAAAAGTTAAAAACATGTCTGATATAGCTGAAAAATTAATCTTTATATCTTTTAATTCTAATTTATTAACTGAAAAAAATGCGGTTTTTTCATCTTTAGTTAACGAAATAGGTTCTACGCCTTCAATCTTCCATTTAGATTTATTTAATTCCCATTCCTTAAATTTAGGATTGTCACTTTTTTCAATGCTATTTGAGTATCCTTTGTAAGGATACAGCACGGTAATAAAACTAAAATTGGTTTGATTCTTTTTTGAAACAACCGACCATTGTTTACCATGTTTACCAGAAGTTAAGACGGTATCTACCTTTCTGATTTGATAAATATCTAATCCTGAAGCATCATCAAATGAGGAATGTATTAAATTTGGCGATGATTCCATAGTGTAATGTCCTTGCCAAACTTGTTTATAATCGTGAGCCTTATCGGAAGAAAAGTTGTCTTTCACAATCCAACAATCATCTTTTAAATAAACAACTTGCCTACTATATTGTACACCTACATTTTCAAATCCATCATGCCTACCTATAAATACATCAATATCTTTGTTGTTTTTCCAAGCAATGGTTTTTGGTTGCGGTAATTTTAAAAACTTACCAAAACCGCTACCACCTTGGTTAGAAGTATATTGTTGCCCTTGTAGTTCGTCATCGACCAATGCTACATTCTTTACCATAGAATTTTTAAAAAACTCAAAATCATTTAAAGAATATCTAACCTGATAATTGGGCAAGATAACTTTACCATTCGCCATAGCTTGAATACCTAGCATATCTCCATGTTGATGATCAGGTTTTAGATCATCTAAGCCTGCAGAAACAATCATCATCTTATCATTGGGCATCCATCCTTCACGCATAATATAATAACCTGTTTTTGGAAATTCCGCCTCTTTAATTAAAGGGGGCTTAGACACAACATTATCCAACATCTTTAATTGAGATTCGGTAAAATACCAAAACATAAATGGCTCTACATGATGGTTAGCAAAGTATCCCATTTCCGGAGATTTAAAAAGCAAATAACCTAAGGTTAAAGCTCCTGAAATATCATTTTTTTCTGCCCAGGGATCATCTGTATCGTCAGATAGTACCGGACCAGATTTATCTGGATATCCAATCTTTGTAAGAGTTACAAAAAGTGATTTTAATTTTTCTTCCCAAAAAGGTTTTACTTCTATTTTACTAATTTTTGCTAGTTGATACACGTATAAATAAGTCTCAATATCGCTCATGTGGTAATGAACTGTTCTTTCAAACTGAAAACCATCACTATTGATTTCTTTAGTCATGTGTGCTTCCAATAAAGACATCGCGTGATCATACCACTTATCTGTACCTTTAAAATCTCTAAAAAGAATGGAAAGCATAGCCAACGCCGACATACCCCTGGTTTGATGGTTTCCAGATTGAAATGTGGCGTTATTCTCATACAAATTTTCACCATGTTGAAGTAAAGTTGCTATTGTGATGAGCTGATCCTTATCTGAATAGGCTTTTTGTCCTAAAAACATATTGTGTATCTCTAACCAGTTCAAAATCCGATAACCAGATCTAAAAACTTCATAAACACCGTTTCCGTCTTCTATTGATTCATATTTACCGGTTTTTAAAGCCCCGTTTAAAGACTGTAATTGATTTTTAAAATAGTCAATGTATTTAGGATCCTTATTTTGATAATAAAAGTAAAATGCTATGTCCACCATTTTATGCTGACGAGCTAAATGGCGCATTGCATAGGCATTTACGGGAGATCCATTTAAATAATTAAAAGGGAGTTTCCAGGGTGTGTTTTCCGAAAATTTAGATAAATGATCTAGTGCATTTTCAGTATGGGTTTTCTCAATTCCTTTATAAATTGTATTATAGTTTTTAAATCGGGAATCAAAATCATTCCAGTTGTAAAAATAACGTTCAGCAAATTTATCGCGGAAATATTGTGCCAAAACAGCCTCTGTAATGACACCTTTTTTACTTAATGCTGCCTTAACTTCAGGTTTTAAATAATCTACAATTTTGTTAGTTGGTATTACTTGGTCTGAAGTAATATCCTGTGCAAGCCCTATTACTGGTAGTAATAAAAGAGTCAAAAAAAATGGTTTATAAAATTTCATAAGATAGGTATATTAGTACATTAACTTTTGCTTCAGACTTTCTTCAATTCTTATTTGTCCTGAATTTGAAATTGTATTATTAACAGGTTTTTGTCCTTTTTCCCCCCACAAGATTGCAATATCACGCACAGGGTTATTTTTGAAGGTGTTATTAGAAAAATCAACATTTACAATGCCTTGGTTATGGATTAATATTCCGCTTTTATCATCCGTACCACAATTCGTAAAAGTGTTATTTTGAAGTACTAGATTTCCACCTATGGTTGACTCATCATAGCCTCCTCGGTAATAATCTAAAACTGTTGACTGAATATTATCAAATTTTGAGTTTTTAATGTATACAAACTCTGCATTGTAATCGCCTCCGTCATCTGTTTCTTTGTTCAATTCAATACCGTTTAAACAATTTTTAATGACACAATTATTTATTGAAATAGTATCAGCAAATGACGCCTTATAAGATTTAATGACGCTTTTAAAATCTGATATTTCTGTATTTTTTATAAATAAATCATACGCTTGTGACATATTTTTGGCTAAAGTAGTAAATGCTTCTTGTGTTTTATCTCCTTTAAGGATTACATTTTCTAAATTTAATACACCTTTGGGATGCATTTCAAACACTGCTTTCTCTCCTTTAAATTGCAGTTGTGCTTTATTTTTTGAGTTAACCGAAATTATAGTGATGTGCTTATTTATCACCAAAGCAGAAGTTATTTCATAAATTCCTGATTTTAAAGATAAAATATCACCTGAATGAGATTTTTCTAATTGACTAAGCAGTTCTTTATTTGTGGCAACCTGAATTATTTTAGCGTTGTAATGAGGAGAATTAGTTGAAAACCAATTAGTTCCGTAAAGCTTCTTGTTTATTAAAGTTGGATCTATTACAGGTATGGTTATGGCACCTATACTATTTTGTTTGGTTCTGTCAGCACCAAAAATATCGGTTGATATCTTCTCAAAATCAAAACCTTTATAGGCATCCTCTTGATTTTTAGTTGGTACATATAAATATTCTGATAGTTTTTTCACTTGAAAGTCTCTTGTAATAATTCCATCATTTGAAATATTACTTTTGTTTACATTATTAAAAACATTCTTTTTAAATGTTACACCGTCAACTTTATCATATGCTACTATTGGATAATTATCTTCTTTATGATTATAAACCATATTATTTGCAACAACCATACGCTCTGGTCTTTCTGAACGGATTTCAGATGCTGGCAACACCGTTTTTTTATCAATATTAACTCCCACGCTAAACTGGAAAGGAGAAACACAATCAATAAATGTATTGTTAGCAACCACTACATCCGTGACTTGCATATATCGGTTTAAAGGCGATTTGGGGATACCATTCATAACTGCCAAAGCACTTCTAAATTCCTTACCTTTTAAGTTATAAAAATAGTTATTGGTAATCCAATGTCCCGTATTTATAACTCGAATACCTCCGATAAATTCTGAACTGTCATTACCAATAAAAACATTACCATCAATAGTGCAATAATTTCCATGTCTTAAAACCAAAGAACCTTCACTCTCAAAGAAAATATTGTTCCTGTATTCATTAAAATTAGATTTGTTTGAGATGACTTCCACCTCTCCATTGCAATGTTCAAAATAGTTGTTTGAAACGTTGGTATATGATGGAGTCATAGATGTTTCACTATCGCCTATTTGAATGGTTTCACCGTGCGGACCACCTTTACGAGGTCTAGGACCAAAATGATTAAAGATAATTTGATGATGATTATTAATATTTTTATTACCTGTTAAAAATACTCTAACAGTTGGCCCAAAATTTGACTTACCAATAATATTACAGTGATCCAATTGGTTATGTTTGCCCCACAATTCGACCCAATGGTCTGAAACTTCTCTATTGGGCTGTGTAAATTCTTCAATGACACAATTTGTAACTTTGCTATAGTTGGCAATGGTTTCATCATTTATTTTAAATTGTATCACGCTTCCGGTAGGTGTATGTCCATTTTTAAAGTGTAGGTTCATTACTTCAAGATAATCTCCTCCCAATTGTAAATTAGATACTCCTTCAATTGTAACTTTACCAGTCGTCTCTGCTTTTAGAATTATGGGTTGTTCTTTTGTTCCCTTCCCGTAAAATTTAATCTGAACATCTTTCCAAATGCCGTTTGCCATGACAATATTATCCCCTGCGTTAGCTTTGGATATAGCATCCGTTAATTCAGCTGAATTGTGGACCTTTATAATATTTGGTTTTAATTTAATTTGACATATAGCCAAAGAGGGTATTAAAAATAATAGAATGAGATATCTATTCATGAATTTAATTTTAGATTGTATGTGTGTTTATAAAAATATTTAATTATCAAGCCTTTTGCCACAAACGTTGAACTTCTGTAAGATCCCTTTTCATGGCATCAAATACTACCTTTTTATCGACAGATAGGGTACGGTCTCCTTTTTCTGCTCCTCCCAAATCGTATTCCAAATGAAGTGATACCAGTGGTTTTACTTTGTATCCTTTCAATAATTTAAAATAGGAATTAAAATCAACCATTCCTTCTCCAATTGGCACATTAATAGCTTCCCATTTCCCATTTACTTTCCCCCATTTAAAATCTTTTAAGACAATAGTTTTAATATTTTGGTGCAATAATTTCAGACCATTTATCCATGAATTGCCACCTTCAACCATGGAATGTCTAACATCGTATTGCACTCCAAAATAAGCGGGATCAACGGTTTCAAGTATTTTCTTAATTTCCCAGAATGAAGAACCCACATCTATACCGGCATGATTTTGATAACAGCCTATTAGGCCTAATTTTTTATTCAATTCACCCAACTTTTTTATATTTTTTTGATAGGATAACAAAGAATCTTCCATAGACAATCCATCTTTGTATTTAAACCAATTGGGACGGTAATAAGGTATGTTTGCAGCAGAAGCACTTTCTAAAATAGCAACGTCTATTGGATTGTTTACACTCTCAATAACTGTTGTTATCATTTTGCAATTGGAACCACTTTTTCTTATAGCTTCCATGGCCTTAGGCAAATCTGTTCGAACGTTTTCTGGAAGCACATGTCCCTTGGGTCTCACTGTTAAATCAACCCCAGCAAAACCAATTTCTGCGGCTATTTCTCCTAATGAATAATAATCTAAAAATTGTAGCTGTTTAGAGAAAATATTTATTTCTAATTTATCTGTCTCTGGCAGGGTAAAGATATTATTAGAAAAATCCCAAAAGGGGATTAAGCTTGCAGATAATGCTGTTTGCTTGACGAAGTCTCTTCTGTTCATTAGCAGGTTAATTATTTATATTTGGTTAACCAAATTGGTTAACCAAATATAAATACATATAATTTAATTACAAGATTTTTTGCCGATTATTTAATTTGAAAGTATTTATTACCATAAAACTATATTTGGTAACATAATTCCAAGAATAGTCAAAAGAGGCTATTTCGTTATTTAAAAACGGTTGCCTCCTTATTTTCATGTTATAGGATTTAAAATTTAATCATTTCAGAAAAATTCAAATTTCGATTGTTGGGACCAACAGATTCTACCAACCAAAAAGGGCTAACAACTTGGTAGTTTATCTCCCAAAGGTTAAATTTATTTCGAATTAAACTTCCTTTAAACACTGTAAATCCATCCTCTTTTGCTACACCTTTAATCTGGTTATTTTTAATGGTTGACTCCAATGGCACATCAAAATAGTTGATTAGTTTTATTGGGTTGATAATAACATTCTCAATCATTACCAAATTTACAGGAGGTAGTATTCTTTTATCATCTTTACCTGAACCGATTGCAATTGCTTCTTTACAATCTATAATAATATTATTTTTAATGATGGCATTGTTTACTTGGAAATATTCATTAGGTTTAGGATTTTCAAATGCGTTCATCACAGAAATAGCCGCTCTGAAACCACTTCCGGTTAAGCCTTCTAAGTAATTGTCATGAACGCGCTGATTCTCGCCAATCACTCTAATACCACCGGTATTCTTCACATTGTTTCCAATAAAAAAATTGTAAGCCGCCTCAGAGTTATTTCCATGACGGAAAGTGAGTGTACCTTCACATTCATAAAACAGATTATTTATAATTATATTATGTCCAGATTTAATGGAGATAATTTCGGTTTCTCCATTACATTTATCAAAAACATTGAACTCTACTTTTGCATAGGAATCATGCATCGACCATTCACTGGTTCCAATCCTGATGCTTTCTCCACCGTTACTTCCCAAATCGGGTCTCGGACCAAAATAGTTATGATCAATTCTATCGTAATTCGGAGTTTCAGAAAGCCAAATCACCAAAGTTGTTCCCTGATTCGTTTTACCTGTTAAAGCGCAATGATCAACCCGATTATTGGTTCCATAAACTGATACCCATTTGTAATCTTTTGTCTTATAAGGAGGATTGTAATTGAGAATACTGCTATTGGTTAACCTACAATGTCTGGATGTTTTTGAAAAAGCAATCACATCTTCTTTTTCAGGGTAACCATTTGAGAAAGCCAAACCATCTACCACCAACCATTCGCCATCTATCTTTAGGTTTGAGTTACCAGAACAGATAATTTCGCCTGGTTTGGCACTCGTTAAAATGATGGGTTGTTCTTCAGTCCCTTTAGCTTTAAAAACTATTTCCTGATCTTTCCAGGCATTTCCTGAAAGTATCACTTTATCTCCTGGAGCTAATTTTAATCCTACAAACTCGGCAGCATTAATCACAGTAAAATCTTTAGCCTGCATCTTTGGGCTATAGCCGATGATGGTTAAGAGTAATACTCCTTTTAAAATCTTCCACATGTTCTTAGTCATGTTCAACCCGAAGTTTATAAATCTCAACCTCACCATACGCATCACAGGACTCGTCTATCACCTTTCTAGTTCCCTTACAGGATGATTGAACATACGCACCCGCTTTAAAGTATGCATTTGAAAATATGGCATTATGACTATAAACCAGCGCATCATTATAATAGCAATCTACTTTATTGTCATGCACTTTAAACATTACAGTAAAGTGCTTACCTAAGGAATAATTGTTATCTAAAACAGGACCATCTTTACCGTTTAAATCGATAAATAACTTCTTTTTCTCTAACCTAAAAACAACGATATCATGATCGGCATCATGAATTTGACCTATTACAATATGTGGCTTTACATTGGGTAAATGAGTAATTGCTTGTTCAATAAACATGGTATGAATACCAGAAGCAGAACCCCAAGAAGCATTTGTATTTCCACTATTGATCATTTCTCTCAACTCGCTTCGAGGATAACCCGAACCAGAGGTTGTAACACCACCAGTATTTGCTTTAAAAACTACGCCATCCTTAGAATTGTTCAAGTGAAACCAATTGGCATCAATAAAAGTATTTAAAACAGGTTGCTTATATTCATCAACTTTACCAGATGTTTGGGTGTCTGTTGGTGTATTTAGTTTCCAGTTGGTTAAATCCAAAACCTCTGACGGGAAATTTTTATCCGCTACTCTTATAACTACTGGTTCTGCTATGATTGTAGTTACTTTTTCAGGAACTTGTTGTGTGACACATGATGCCAGTAATAAAACTACTAAGCTTATATTTATCATTTTAATAAAAAGTCTTTTAGTTACCATTTTGAATATTTGCCCCAATGGATTGATTATCGCTTCCTTTATTTATTAATTCTGAGTCTTTTTGAAGGTTAAAATTGAATTGACTTTTGTTTTGATAAGCTGGCTTAATATGATAATTATGTGTGCCTAACACTTTATCATAAAAAGAATCCACCCTACCGGCTTCATAAAAATTGCAATAGTCAACTTTAATTTCGTCCCAACGGTATTCTCTAAATTCAATAGAACGTCCACCTTGTCCACAATAAGAGAAAATACTATTGGTTAAGCTAGCGTGCTGTGCACCAATAAGTTTCACTACTGTACCTTGCTCACGGTTTTCGACCTCGTTAAAGGTACAATGGTCAATAGTTACAAACGGACCTAAAGTACTCTCATCATTACCACCACGGTAAATATTAATGGCACTCCCTAAAACATTGCTGAAAACACAATTTTCAATTACAGTATATTCTGCTGCGTAAATTCCTTTGTCGTCTTTTTCTTCACCTAAGTTGACACCGGTACCTGATATATTTCTGAACAATGAATTAGTGATAATTAAGCTATCTGCTAACGTAGATTTTGAACCTTTAAAACCAGAATAAGAGCCTTCGTTATAATCGTAAAACTCACAATGATCAATATTCACTTTATAATGTTTGTTCATAGGTTCTTCTGTTGAAGCTATACCTGCTTTAGTATCACCAAAGCTTTCGAATGCACCTTTAAAGGCCAAACCTTTTAAGTTTAATTCGCCCCCATTTTTAATAATAATAAAGGCGTTTAAAGTTTTAAAACTTGTATTTACAAAGATTGGCTTAGTCTTCAGACCAGCTTTCGCCATAATATTAATCGGCTTATCAATTACTAAACTTTCATTTATCCTTAGATATCCTTCATCGGCTATAAGCAAGGTATCGCCAGCAATCATTTTTTCAAGGGTTGCTTTAATGTTTTCGCTTTCCGTTGATTTGATTTCGAAACTTTTATTGGCTCGTTTAGGCTTTATAGTTTGCGGTTTGTACCACGATGCACCAGTTTCTTCCTTAGTAACGAAACTGAGCTTTTTAATATCGGCGCCTATGCTTTTATTGTAAGGAAATGAAAATTCTCCTTTTTTAATTTCGCTAACTTTCGCAGGTGAAAGGCCCTGTGGCAAATTGTTAGCTTTATTATTCAGGATACCATTATCTTTAAAAATAACACCTCCGTCTTTATTATCATCCTGATAAATTTTATCAGAACCACCAATAAATAAATTATTGGCAAACACCACATTTTGAGGTGATAAAGTACGCTCTGCATCCTTACCAGCTCCAAATAATACTGATGCACAATTAATAAATGTATTGTTGTTGATGGTGGCATCCTTAACTTGATAATACCTGTTAATTAAAGAATTTGGCACTCCATTTAAAACCGATAAGGCCGAACGGAAAGCAGTTCCCTGTAAATCTTTAAATACATTATTAAAAATATGATGTCCTGGGTTAATTAATCTCACACCACCTGTAAATGGTTTATTATTTCCTAAAAACAAGTTTCCTTCCACAACGTTTTTTGAGCCATGACGCATTACCAAACCGCCTTCACACTCTACAAAAGTGTTAAAACTGACATTATTTTGTCCTGATTTAATAGATACAATTTCTACCTCTCCATTACAACGTTCAAAGTAGTTGTGTACAATCTGAGTCTTCGATGTTGTTAATGAATAACGGGAAACTCCAATTCTGATGGTTTCCCCTCCATTAGAGCCAAAACGTTGACGACCTTTAAAATAATTATGATCAATGCTGTGAAAATTCTCTTGGCTACGTTCGTCATTTAATTCTGCTATGATGGTTGGTCCAGCATTTAATTTGTTCACTAAAGTGGTATGATCTAAGCGATTGTTTTTACCCCAAAAAACTACCCAGCTATCACTATGAAACCTATCTGGTTGACTAAATTCTTCAATCACACACTCAGTTACCCGGCAGTTGTTGGCTAGATTATCGTTATTGATGCGAAAAGTAATAATATCGTCTTTAGGCGAGTAGCCGTTTTTAAAGTGAAAACCTTTGATAATTAGATATTCACCTCCTATGTTTAAAGCGGATTGCCCAGTAATTATGACCTCATTTTTATTTTCTGGCATAATTAAAATAGGCTTTTGTGCTGTTCCTTTACCGCTAACCTTTAACAATACGTCTTTCCATTCTTTGTTTTGGAGTAAAATGGTATCGCCAGGTTTGGCATCGGCTACTGCTGCTTTTAGTTCTTTCGGATTAGAAACTTTAATGGTGGCCGCCTTAATATGGATAGACAAAAGCAAGCAGGTAATAGCAATCAATATTTTTGTCATTTGTGGTTTATTTATGCTGAAAATGCCTATAAATGATTACGTGTCAGCAATAGCATTGAATATCATCCCTGAGAAAATGACTTTTGGCCCATCACTGCCGGCTTTTCAACTACTATAAGAAAACAGCACAAAGGTTTATAATTAAGCCTTTGTGCTGGAATCAAATTAATTGTATTTTGAAACGTTAATACATACTTATCATAGATATACTTGAGGCAAAACTGCCTCTCTAACCTTATTAAATATCTAATAACCTGAATTTTGTGTAATTTGCTTGTTAGTATCAATTTCTCGTTGAGGAATTGGAAGCAATAAACGATCTTGGGTAACAAATCCCTGCAAAGTTGCTAATGGGATTAATGGTGTGTAAAGCCCGTAATGTATAGCAAATTCCGCAGCATAATAAGCCTTGATTGTTGTTAAGGCATCACCACTACGAACCAGATCAAAAAAGCGTTGATTCTCAAAAGACAACTCCAATCTTCTCTCATTAAATAAAGCAGTTTTAAAACTTGCAGCATCATTGATGGCATAAGTCCCTGTTGCCGGATATTTATAGAAGGCGGCCGTAAAAGCACCTGTTCCAGGGTAAGTACCAGCACCTGCTCTTGTTCTAACTTGGTTGATAATAGTAACTGAAGTTCCAGCAGCACCATCATATCCAGTTGCTTCTGCCTTCATCAAAATAACATCCGCGAAACGAATAATTGGAAAGTCGTTCTCGGCATCGTATTTAGTCACCACTGGTGAAATGAATTTTTTAGAATAAGGCTTGAGTGCAGTATACTGGCCTATTGAGACAGCTTTTCTCAGATCGGAAGCTCCAGTTGTTGGAGTTATGTAAGCATTTTTTATACTTTCTGTAGGAAAGTCAAAACCACTACCATCATTATTGACTACTGCATTACCGCTACCTGCTGGTGCAAATAAATTTGCGAATGGAGATCCCAAACCATATCCACCTGCCTTATACCTTACCGCAAAAATGATCTCTTTGTTCATTTCATTGGTAATGGAGAAAATATCCGCGTAAGTGGAAAGTAAACCATATCCACTATTATTGATCACATCATCTAAAAGAGGCAAAGCATCCGTTTTTCTATTTAGGGTAAGGTAAACTTTAGCCAATAAAGCTTTTGCTGCCCAAGAACTGGCTCTGCCAAAATTAGCTGAAGCAATGGTTGCAAAAGTTTTTGTAGACAATAAATCTTTTGCCATTGATAGATCTGCTGTAACTAATGCATAACATTCATCAACCGTACTTCTTTTGACTTCCTTTGCAAATGCAGGATCTACAGGTTCGGTGATCAGAAAAACACCACCAAATAATCTGGTTAAATTAAAATAGTGATAAGCTCTTAAAAAGAGCGCTTCACCAATAAGTTGGTTTTTCAATTCTGTGGTCATCACAGCAGTTCCTTGTCCAACAGTTAAAGTCCCGTTATTGAAAGTCACACCTAAACTTCTCAACACATAATTTAAAGCCCTGATATTTTTATATGTCGCTAACCAATAGGTATAGACTTGTGCATGTGATGAGCTTAATGTGAATTCATCAAGATCATTCAACTCAATATTTGGCGTACTTGTGCTGGTTGGAGTACCTTGTTTAACATTATCGCCTCTTAATTCTGTTAACATCCATTCATTATACATTGGTTCCTGCAAACCATAATAACATCCGGTTAAACCGGTATTTGCCTCTGTATAATTAGTATAGAATTGATCCACGCCTACATTAGAGATGGGATCCACATCTATAATTTTGTCGCAAGAGCTGAAAATAACTACAAACGTTAAGGCAATTGATATATATCTCATTTTATTCATGATTTCTTATGTTTATTGATTAAAAGTTAAGGTCTACACCAAAAATAAACGACCTTAGAATTGGGAATGCTCCTCTCTGATATCCATCCACTAAAGGAGAATAGTAAGGATTAGTATCCGTAGTTGAGGTAGTCCTAGCCTCTGGATTTATAGCTCTGTAATCTTTTCCAAAAACATAAAATAAATTCTCTGCGGAGCCATAAACTCTCACCCCACTCAATCCCATTTTTTTCGAAATGGTTTTAGGAAGACTGTATCCTAAAATTACATTTCTTAAAGAGGCATAGGAAGCATCTTCAACTACATAATCGGTAAGCATCATATCAACGCCATTGGTGTAATATGGGGTTTTACCATCACCAGGGAACATATCGCTGATCCAACGATTTGAGTTATTGAAATTTCTATTAAATTTTTTCGTCTCTTGATAATAAGCATCTCCATTAATCAATTTCCCACCCTGAGAACCTTGAATAGTAATACTCAGATCAAAATTTTTGATCTTGAAAGTATTGGTTGCGCCCCATGTAAAATCAGGAAATGGAGTACCTATGGTAGTTCTATCTGCCTCATTGATTACATTGTCATTATTGGTATCAACAATCTTTAATCCACCTGCAGTATAATATCTAGTAATGCTGGTAGTTTGTCCACTTGCTAAAGCAGCATCAATCATAGCTTGAGATGTCCATACACCATCAGTTTTGTATCCGAAATATTGAATAGAAGGCTGGTCTATTAAGGCTGCATAAACTTCATTACGTTCCCCATAATTATACTGGCCAACTTCTCCTCCTAAGGCTATTAAGGTGTTTTTATTTACAGAAAGATTTAAAGCAGTATTCCAGTCGAAATTTTTGGTTTTGACGTTATTTGAGCTAAACTCAAATTCAACACCGTTGTTTCTTACTTTACCTGCATTATTAATGAATTTGTTAGAACCACTAAAAGACATGGTGGATTGGTTATACAACAATTTATCAGTTTGTGAATTATAATATTCAACCGTTAAGTTCAGTCTGTTGTTTAAAAGTCCTAAATCCATACCAAAGTTGTATGCATAAGTACGCTCCCATGTTATATTAGCATTGGCTAATATGGCGTTATTTGGAGAAAGTCCTAAGATCACAGATCCATTTCCTGAACCAAAGCCGTAATTAGCAGGATATAATAAGTTTTGGTATGAAAAGCTAGAAATCTTATTATTTCCTGTTGCGCCATAACTGGTTCTAAATTTTAAGTTACTGACAGTCGTCCTGATACCTTGCATGAAATCTTCATTGCTAACTACCCAACCAGCAGAGAATGAAGGGAAGTAACCATATTTCTTTCCAACGTTAAAGTAAGAACTTCCGTCTGTTCTAAAACTGGTACTGAACAGATATTTGTTTTTATAATCATATGTCAATCTACCTAAATAAGATAGTAATCCTACTTGATCCTTATAAGTTTTTGTCAGCGATAAATCAATTAGTGAGGGTTGAGTATCTAATTGATCTGCTGCATAATTACGACCTACTACAGTACCTGTTGTAATCCAGGTTTGTTGAGTGGTGAAACCTAACAAACCAGTAAAATTATGGTCTCCTTTTTTCCAGTTGTAGTTTAAAGTGTTCTCCCATAAAACATCCTTATAATTCGTGTTAGATACAGTTGACTCATTAACCCCACCATCCGTCTTGGCATTGCTCAATAATAAATCTTTATTATCCTGACTAGTGTAATAACCGCCAATTGAGGTTTTGAAAATTAATTTAGGAATGATTTCATAGGACAAATCACCACTGCTTAAGATTCGGTATGATGTTTTTGTAACACTTTCACGTGAAGCTATAGAAAGAGGAGTATTGTTATTAGTCGTCCATGGCACAATGGTACCAGCGCTTGTATATGTTGAACCATCTGGCATCGTTCCAGAATAGTTTAAATTAGCAAAATGACGAGCCTGAGCGAAATCGCCTGCATTTATATCGGCCCATTGTGAATTTTGACGCACAAATGCGGCAGTGGCCTCAGTATGTACTGTTGGTAAAAAAGAATAGAACCGATAATAATCCGTAAAATTAGCAGCTGGACTAGTTGTTCCTACATACGTAGGATTAAAATTCAGACTGAACTTTAACTTTTTACTGATATTACCGTTAATCTTCGCTTTAAATGTTCCTCTGGTATTATCACTGAATTTAATAGCAGCTTGATCTTTTTGATAGCTACCAGAAAGATAATACTTTAAATCTTTAGTTCCGCCTGATAAGCCTAATTGTACGTTATAAACTGATGCGTTTTGCAAACCTGCATCTTGCCAATCTGTTGGTCCATCTGCAATCTCATTCTCTATAATATAAGCTGCTTTTTCAGTGGTAGAAACTAAATTCTGCTTGGATACAGCCACTGAAGGATCCTGAGCTCTTAATGCTGCATCACTATATAAACCCTGCACATATTCAGAAAAAGTCATTATATCATTTAACTTGTATGTATTTTTCACACCATAAGATGTTTTAAATGAATATTTAGGTTTATCGGAATTTCCTGATTTTGTTGTGATTAATATCACTCCATTTGCTGCCCTTGAACCATAAATGGCTGCTGATGCAGCATCTTTCAAGACCTCTACGGATTCCACATCCTGCGGATTTACAAAAGACATTCCATCTGGTACTGGATAACCATCCACAACAACCAATGGACCTGAATTCGTATTAATAGAAGAGAAACCTCTAATCCGGATCACTGGAGTAGCACCAGCTTCAGAAGAAACATTTTGAATAGTAACACCGGCAATTTTGCCTACTAGTGCATTATCCAACCTTGAAGTTGGGATTTCATCTAAATTGGTGTTCGTCAACTTGCTCACAGCACCAGTTACTGATGATTTTTTCTGAGTTCCGTAGCCTATCACTACCACTTCATCAAGATTACTACTTTCCTCCTCTAAGGAAACATTTAATACTTTTTGATCTGTGACTTCAACTGTCAAAGTTTTAAATCCTAAATAGTTGAAGAGAAGAATTTGTCCTTTCTCCGCAGAGATGCTGTACTTTCCATTCACATCCGTAACCTCTCCTTTTTTAGTTTCTTTAATGGTCACAGAAACTCCGGGCAAAGTTTCTCCCTGGTTTGATTTCACTGTTCCCTGTATCATTAGCTTAGTTTGAGCCACTACGCTATAAGAAAAACAACAACAGGAAATGAAAATAAATAGAATGCTCGTTAAGTAAATTCTAAATTTCATAATTTAATTTTTTATAAAAAGGTTAATCTGATTTACATCAGAAATTGGTTCACCAATAATTGGTTTACCAAAAGTATAATTATATCTGAAAGAAAACAAAAATTATTTTAATTATATTTTTGTGGCAAGTGTAATTCATATAAATGAACTATCTGTAGAAGTCGGAAGTTGGTTCGGCTTAATTAGGCTTTGTAAAGTAATTTCAATAAAACACACCTTAATTGTTTGAGTTAAATCAGTTGAAATCAATTGATAGAAGTTTATCCCAAATTAAACATCGAAAACATAGTGCTTCTTTTTACATCCAAGAATTATTTGTAAAAGAAGCGATTTATTGTGCTGTGAATGAAAACTTAATCTTTTTTCTTCAAAAGAATAAGAACCTGATCAATCAAACTATGAACGCCACTTTGTTGAGCTGCCTAACGTTTTCATTTAAGATTTAATTTATATAAAATCTTTTGATCCTGATAATTGATGTAATACGTAAACTGCTTATGATTGAACCTAATAGTGATAACAGTTTGAGCTTCAGTATGCGTTATAATTTTCAAATCACTGATACTACTTGTTGAAGCAGAAACAGTACCATTTATCGGATCTATACTCCCATGACCCTCAGCAATGCTGATAAAATTTTAATTTTTAATCTTAGTTTAGAAAAAATAGACGCGTTTCAATCCTCTAAATTTTTATTCTGATCATTAGCTCCAATACTTACCAATTCCATCTTTATTGGTAGGTCGGTTATAAAATAAGTGCATAAAATCGTTTATGATTCAAAACACTCACGAAAACCACCACGCGCGGGCAAATCACTAACCGAGTTTAAACAACTATGTGGGTACACATCATGATCACCTAAAGCTTTCAAATCATTTAATTGCGATTCAAAATTAAATGAAGTGCTCACCAATTGTCCGGCATACCAAAATGGCAATGTATTGGTAAGTTGTGGTTGAAGTCATTTCAAAGCATCAATCAATAACGGTTTCACAAATTCAGGAACTTTTACTAGCGCAGACGTTCTTATTAATCTCAAGCCTAATTAAGCATTCTCCTTCCTCGTACTCGCAACTTGCACATTGCTGTATACATTAAAATAACTAGGCTTAGATGGGATTTCTCAGCCATGTCCATTTTGTTCAAAATAAAATTGCTGATTGACAAATGATTTCTTGGGTACTATTGTTTGTTTAGCCCATAGATTATTCTCTGACAAATAAATTACCAAACATTTATAACCTTCAAAGATTCATATCATTATCATAAAACGAATATTTATACGTTCGAAATTCCCATGCCTCATTCTCTGAATGTATTGTTATACTTGGTTTTGAGGTCATTCACCTTTCACTACACCAATTATATTTTTTTTTTACAAATCCAGCCTTACTGACATGCCAAATCTCATTTAAATGCACGGCCATTGCTTTCTCTGCACCATCAACATCGTGCTCCTCTATAGCTTTTAATATTGCTCTATGCTCCGGAATAGCAGTTATTCCTCTATTCTCTCCGCAAATTTTATTAACGACTATATTTTTTATCAAATCAGGGACCAATATCAATATCATTGATTCTATCACTGTATTTTTAGACGCTTTTGCAATCTTTATATGAAATAACATATCTTCCTCCACTGCACTTTTCTCTTTGTTAATCTTATTATCATAATTTAAAATAGCCTCATAAAGTTCCCTCACATCTTCCTCACTTCTGCGTTCTGCCGCCAATTTCACTGCATTTAACTCTAAATAATATCTTGCTTCTAAAAGTCCATTGAAATCATCCTTATTAAACTTAATGATATCTGAGATAATACTATCAATTACATTGATACTTAATCCAGATACATAAGTGCCACTCTGTGGGTTAGTCTTTAATAACCCATAAAACTCCAATTTTAAAATAGCTTCTCTGATATAGCTTCTTCCTACTCCAAACTTTTCCGATAAGGCTCTTTCCGCAGGTAACTTATCTCCAGGTCTTAATTGCCCTGAAGTAATCAATTGCTTGAGTTGTCCAATAATTTTATCTACAGGAGATTCTAAATATATTGTTTTGATATTTTCAATGAATGATTCCATTATTAGCTATATCTGGTTTACCAAAATATTGGTAAACCAAATATAGCTATATCTACGAATTACTGAAATTAATTTACAATTTTCCGATGACAGCTTCATTTACTGAAATTCAATTATGTCCTTTTGTAATTCCTTACTACAGCTATACTTTTTTACATAGAACGTTTCAGCTTTGACAGTACCAAAGAAATTTTGTCTGATCGCATTATCCAAACAATTTCTTTTTCTAAGGCACATAATTTTTTTAGGAAATCATTTTCTACTCAAAAAAATGCCCCCATAATGTATCTAACTTTTTGGGGGCATTGCAAATTTTTCAAATAATAAAGACTATTTTATTATTTATTTGGAGAAGGCCAAAATTTTACTTTTGCTCTAAGATTGCAAAAAAAATTATGATACAACTACTTTTAATTATTTATGAAAAGGCCAAACCTCCATTGATATCAACATTGTTTCCACTTAAGAAACTAGATTCATCTGATGCAAGATAAGCTACTAAGTCAGCAACTTCTTGAGGACTTCCTTCTCTTCGTAGAGGAGTCGCGTTGCTAATGTTCTGACGAATTTGAGGAGTACTATGGATATCATGAAATGTACTGGATATTACTCCTGGAGCTAATGAATTTACACGGATGCCCTGTGGACCTAGCTCTTTAGCTAAAGAACGAGTGTATGTCATCACAGCACCTTTAGAAGCTGCATAAATACTGGCACCGGGACCACCACCATCACGTGCTGCAAGAGAAGAAAAATTAATAATTGAACTTCCTGCAGGCATAAAAGGAACAACAGCCTTTGATACTAAGAAAACAGATTTAAAGTTCAGCGTCATCAAAAAGTCGAAGAATGATTCCTCCATTTCGACCAATTTTTTCCTTCCAACGAGTCCCCCAGCAACATTAACAAGAATATGTATTTCTTCTCCGAAAGCTTCTCTTGCCTTCGCTGCCAGGTTATTGGCATCATCTGCTTTAGTCATATCGCCATAAACGATAATTGCTTCTCCGCCCTCTGCTTCAATCATAGCAACAGTTTCTTTAGCTTTTTCTTCTTCGTTGAAATGATTGATCACAACTTTTGCACCTTCACGTGCTAACTGGCAGGATATTGCCCTACCTAAATCTCTGGCACCACCAGTTACGACAGCTACTTTGTTTTTTAAACGCATTTTTATAATATTTAATTTAATTTTTTTGAACTAATAAATTTCACACAAATCCAGGAAATCGGAACCAAGGCAGCTCCCAGAACAAAGAACGACACATAGCTAGTTTGAGTAATTACAGGGACAGCCCAAGTCGTCAATAGTGTACCAATAACAGCTGCTGTACCACCCAATCCAGACACAGTACCGACATTTTTGCCATCGAAATAATCACTAGGCAAAGTCTGCAGGTTTCCGATAAGAAACTGGAATCCAAATAAGGTCATTCCAATCAAGCCCATAGCCAGATAAGGATTCTCCCTTAATGAACTTAAATAGAAAAGAATAGCAAGTAAACCAGCAAGCATAAACACTGATCCGATAGTAATTGCTTTCTTTCTGGCTTGTTCCGGATTTACCCCTTGTTTAATTAACCTTGAGGAGTAAAATCCGCCTAGTAAACTACCTATTGCTGCAAACAAATAAGGCACCCATGTAAAAGCACCAATCTGCTTAATGTCAAAGAGAAATTCCTCCTTTAAGAAAGTGGGAAGCCAAGTGACGAATAACCACCAAACAGGATCAATAAAAAATCGACCTAGTATAATGCCCCAAGTACTTCTATAAGATAAAAGTGCTGACCATGACAAAGCTGGAGCTTGTTCTCTTTCATCTAACTGTTGCTGAGATGAATTAATATGTTCTCTTTCTTCATCTGTAAGCCATGGGTGTTTAGCCGGAGTACCTTTATTAATCACAAGCCAGGGAATCAACCATAATAAACCCAAACAACCTATTGCTATAAAGGTAGCTTTCCATCCAAAATTAATAAACAGGATGGCCACAATAGGTGCGGATATAACAGAACCCAATGATGCACCTGCACCGAAAATCCCTTGAGCAATTGCCCTCTCTTTTGCGGGGAACCATTCTGCATTACTTTTAGTTGCGCCAGGCCAGTTTCCTGCTTCAAAGAAACCAAGGAAAAATCTGAAGATGTTAAAAGAAAATATCGACTTTGCAAAAGAATGTAAGGCAATTGAAATGCTCCATCCTGCAATAGATACAGCCATCCCTAAACGTGTGCCTATGGCATCCATTAATTTTCCTGTCGAAGTTTGACCAATGGCATAAGCCAGCATGAAAAATGTAGTGATCAATGCTAATGTGCTTTTATTATCCACATCGCTGATCCCAAATTCATGATAGATATAAGGCCACATAATATTTATAGCACTTCTATCGATATAATTGATTACGG
The DNA here is from genome assembly GCF_000403135.1 of Arcticibacter svalbardensis MN12-7. Taxonomy (GTDB): domain Bacteria; phylum Bacteroidota; class Bacteroidia; order Sphingobacteriales; family Sphingobacteriaceae; genus Arcticibacter; species Arcticibacter svalbardensis. Next base: position 20,094 of record NZ_AQPN01000072.1, read on the forward strand.
TTGCTAATCCAATCAGAAAAACTATATACCACCTTAATCCTTGTACTTTCATTTTTTATATAGTTAGTTGTGAATATCCAGATCTTTTAGAAATGCCATGATCGCTGCATTTACCTCTGTATTTTTGTCTTTTGGAAAATTACCATGCAGACCACCTTCTGCGGTAATAAATTCTGTTTTTACACCAGCTTCAAGCAGCTTTTTGTGCAATGCCTCAGATTCCTGATAGGGAACAATAGGATCTTCATTTCCATGAACTATAAAGGTGGGAGGGCTCAACTTACTCACATACGTAATTGGAGAAACTGATTTTGCAAAAGCTTCATCTCTTGCTCGTTCACCCAACCACATGGTGGCAGATTTGCTAGTTTTATTTGGACCAAATGCCCAATCCCATAGATCTGTAATCCCATATTTGTCAATGATGGCCGCTACTTTTATTTGTTCAACACCCTTGCAGTTAATATCAAACAGGTGATTGTTTGCCAGTAAACCTCCCATTAAAGCCAGATGTCCTCCGGAAGATCCTCCCATTATAACAATCCTGTTTACATCGATATTTAACTGTTTCGCGTTTTTGATTAGGTAGATTAATGCACAGCGCGTGTCCTCCACAGCAGCCGGAGCAGGTGCTACCTGTACTAAGCGATATTCTATATTGGCCACTGCATACCCCTTTTTAAAGAAATTGCTAAATCCTGTTTGCGATTCTTTATTTCCCTTGTTCCAGCCTCCACCATGAATATTAATGATTACCGGTGATGGCCCTCTTTCTTTAGCAGGAAGATATAGATCCATCTTTCCTTCCCAATTAGCTGCCGTGGTATAAACCACGTTAAGCTGTTCCTCATATCCGGATGGGTAAACCACTTTTTTTATTTGTACCACGTCCTGAGCAATGGATGAAAATCCAAACCCTACTAGGCAACATAAACTAATTATCCTTTTCATTTACTTGGCTTTATTAGTGGTTATTAGTTTATAAGAAGTCTTCCCGAAGAGGACTGAATACGTCGAGGAGCATCCCAGGCTCAAGACATACGCAACCATGTATTTCGTGGGGAGGAATATAATATCCATCACCCTTTCGAATCGTTCTTATTTCTTTTCCTATGGTCATTTCAAAGACGCCGCTTTCTACATAAGTAACCTGTGAGTGATGGTGCTCATGTAATGTCCCAACCGCTTCGGCATCAAACTGCGCTTTGACCAGCATAATATGATCGTCATAACCGTAAATCTGTCTTTTGATTCCGTTGCCTAAATCCTCCCAAGGAGTTTCACTGTCTATTTGAAATAAAGTGCCTTGTATCATGTTATTAATTTATTATTGAATTGAAATAAAGTTGTCTTTGTCCAGGTAATTGATCTTCACCGTATAGGATTTACTTTTTATTTTGAAGGTAATTGTTGTCTGCTTCGCATCGGAATGAATAATGGTAATAGCACTAATGGAGCTGTTCGCACCCGAAATTACTTCGGCAATAGGGTCTGTACTCCCGTGATTTTCGGTGATAGAAACAAACGTTTGGTTTGCAGCTTTGGGTTGCGAAAGGATAAAAGCCTTACTTTCCTTCAAGTTCATTTCCGGATCATTGGCTCCTAATGAAACTAATTTTACCTGTAAATCTGTAGTTGAAGCAAAAGTGGTGGTATAGAAATTATGGGCTTCAAGTATGGTAATATATCCTTGACCAGTTTTTAGATCATTTTCGCTATTTAGCCACAGATGTTCATAGCCATATTTTGTTCCTAGTGTAGTAAGATGGTCTGTAACCCCCTGGATTTTAAATGAGGCATCTACAATATGGCCATTATACCAAAATGGTAGATCATATTGATGTAAAGCCACCGATTCTGCTTTATAAACATCCAGAAGTAATGATTTTTTAAGCTCAGGAACTTGAATTAATGCTGTTGAACGTGTCATTTGAACTCCCGGATATGCGTTATTTTCTTTTGCACTTACTACCTGAATAGCTCCTGAATTTTTGAAAGTAACAAGATCCGGATGATGTGTTTCAGCCTCTTCTAAATTTGCTTTAAAAGCAGATGTCTGATCCACAACTAACGTATTATGAGCGATCGTTTGTTTCGCCCAGGTAGTGTTTTCTGGTAGGTACCCCCCCCCTCCTTTAGTTTCAATATTGATAAATCTGGCAGCTCCATAGTCCGAAAACACCTCTGCACCATTATCATAGTAAAGAATATTTAAGCGGTCAAAATGACCATGACCTAAACCTTGTGATGTCGCTTTTAATACCAGACATTGCTGATTTTGATCTTGGCCGTTTCTTAATATGCCAATTCCTCCATCAGTTCCTGTCTTGCCATCCCCAATCCATTGAGGGATATAGGTAAATGCGGTTGCTTTATGTGCTTCTATATCCATGGCTACTTTTAATCCAGCATCTGAAACAATTACTTTTTTCTGCTTTTGAGCTATGGAAAGTAGGCCTTTATCTTCTCCCATGTCCGCATAAGCGATATCAACACCATACACCAGTTCTTCAGACTCAAAGGTTTTGTCCTTTAAGGCATCATTGATAGGGAAAAAAGCGCCATTACTATACGTCCCTTGCAATGCAGTATTTACTGCCTTTTGTAACAGTCCATTTCTATATTGATAAATCTTAAGCTGTGGCTGATATTGTTGAATAGCTTTGGCGAATAAAATAAAGGGCAGAATGGCGTAGCGCTGATAATAGAAACCTTCTGTATAATAGCCATCAGGTGAAAACAGTTCGTTGATTTGTGCTAAAAAACCACTTTTTCCCTTTTTGTCTGATCCATTTAAAGCCATTTCTACATATTCCGGCTTATTTAATACATAACCCGTTAAACCAACTGCAGCTACAGCCCAAGTTCCATGATTATGAATCCGATTGAATGTTTTATAAGAATCAACAGTGATGAATTTAAGAATAGGTAGAAAAAGGTGTTTTTCAATGGTTTGCTTATCCTTGGATGAAAGGGCATCATATACTAAATCATACCCCTGAATCACATGTACCTGCCAAACACAGTCATTTAGATTTTGCCAAAATATTTTTCCTGGAGGATTGCTCGGATTACTTTTAGGATGATAAGGCCATTTCTCATATTGACCGGCATAATTAAGCAGGATATCTCGAACATAATTGGCATATTTTTTTTCCTTGCTTAATTGAAAAGCAATTCCGCAGGCCAATATGTTTTGGTAATTCACCTTATGTTGCTCATGTGTTAGTCCACCTCCGCCATCTTTCGGTACAGGTACTTGGATAGGTGATGCCAATGCCTGATCAGCCACCTTCAATACATCTTTATAAGAATCTTGTAAGAGTGGATATTTTTCCAAGCCAGCTCTGACAGCATCAATATTTTGCTTGGTAAGCATGATGTTAGGATGAGTTTGAGCAGCGGCTAAAGCAGGAAAATAAATGCAAAATACAACAACTACCACTTTTTTCAAGTAATTCATTTTTTTGAGGTTTTATATCGGTAACACAAAAGGTAGTCTTATGTCTCCCTTTATACTTTAGTTATTTCTTCTTTAAAAACATTTTTGCAACAAAGTCAGCTCTGCTAATCTGTAATATTTCATCTAAATGAACCGCCATTGAATTTTCGGCAGCATCGATATCGCCAGCTTTTATTGCATTTAAGATGGAAAGATGTTCTTTCATGGTTATACTTTCCCGATTTTCACCACAAATCTTATTTTCTGTTATATTTTTAATTAAGTCAGGAATCAGGAGCAGTATCATAGATTCGATTACTGAATTTTTGGTGGCTTTTGCAACGGCAATATGGAAAAGCATATCTTCCTCTACGGCATTTTCTCCTTGATTTACTTTGGTTTGATAGTCCCTCATGGCCTGCTCAATGGCAATAACATCCTCCTCCGTTTTCCTTTCTGCTGCCAAACGTACAGCATCCAACTCCAGATAATAACGAGCCTCAATCATAGCACTAAAATCATCTTTATTATATCTGATCAGATCAGAGATCAGACTATCCAGAACTTTAATGCTTAATCCAGATACGTAGGTTCCACTTTGAGGAGTAGTTTTTAAAAGCCCATAAAACTCTAGTTTTAGTATGGCTTCCCGAACATAACTTCTGCCAACCCCAAATCTTTCAACTAAAGCACGTTCAGCAGGTAATTTATCACCCGGCTTAAGCTGACCTGAAACGATCAGATGTTTAAGTTGTCTGATTATTTTATCAACGGGACTTTCTACCTGTATAGCTTGGAGATTGTCAATAACTTCATTCATATTGGTAAACCAATTTTTGGTTGACCAAATATTGGATTAAAAAATGATTATTACAAATAAATTATAAAAAAACATGTTTTTTTTTAAAACTGAATACTATCGATTCTAAATGAGCTTAATTCTTTATCCAATCCAGCCCAACCCTGCTGGTCCAAACTCCTGGAGTACTTCCGCAAGATGTTCAATTCGAATATCTTCCAAATTGTCCAGATCCGCAATAGTCCTCGAAACCTTCAAGATCCTGTCATAAGCCTTTCCGATAAACTTAATTTCTCCATCGCCTTTTTTAGAAAAAGCTGTCCAGCTTCCGTTATTTTACAAAGCTTCCGAACCGTTTTAAATCCCATTTGTACATTGCAATACACTCAGCTATATCTTTAAACCGAATATCCTAAATCTCACGGGCTATAATCACCCATTCTCTGATCTCCGCACTACTTTCTGATTTACTTTCCGAAGCCAGATCCGTAAAATTAACGGGCGTAACCTCCACATGCAGATAAATGCGGTCCAGCAATGGTCCCGATACCTTACTTAGTCGATCCTTAAAAATCCATTTTTTTTAAAGTTATTAATTTGTTTTGGATCTAATTTCATCTGTATTTCAAGTAATTTAATAAAGATGAATATGACAAGCTTGAGCGAGTTAAAAAAGAGGCCAAAAAGCGATGATTTCCATTTGTTCATCATCCTTTTAAAGTTGAAATCTGCGACAGCAAGCATAAGGTTGATGTTATCGCCAAATATCGCTTTGTAAAAGTTCCGAGCTAAGCGATGATCTGTCTTCAGATGCCCAATTGCCGGTTCTATTGCAGCTCTTCGCTTAAACCCTTTGCGTAGTTTGGTCTGCTTGTACTGACTTAGTTTCTTGTTGTTGAAGGGTCGGCGGTATGGATATCATGGTTTCTTTTATCTTTGTTTCACCCTCGATAACCCCGGTTAACAGTTGCTCTTTTAGCCCGCTTTCCGCTCAGCTTTTCGTGTTGATCCAAAGCACCTTCCAGCGTATGTCCATCATATTGGTTTCTAAAACCCATTGCCCCTACTATTACTCCCGTATTCAGGGTATAAACAATAGATACCTTGTTGCCAAACTCATATTTTTTCTGTGCTTTCCCTTTGAGATGCATAGCACTTCTGGTTCATGTAAGAAGTAAATCTTGTTCTTATCGGCTTTTTTCTTAGCTAAAACCTTCTTGAACAATCCTATCTCGGTCTGATAACT
>NZ_AQPN01000073.1 GCF_000403135.1 Arcticibacter svalbardensis MN12-7
GAACGATCAAAAGAGGGCGGCATATGCATTGGATGTGTTTGGTCAGCTCTATGATATTGAGCGCGACATCAAGGACAAGAGCAGTGCTGAACGCAAAGAAGCAAGACAGAAACGGGCTAAACCGATATGGGAAAACTTTGGCAGATGGCTTGAAGAGAATGCCGGTTTGATAAAAGAGAACAGTGCTATCTACAAGGCCTTTGCCTATACCATGAAACGGCACAAACGGTTGTCAGTTTATATGGAAAACGAGATGTTAAATATCGATAACAACCCAATTGAGTCAAGTATAAGGCCTATTGCTTTAGGCAGGCGCAATTTTTTGTTCAGTGGTTCTCATAATGGGGCACAAAGAAGTGCCATGCTATACTCTTTTATGGGAACATGCAAACTGCATGGAATTAACCCAATGACCTGGATGGAAGATGTTCTAAAAAGAATAAATACACATCCATCAGATAAAATTCACGAACTTTTACCTCCAAACTGGAAGAAACTGCAAGAAGAAACATTGGAAGAAAAACAGGAAAACACTATCCTGAAAACCGCTTAATTGCCTTATTAACCCTAAAAACGACTATTTTGCTGTAAAATCATACCTGTGCTGTAGTGTTAGCTTACC
>NZ_AQPN01000074.1 GCF_000403135.1 Arcticibacter svalbardensis MN12-7
TTTGTCTGCGCATAATCATAGAGATCTTCTGATGGATCGGTAGCTTGCTCTGATGTGGTTCCAATAATAACAGAACCAGGTTGTAAATGAGGAAGAGCTGCTTTAATGATCCAAAAAGGAGCATAGATATTCGTCTTCATCGTCCAGTCAAACTGTTCAGTTGAAATATCCAGAATCGAAGCATGAGTTTGTTGCCGACCGGCATTATTTACGATAATATCTAAACCACCAAGACCACGCAGGGCCTCTTCAACCAGTCGTTTACAAAATGCCTCATCACGAAGATCCCCTGGAATAGCAACTGCCTTCCGGCCTTCAGCCTTAATTAAGGCAATCACCTCACGGGCATCCGGCTCCTCAGCAGGAAGATAATTGATGGCAACATCTGCACCTTCGCGTGCATAGGCGATAGCAGCTGCCCTTCCCATTCCGGAGTCTCCTCCTGTAATCAATGCTTTGCGGCCTGCTAAACGACCCGATCCTTTATAGCTGGTTTCACCATGATCGGGACGAGGAACCATTTTACTTGCTAAACCTGGCCATGGTTGAGACTGACCATCAAAGGGCGGTTTCGGAAACTTAGTAGTTGGATCTTGTAGTTGAGGTATGGGTGCAGATGCGACAAAGACTGATTTTTCTGATCCAAAGGCTGGTGCTACTGCAACCGCAGCTATACCAGCCCCCAACCCGCTAATTACTTTGCGTCGGGTTATTTTATTCTTTTCATTCATGGTAATGTAATGCTTTTAATAGGTGTCAAATTATAACTAATCTATTGGCTGTTAGTTTTGTAAAGTCCCACTAACTTATCACTATTATTTTTTTTGATTAAGCTTTTACATTCGTAAAATAGTAATGCGAGAGATGTTAATTTAAGTTCTTTTGAATCGAACTTAGGTTTTTAGGTTTAATCTGGAACTTGTTTTAACAGATCTGCTAATTCAGCAAGTGTCAAACTTGGTTTTTCGGATTTATCATAAATTGTTAACAGGTAAACGGCGTCATCTTATAACTCATTGATAAGGTCTCTTGCAGGACATGCTTTTAGTGTACCCTGGCGCACTAATTTAAGATCTTCAACTGCTTCCCTAATTTCGTTAACTAAAACAGCTTTCTCATCAGATAGCGGCTTAACCTTCACAAAAGGCAAGCTGCTAAACAGCTCCATAACAAAAGCTGCTTTACTGTCTTTAATATCTAGCATTATTTTCATAAACTGTGACTAAAGGAGTTTATATACACATAACTATATCTTTTTAAACATATAATATACTATGATGTTAAAATAACCTGCACCAAACTATACTTTTTAGCTCTTGAATGCTATCCGCTCACCTAAAACAATTGCTGGAGCAGTGCTAAAAAGACTCCCCTTTTTCCTTACCGCACTGGCATATTTGTCAATACGTGATGCAAGGCCCAGCATCAGGACATTTCCCA
>NZ_AQPN01000075.1 GCF_000403135.1 Arcticibacter svalbardensis MN12-7
GGATACCTCCCCGGCCAACTTGACCAGGTTAAGCACCATAAAGATGCAGGCTATCCAGGATTCGCTGGTCTCTTTCAGACGGGCCTTGATGTTGTCCAAACCGTAAGCGGTTTTTGCCTGTCCGAATTTCCCTTCTATTGGATTCCTTTCCCCTGGCCTTACGTGTTCTTTTTTCACCGCCGATGGTCTGCCGAGTGGTTTGGCCAGGAGCTTAATGCCCATCTCCTTGAGCAGACTTCGGTTTGTTCGGTTACAATAAATCTGGTCGGCAAGGATCTCTGCCGGATAATAGCCAAAGCGGGTTTTATACTTTTCCACATAGGCCATCATATGGCTCCCTTCATTGTAGGCATCCCAGCTCAGCTCATCTAAAAAAGCGTAGCCATCAACCAGTGAAACATGCACTTTTGCTCCGAACTCAACCTTTGCCGTACTCTTTCCCCTTACAATTGGACGTACATGTGGCTGATGGATGCTGACGATACGGTCACTCACAGAATGGGTCTTTTCGCTGAACATCTGCTGCTGTTGCTGAAAAAGGGTATGGATCACCATCAGGTACTTCTGCTCTTTAGCGTTGAGCGGGAACTCCTTGTACTGATCTAAGAGCTTATCAATGCTGCCCAGGTTCCGCCTGAGATAACCCAGCTGTTTACGGATCGCCTTGCGGATGGCGGCAGTACTTTTCTTTTTCTTCTGTGCCATGTGCAGGTAAT
>NZ_AQPN01000076.1 GCF_000403135.1 Arcticibacter svalbardensis MN12-7
GTACGTCTTCGTTATTATATAAATCTTTTACATTACCAGAAGACCGTGTAAAGAGCGACAAGTATACCAATCACTAATACTGATCCTGCAATAAAACCTGGATGTGGTTTAAACATAGAAGTGTCTATTTCAAGATTTACAGTCTTAACACCATTCCTACTTTCGTAAGTACTGATAAGGAACATGCCAACAAAACAGATTACGAATACAAAACCCATTCTATCAAGGAAAGGTATTTCAACCAATCCAGATATCGCACTCTTAGCAGCAAATCCGTAAGGAATAAGGAAGCTTAAATCTGTCCATTCAGGTAAGAATTTAAATACCAGGGAGAATAAGAAACCACCAACTGTTGCAAATAGAGCCGCATTTGAAGTAGCCTTTTTCCAAAAGAAACCTAATATAAACATGGCAAAGATACCTGGAGATACAAATCCTGTATATTCCTGAATATATTGAAATCCACCTTTTTTATCAATCCCTAAATGTGGAGCAATAATTACCCCTAATATCATTGATACCACTACAGTGAGCTTACCTACATTAACTAAGTTTTTTTCACTTGCTTCGATATTAAACACTTTTTTGTAAATATCTAAAGTAAAGATAGTCGCAATACTATTTGCTTTACCAGCTAACGAGGCTACAACTGCAGCTGTTAATGCCGCAAATGATAGACCTTTTAAGCCTGCCGGAAGAAGATTTAACATTACAGGATAGGCTCTATCCTGATTTAATTCTCCATTCATCAACATATCATGACCAAAGTTCCCTGAACCTTCCTTATAAAGAATATAAGCTGCAATACCTGGAAGAACCACAATAACCGGCATTAACAACTTAAGAAATGCGGCGAATAGAATACCATTACGGGCTGTCTTTAAATCAGCACCTAAAGCACGCTGAACGATATATTGATTACATCCCCAGTAATTTAAATTCACAATCCATAAACCACCTAGTAAAACAGTTAAGCCTGGAAGATCCAAGAAGTTACCATTATCCTTTTTCAGAATCATCTGGAAGTGTTCCGGCGCTCTCTCCATCATATGGCTAAAACCGCTTATGACCCCTGAATCACCATAGTGCTCAGCGACAAGGTTTAATGCCAGGTAAGTAGTAGCCAAACCTCCAAGAATCAAGAAAAACACTTGAATAACATCCGTATAACCAATTACTTTCATCCCTCCAAGGGTGATAATAATGGCAAAGAATGCAAGGAAGTACATACAAAAAGTCAGGCTGATTCCCGAAATAGCACTAACTGCGATCGCACCCAAATACAGGATAGATGTTAAGTTAACCACTACATACAATAACAACCAGAAGATTGCCATAACCATTGCCACTGTACCATTATATCGCTGGTGCAGGAACTGGGGCATAGTAAAAATCTTATTTTTTAAATACACCGGAATAAAGAACACCGCTACAATGATCAATGTAAGTGCGGCCATCCATTCATAGGCTGAGATAGCCAATCCGATTTGAAATCCTGATCCACTCATTCCGACAAACTGCTCTGCTGAAATGTTAGATGCAATTAAAGAGGCTCCGATGGCCCACCAGGTTAAAGATCCTTCCGCGAGGAAGTAATCCTTTGAGCCCATGGTAGCAGCTTTCTTTCGGTAATAGATCCACAATCCATAACCGGCTACTATCACAAAATAGATAAGAAAAACAATGTAATCCTTCGTGTCAAGCGTATTCATTTGGTTTATATATCTGTTATTAATAATTTACAATACTCCTTTTCTTAAAATGAAGGGAAGGATAACCTTGCCTTTCACGCTAATTACCAATAATTTAAACAATTTTAACTACACAGTTAGTGTATAGTAAACACTCATAAATTCCGAGCCTCAAAGTAGGAATATTTATCTAAATAATAGTAGGAAAATGAATTTTTATCCATTATTAAAACAATTACAACTTTATTCTATTTTTCGTCCTGATATCTGATGAAGAGCTTCCTATAAGGATGTCAAATTTACCAGGTTCTAAAACCCATTGATTTTGCTTGTCATCATAATAACTAAATGCACTTTTATCTAAATTGAATTCAATTTCTTTAGACTCTCCTGCGTTTAGAAAAACCTTATTAAATGCCTTCAACTCTTTTACAGGTCGTTTCAAAGAAGACTTTAAATCACGAACGTACAATTGAACTACTTCTGCCCCTTGTCTGGTGCCTGTATTCTGAACCGATATTTTCACACTGGCAGAGCCAGTTGAAGTCACCACAACAGGTTTACTATATTTAAAGGAAGTATAGGATAGGCCGTGACCGAAAGCGAACTGAGGTTCTACTTTATAGGTATCGAAATAGCGGTAACCCACAAATATATCTTCGTTATAATGCACATTTATGCTATCACCGGGGTATTCACCTAACTTGTGAGCTGGAGAATCTTCCAAATGTTTCGGAAAAGTCACTGTTAATTTGCCCGAAGGATTAACAACACCGAAAAGAATTTCTGCTAATGCTGTTCCTCCTTCCATCCCCGGATATCCTACTTGTAAAATACCTTTAGCCTCATTGACCCATGTATCAATATCAATAGGACCACCGCCATAAAGCACAACAATCGTGTTCGGATTTGCTTTTATAACCGCACGAATCAATTCATCCTGACCAAAGGGCATATTCATATCAGGTTTATCAAAACCTTCAGTATCGTAGGCATTATCACTCCAGACACTATAATCATAACCATGAGTCCAGCCACCCACAACAATAGCCACATCAGCCTTCTTAGCCGCATCAACTGCCTGTTGAATTAGCTTTGGATCTGCCTGCGCATTCCTGGCAATCGTATAGCCCTGTTCGTAAGTTATCCCTACACTATTTCCACAAAGATTTTGAAGTCCTTTTAAAGGAGTAATTTCATACTTGGTTCTAACCTGAGAACTTCCACCACCCATTCCATTAGTACGATTTCCATTAGCACCTATAACTGCTATTGTTTTAATAGTCTTTTTATCAAGTGGCAAAACATTACCCTTATTCTTCAACAGGATAATCCCTTCTTCTGCTATCTTGCGAGCAACATCGGCATGTTCTTTAGTAGCATAAGTTCCTGAAGGGCGCTTGTCGAACATATGAGTCTTATACATCACTCTTAGAATGCGCCGCACTTTATCATCTATTACCGATTCGGCAATTTCACCTCCGCGTACCATTCTAAGAGCAGCATCTGCGAAAAAGAATTTACTGTAATCCGGATTTGGTAACATTTCAAGATCCGTTCCCATTTCCAGGTCCGCTCCACCAAGCAAAGCTTCTTTAGTGCTATGAATCGCTCCCCAATCACTCATTACCAATCCCTGGAAACCCCATTCTCCCTTTAAGATCTTATTGATCAGGTAATCATTATAGGTGCAATATTCTCCTCTGAACCTGTTATAAGATCCCATCACCGTATTTACGCCACCTTCTACAACTGCAGCTTTAAAACCCGGCAAATAAATCTCTCTCAATGCCCGCTCACTCATTTCTACATTAATACCACTCCTGTTGATTTCCTGATTATTCCCCATATAATGCTTCAAACTCGCTGAAACACCCTGGTCCTGTACCCCTTTAATGTATCCAACCACCATTTTGGAGATCAGATAAGGATCTTCACTCATATATTCAAAGTTCCTTCCATTAAGTGGAGTCCTCATGATATTTATTCCCGGACCCAGAATAACATCCTTTCCCCGATAATTAGCCTCACTGCCCAATACAGAACCTGATGCATATCCCATTTCAGGATTCCAGGTTGAAGCCAAAGTTATACCAACCGGCAAATACGTAGATGAATCATCCCCCTTATTATCCAAAACCCAATCTCTTCCATGTTCGGGACGCACTCCATGAGGTCCATCAGATGTCATCAATTCTGGAATTCCTAAACGCGCCACACCAGTGGATGTAAAAGAAGAATTTCCATGAATCATACCTATCTTTTCTTCAAGAGTCATCTTCTTAATGAGACTTTCGATTTTAGATTCAGTAGCTGGGTCGGTTGTTTGTTGAGCCGAGACCGGAAGCAAATTAGTGCCCATATAAATGGCACAACAAAGAATGGATAATAGCAATTTAGATTTCATCGTGGTTAACTGTTAGCTTATTGTTCAAAATTAAACAGCATTATAATAATATTAGGTATTGATATGTTACTATTAGGGACTCATTATGTTAAGTAAGCTCATTTAAGTTTATTTACTTCCGCTTCATTAATAGTAAATATGCTATCCATGCCATATTTCATCAGGCATACTGATTTTTGTGGATACATCTGTCCAAGTTTTTAAATCTTTAGAGGTAATAGCACCGTATTTATGATCTCTGTACTTGTCAAAATAAACAATCCACTGATAATTTATTTTAAGAGTTGCGGGACCCTCTGCCCAATAATTTCCTGTAATAGGTTCACTAGCCTTGCTGTATGGTCCTGCCAGATGTTTGGAAAATGCCATTTTCAAGTTCTTTTTTACCGGCTCCTTTGTTTCATCTTTCATAAACATCACCCACTTTTTCCCTACCTTCACGATAGCAGCATCAATTACATTAAACCCGGGATCATATAGCAGTTTAGTATCCGTGAATATCTTGAAATCTTTGGTTGTCGTATAGTACCTCCGGTGATTATAGCTATTATCCGCAGTGCTTTGCGTTTCAGGAAACAATCCTTTTATCGTGGTAGCCCAATAAATCAGGTAGGTCTTCGACTTTGCATCATAGGTTATTTCTGGTGCCCAGGTATTTCTGGTGCCTTTTTCATGCTGCATAACAGGAATAAACTGCTGTTCAGACCAATTAATCAAATCATCAGAACTCACATAACCTATTCCTTTATCTTTGCAGCTCACGGTCCGCACCATATGAAACTTACCATCACCGCCACGTATTACACATGGATCTCGCATTAACTTGTCAGCACTCACTGTGGGTGTTAAAAAAGACTGATCATTTTTAAGCGCTTCCCATTGATATCCATCTCGACTATAAGCCAAATGAAGGCCATCTTCTCCATTCCCTTTAAAGTAATAGAAAAGATAAACGGGCTGAGCAAATGCAGAAATAGCTAAGAATAGAAATAAAACTGGCAGTATAACTGTCTTCATAATGGTTTAAAGTGGTCAAAAATAATGAGGCAAGTTATCAGATTATTCAGTAGAAAGAAAATCCTTTCTTATAAATCAATCAAATTGTCTTAATTCGCCTCAATTGTAATCGAATTTGCACTTAATCCTGCCGATGTTGCTTCCTCAATAATAGCCCCACTCGCATTCCTCGACTGAATGATAGCCAATGCCAAACCATTAAAGGCACTACGCCGACTTACTTTAAAGGATTCGTGACTAGTTGAACAGGACTAGCTGCCGACCATAGATGAGGGCTGTTAATGAGCACATTTGATCAACCCGATAGGAACTACCCCAAGCAAGAGCACTTGTATTAGAAACAACAGCCACCTGCTCTCCCTGATCATTGCAAATCTCAGTTTTGAGCATTACATTTAAGGTTTTTAGGACTTATTAGTGATTATAGTGTTAACAAGAGCATCTGCTTCCTTTGCCGAAACCAAAGGAGTAGATACAAAAATACCATACTGAGGAATATGAACCGGATTTACAGTCGTTAACCATACATTCCGATAAATTCCAAAGCCCGAATACCAGCCTGAGTTAGGTTGTTTCGAGTTATCCACTTTTACAGCAATCACATTGCTTCCCCCGTAATTAAGATACTTAGAAAGCTCATATAGAAAAGAAATATAGCCATTAGGACACTTTCCTAAATAATGTACCTGATGGACTGCCTGATGGGCACTGCGTCCTGGCGGGAAGCCATAACTGTTTGTTGAAAAGCCGCCCTCGTACTTAGGGCTCAGCCATTGGGAAATGGCTTGCTTTAGTAACCTGTCGGTTACAGTTGGGATGTCCAGTTTCCTTTGACATTCTAACATTCAGTCCTTCCGGTTTGTCATACAAACCTTACTATGACTTGCAGCCTATAGCTGATTGCCATGCCCGACAAACTAAAAAACCCGGTAAAGCATTTCAAAAGCTCTACCGGGTTTTTTTATTGTAGAATTAATTAAGCTAAAGAAGCTAATTCTTCATCTTGAATCTCTTCATAGAGATTAAAATAATTTTCATAATCAGCAGATGCTTCATATTCAATTACTGGTTTGTCAGTTGCCTTTACAAACTTAACAAGCTCAGGACTAATTGCTGCTCCACCAAAAACAACAGCATCAGAGTAAGAAATTGCACCTAAGTGTAATGACTCACAATCTAGATTTTTGAATGCCTCTAAGTGCGATGCATCCATACCATTCATAATTGCTTTTCTCGAAAAATCAGGGTTTAGCTTTTCCGTAAAACAATTGTCGTAAACTGAATAAACAATCTTCGAGTTTTTAAACGTAGGATCATCTTTGTAAGTAGTTCTCATGTAAACAGGAACTAAAGAAGTCATCCATCCATGGCAATGTACCACATCAGGCGCCCAACCTAGTTTTTTTACTGTTTCTAATGCTCCTTTACAAAAAAAGATAGTCCGTTCATCATTATCTTCATAGAACTTATTACTATTGTCTCTGAAAACATGCTTTCGCTGAAAATACTCTTCATTGTCTAAGAAATATACCTGCATGCGAGCTGAAGGTATTGATGCGACTTTAATGATCAACGGGTTATCGTTTTCATCGATGATGATGTTCATTCCTGAAAGACGGATGACTTCATGTAAGCGATTGCGACGTTCATTTATGCTACCAAAACGAGGCATTAAAATGCGGATTTCGAATCCTTTGTCTTGCATTGCTTGTGGAAGTTTCCGGGTAATTTCAGAAATTTTTGTTAACTCGAGGAAAGGCGACATCTCGTGAGTAATAAATAATAACTTCGTTTTTGCCATCTCCAAATGTTAAATAAATGAAAGAATTTGGGACTGCAAATATACACATATAATATGACATATCAATGAATTACGCAATAGGTATCGATATTATTTATCGATTTATTAGCTGTGTGGGTCCAATTATTATCAATTTCCAAGGTGTTTTATAGTTAAAATGAAAAATAAACCGGGCTATTTTATTTTGAGAATTGTATTCGTTTTTATATAATTGCTGCTATTTACCTAATTTTTAACTCCCAATTCGTAATCAATAGGTTTTCACAGTTTTAAAACTCATTTTAAAGGGAACCTAATAGATAAACTTCGCCCGTATTATCAAATATTTATTTACAAGTCAGCAAGCACAAATTAATTCTACATCCTTAGAGAAGAGAAGAAAATTATTTGCTAGATCAATTTTTTTTTTAAATGATGTTTTAAGTTTTAATACGTGAAAAGACCAGAACGATCAGGTACCTATTTCTAATGCTGCTTATCGCTTAACCGATATATATTCCCCTATTCCTGGCCTGTCATGATTATTAATTTATTCACACTTCCTACCCACCTCCCTCGCACCTTCTCCGCACCTTGTCCGCTCGAAATGCGAATCAACTGCGAAACAGGTCAAACCTAGATCCGTGTTAGTTACAACCACAATAAGATGTTCCATTTTGAATTAGAATAACCGAACAATGGATCATGATTATGTAATTTGATACGCAAGGCTTTTTGTGATGATAATCATTGCTCGCTATTCATTTTTCTTATAGCTTCGCTGAACCTATAAAAGCTGGCTTAATTAATTCAAGCGTATTTGGATTAAAAACGCCTGCCTTTTATAGAAGATAAAGTGTTACAACTGTTTAACATCTCTTATCATTCAGCATAATTGTCATTAAATACTATTACAATTGAAAATCTTTACATCAAAAGCAGAGTTATCTCATTTGCTAACGGAGTTAAAAAAGGAAAATAAGAAAATAGGTTTAGTTCCTACAATGGGCGCTCTTCATTCCGGTCATTTATCTTTGATCAAAACGGCCAAACAGCAGACAGATGTCGTAGTTTGCAGCATTTTTGTTAATCCTACTCAGTTTACAGATCAAAAAGATCTGGAAAAATATCCGCGTACAGTTTCTGCTGACATTGAAAAACTCACAGAGGCGGCTTGCGATTACTTATTCCTTCCAGAAGTAACTGAAATGTATGAAGAGCATGAAACCTGGCATTTGGACATAGGTTATCTGGAGAATATGCTGGAAGGAGCAATTCGTCCCGGACATTATCAGGGTGTGACACAAGTAGTTTTCAAGTTATTCCAAATTGTAAACCCTACGAAAGCATTTTTCGGCCAAAAGGATTATCAGCAAGTGCTTATCATTCGCAAAATGGTCGAAATTCTAAATCTGCCTGTTGAGTTAGTGATGTGTCCTATTGAAAGAAACAAAGAAGGACTTGCACTAAGCTCCAGGAATGTACATCTATCAGAAACAGAAAAAAGCAAGGCACTCTTGCTCAGCAAATCACTCTTTACGATACGGGACCTTTCGGCCCAGCATACTCCTGAGGAATTAAAAGCTATCGCCCTGAATATCCTGAAATCTGACGCTGATATTAAACTGGATTATTTCGAACTATTAGATAAAGACACCTTAACAACCCTAAATAATGACAGTAAAGGCATGGTAGCCTTAGTAGCGGCCACTATCGGAAAAACGCGGTTGATTGATAATATGATTTTTAATTAACAGGAGAAGGGATTTCAACTAGTAGACTTTCAATACCTTTTGCTAATTTTGCATCATGATTATTCAGGTTTTGAAGTCAAAGATACACCGGGTAAAAGTTACCCAGGCAGAATTGAATTACGTGGGAAGTATCACAATTGATGAAGACTTAATTGATGCAGCGAATATTATTCCTAATGAGAAGGTTCAAATTGTAAATAATAACAATGGCGCCCGTTTTGAAACCTACGTGATTAAAGGAGAGCGCGGCTCCGGCATAGTTTGTTTGAATGGTTCATGTGCACGCCTTGCTCAGGTAGGGGATATCGTCATTGTGATGTCTTTTGGTTCCCTGACAATGGAAGAGGGTAGAAAATATCAGCCTATTCTTGTTTTTCCGGACGATAACAACCGACTTATTAAATAAATATCAGGATACTGTTGAATAGCTTATGGATAAGTTAGAAATCATCGACAAAAAGATAGTTAGTTTACAACAACTTAGTCCATTGATTAATATGTGGAAATTTCTTGGTAAAAAAATCGTTTTTACCAATGGATGTTTCGACTTGTTACATCTTGGACATATTGATTATCTGGCAAAAGCAGCAGCATTAGGTAATAAGCTAATTATCGGATTAAATACAGATAGCTCTGTGTCCAGGATCAAAGGTCCTTCAAGACCTATTACCGATCAAAACTCAAGAGCAGCACTGCTTGCCTCCTTGTTTTTTGTTGATGCAGTGGTATTGTTCGATGAGTCCACTCCTGCAGACCTGATTTCGGCAATTACGCCTGATGTTTTGGTTAAAGGAGCAGATTATACAGTAGAACAGATAGTAGGAGCAGATATTGTGTTGGCTAATGGTGGAGAAGTGAAAACCATTCCCTTTTTAGATGGCTATTCCACTTCATCAATTGAGCGTAAAATACGTGAGCAAGAAAACTAATATATTTCATTTTTAACGATGTTATTATGCCTTTAAAGACTTTTCGCCTGTTTTATACCTTTATAATTACATCAACTGTCCTTTTTACGGCATGTGGTAAATCAGAAAATGGCTTATCTCAAGGAACCTGGAGAGCGACAATTAAAAATGAAGCAGGCACAGAGGTTCCTTTTAATTTCGAGGTATTAGATTCTGCAGGCAAGAAAGTCATTTATATATTAAATGCAAATGATCGGTTAAAGGTAGACGATATCACGGTAACTGCTGATTCGGCTATTATTAAACTCCCACTGTTTGACTCTGAATTCAGAGCAGCTTTTACATCAGATGGTCTGACTGGAAATTGGGTCAGGCATTTAGCAGATAAGTCTGTAAGCATGGAATTCAATGCGGAAAGAGACGTAAAATATCGCTTCTTTGAAGAGGATCCTGAAACGCCTGAACAAATAACAGGAAGATGGTCCAGTAATTTTATCAGCACAGACGGTAAAGACACTACGTTAGCAGTAGGAGAATTTACACAGCATAAGTCTAAAGTAACCGGTACATTTCTGACCACTACTGGCGATTACCGTTTTCTTGAAGGGTCTATTTCGCAAGGCAAGCTTTTTCTCTCTGCCTTTGATGGATCTAATTGTATGCTTTTCACAGGTACGATTGATGGTAAAAATATCGTGGATGGCAAATTGTATTCAGGGTTTTCTTCGGTTACAAACTGGTCGGCAGCGAAAGACGATCAAGCTATACTTCCAGATGCTTATTCCTTAACTACGCTTAAACCCGGCTTTTCTACCCTGGCTTTCAGCTTTCCTAATTTAGATGGGAAAATAGTGTCCCTGACTGATCCTGTGTATAAAAACAAGGTTGTTATTATTCAGTTTCTGGGAACGTGGTGCCCGAATTGTATGGATGAAACTGCTTTTATGACCGATTTTTATAAACAGTATAAAGACAGGGGAGTGGAAGTAATAGGTTTAGCATTTGAGCGTACAAGTGATCCTATAAAGTCGAAAAACAGTATTGAACGACTTCAGAAGCGCTTTGATATCACTTATCCGCTATTAATAACCGGATATTCAAATAAAGATGTTTTAAAAGGCATACCAGCTCTTCAGAATTTTAATGCATTCCCTACCACTATCATCATTGATAAAAAAGGAAAGGTAAATAAAATTCATACCGGATTTAGCGGTCCGGGTACAGGTAAGTATTACACCGACTTTATTAAAGAGTTCGAAACACATGTAAATCATTTACTTACCGTAAAGTAATTATGAAAGACCCTTATAAACTGCTCGGCCTTTTTGTGGCAGGGCTTTTTTTGATAACCTGTTCCAGCACTAAAAAGGTGGTAATGGACCCTTTGTCGGTATATGAAACCAGAGCGGGTGCTCATATTTACCAACCCGCTTATACGCAGGTCACAGATATCATCCATACAGGGCTTGACATCAAACTAGATTGGGATAGTGCTTTTGTAATCGGGAAGGCCACGATAGAAGCCAGACCCTATATCTATCCATCCGCTCAGATTATATTGAATGCAAAAGGGTTTAAAATTAACCAGGTCTATCTTCTGGATAATTATGATCAAAAACCATTAAAATATACATACGACGGTAAATTGCTAATAGTTGATCTGAATAAAACCTATACGCATGATGAGGAATACAAAATCATGATCGACTATGTGGCTATGCCCGAAAGGTTAATAGTAGGTAAGGATATTGCGTCATCAGGCGACAGAGGGTTTTACTTTATTAACCGCGATAGCAAGATTGCCAAGAAACCCCGTGAGTTCTGGACTCAGGGTGAAACCCAAAGTAACTCAGGTTGGTTTCCTACAATAGATGATCCGCAGGAAAAGATGACCCAGGAAATCAGTATCACCTTACCTAAAGATATGGTTTCGCTGTCCAATGGCTTGTTGGATTTCTCTGCTGACAATGGAGATGGCACGCATACAGACAATTGGCGGCAAGAACAAGCGCATTCTACCTACCTGACCATGCTTGCAGGTGGCGACTTTAAAATTGTTAAAGACACATGGAACGATAAAGAGGTCAATTATTACATGGAACCAGAATTTGCTGATAATGCCAGGCTAATTTTTGGTAAGACACCTGAAATGATTGGATTCTTTTCTAAAAAGCTGGGAGTTGAATTTCCATGGGATAAATATTCGCAGATTGTGGTACGTGATTTTCAGGGAGGTGCCATGGAAAATACCACTGCAACGACCTTTTTTGAAGGGATGAACATGACTGCAGGGTACCATCTGGATGAAGATCATGAAGATATTATTGCCCATGAGCTTTTCCATCATTGGTTTGGTGATTTTGTTACAGCGAAATCATGGTCAAATTTACCCTTAAATGAATCGTTTGCTACCTATGGGGAATACCTCTGGGAAGAACATGAATATGGCTTGGATGAGGCTGATTACAAAGGATGGGGGGATGCAAACTCGTATTTAAACGATACAAGGGCGAAAGAGAAAGATGTGATCCGGTTTAATTACTCCGATCGCGAGCAGATGTTTGATGTGGTAAGCTATCAAAAAGGCGGACGGATTCTTCATATGTTAAGGAAAACAGTTGGTGACGATGCTTTTTTTGAAAGCCTTAATTTGTATTTAAAAAAACATGCTTATCAGAATGCAGAGATTCATGATCTCCGTTTGGCTTTTGAAGAGGTTACGGGAAAGGATCTGAACTGGTTTTTTAATCAGTGGTTTTTAAACTCTGGCAACCCCGAACTGACTATAAACAGTAAATATGATGCGCTGACTAAAAAATCGATGGTGAGTATCAGTCAAACGCAATCATTAAACACCGCACCTTTATATCGGTTACCATTAGCCATTGATATTTATAGTAACGGAAAAGTGCGGAGGGAAGAGGTAATTGTAGATCAAGCGGATCAAACATTTTCATTCGACCAGGAGATTGAGCCTGAATTGATTAACGTAGATGCTGAAAAATATATTCTCTGCAGTAAAAAAGAGAATAAAAGTATTAAACAGTATGCATTTCAATATGCAAATGCTCCTTTATTTGCTGACAGGATGGAAGCCTTGCAGGGATTGATTAAACAGCCATCGCAGACTCTTTCCATTAGCACTGTGATTAAGGCTTTAGATGACAAACAATGGGCTATCAGAAGAATGGCTGTCCGGAGTTTGAGTTTACTTCCTGCCGAAGCACAGGCTACTGCTTATAATAAAGTAAAAAACATGGCATTAAAAGATGTTCGGTCTTATGTTCGGTCGACAGCTATAAATGCCCTAAAGGGTGTTTATAAGTCTAAAAACAATGCTGAAGTACTTAAAAAAGCAGCCAAAGACCAATCACCCAGTGTGATTCAGGCCCTGGCAGGATAGCTTTTTTAATTTCTGCTTAAGGATCCGAAAACCATTTTAATGATGGACAGCACGATAGCGAAGATTAAAGCCGCTAAAAAGCCTGTGGTATTGAAACCTTTCATGAAATGGTCGACTAATAAAACCATCAGTACGGTGATGATAAATGACATCAAACCCAAACTTAAAATATTAATAGGAAAAGTAAAAAGCCGGAGTATCGTACCGATGGTGGCATTGGCTAAAGCGATAAGAATACCTGCAATGATGGCACTTAAAAATCCATCAACGTGCACTCCAGGAACAAGAAAAGCAGCTACCGACACGGCTATGCCGGTAAGTAATAGTTCAATTATAAATCTCATTTAATTATCTTTTAAAATTACGAACAGTATTTAAGCTCATAAAGTTTAAACATACTTCAAATTGTGCATTGATTCGTATTATTCTTAATTTTATCCATGTCCTTATCTGCTCAGGAAATTTTACAAAAGTATTTTGGATACGATGAATTCCGTCCACAGCAGGAAGAAATTATCAATGAAGTCATATCTGGAAACGATGTATTGGTATTAATGCCTACAGGCGGAGGAAAATCAGTGTGTTTTCAGATTCCGGCATTGCTGAGGGATGGAGTTTGTATTGTGATCTCCCCTTTGATTTCGCTCATGAAAGATCAGGTAGATGCCTTAAAAACTAATGGCATAGCGGCTGCATTTTTAAATAGCACACAAAGCTTTGAGGAACAGCAAAAAATTCTGGAATCCTGTTATAAAAAGGAAATTGCACTATTATATGTATCGCCTGAGCGGCTTATTTCCGATATTTCGTCGATCACTTCGATGACTAACCCTTCGATGTTTGTTATTGATGAGGCGCATTGTATCTCCGCGTGGGGACATGATTTCAGACCGGAATACAGGCACATTGGCTTATTGCGGCAACGATTCAGTCACCTGCCTTTTATTGCGCTTACGGCAACTGCAGATAAGGTAACGCGAAAGGATATCATCAAACAGCTTCATTTAAAGGATCCGAAGATCTTTGTTTCCTCATTTGACAGGAAGAACCTGAGTCTGGATGTACGAATAGGGATTAAAACCAAGCAGAAACTGGAAGAGATAACCACTTTCATTAAACAAAACAACAGTCTGTGTGGAATTATATATTGTTTAAGCAGGACTACCTGTGAGGAGGTAGCTTATGAACTTAAAATAAAGGGCATCAACGCGGGTTATTACCATGCGGGGATGAATGCAAGGGAAAGGGAGCGCGTTCAGGAGAACTTCATAAACGACGATTTAATGGTAGTTTGTGCTACTATCGCTTTTGGGATGGGAATAGACAAGTCGAATGTCCGCTGGGTGATTCATTATAACCTACCCAAAAGTATGGAGAGCTACTACCAGGAGATTGGCCGTGCAGGCAGAGATGGCCTTCCGGCAGCAACTATCCTATATTATAATTATTCGGACCTCACGATGCTAAATAGATTTGCTGCTCAAAGTGGACAGGCGGATATTAACCTGGAGAAGCTAAAGCGCATTCAGCATTACGCAGAAGCAGATATTTGCAGGAGAAAGATCTTGCTTAGCTATTTTTCGGAGACCCTAGAGAAGAATTGTGGCAACTGCGATGTATGCCGCCATCCCAGGAAACACTTCGACGGCACACTACTCATTCAAAAAGCACTCTCGGCAATGGCTAGAATGAGAGAAAAAGAAGGAGCAACGATGGTTATCGATGTATTAAGGGGTTCGTTGCGAACGGACTTGAGAGAGGCCGGTTATGATAAATTGAAAACGCATGGTATTGGTTCGGATTTGTGCACGTCAGACTGGCAACGCTATTTGATGCAAATGCTAAATCTGGGCATTATTGAGATGGCTTACGACGAAAACTTCGCTCTTAAAAGTACTGCCTATGGTAAGGAGATCTTATTTGGCAAGAAAAAAGCGGAACTCATTGTACTTCCACCTTTAATTAAACCTGCAAAAACCAGTTTAACTACTCATGCTCGACCAGTAAATTACGAAGACGAATTATTAGAACAATTAAAAAAAGTAAGACGCAAGTTTTCACTGGAAGAAAAGGTTCCTGCCTATATTATTTTCAGTGACGCAACGCTGCATGAAATGGCGGATAAAAAACCACTCACAACAAGCGAAATGTTGTCGATAACTGGTGTCGGCGAGTATAAGTTTGATCGTTACGGTGAAGAATTCCTTGATTTAATTGGAAATTATATGGTTCGTAAAAAGCGGTCCTATAGATAGGAAAGCCGCATTATGTGTATCATTTGCCTGATAATCTTGGGCTTATCCGGAAATAATTTCCATAAAAAGATAATTACCTATATTTGCAGCCATGGAACTGCTAACTGATGACGTGCAGATCTATCTGGAACAACACTGCGAAGAAGAGTCAGAGTTGCTCAGATATATAAGTCGTGAAACGCATTTAAAGGTGCCAATGGCCCGAATGCTTTCAGGGCATTATCAGGGTCGTGTGCTAAGTTTTCTGAGTAAAATACAACATCCGGATCGAATTCTTGAGATAGGAACTTATACGGGTTACGCAACACTTTGTCTGGCTGAAGGACTAAGGGAAGATGGATTACTGCACACGATTGATGTGAATGAAGAACTTGAAGAACGAGTAAGGGAGTATTTCAATAGTTCACAATTAAGTAACAAAATAGTGTATCATATAGGTCAGGCAGTTGATGTAATTCCTACTTTAACTGATTCTTTTGATTTGGTGTTTATAGACGCTGACAAGAAGAATAATGGCACTTATTACGATATGGTGTTTGATAAGGTGACCAAGGGAGGCCTTATTATAGTCGATAATGTTTTGTGGCATGGGAAGATAGCCATGGGAGCAAAAGATAAAGACACTCAAAATATCAGTACATTTAATGACAAAGTAACTAACGATCATCGCGTTGAAAAATTAATTCTTCCTGTACGTGATGGTTTATTGATAATCCGTAAATTGTAATCTATGCTAAAAAAAATAATATATGCCAGCCTTATAGTTTTTCTTTCAGGGACAGCCGTAGCTCAAACTCCAGCAGAAAACTATATTGAAACGTATAAAAAAGTAGCTGTTACTACAATGAATCAGCATGGTATTCCAGCCAGTATTATTCTGGGCATCGCTATTCATGAATCGGCAAGTGGAACCAGCAGAATAGCAAAATACCTTAATAACCATTTTGGACTGAAAGGAAAAAGTGGACCTAAACCAATAAAATCTGCATATAAAGGGTATGACAACGTAGACGACTGTTACGTTGACTTCGTATCGTTTTTAAAGAATCAATTTACAGGCTTATTTACCCGATATGCATCTGATGATTACAGAGGCTGGGCAATGGGCATTCAACGTGGCGGATATGCGCACAGCCGTACCTGGGCGAGTCAGGTAACTGCCATCATTAAAAAATATAAACTTAACGAGCTGGATACCCCTTCTTCGAGTATCTTGCAAAGCAATGTTTCAACGCCTGCCGAATCAGAAGAAACTAGTACTTACAATGTAAGAAGAGGGGATACACTAATACGGATTGCCGAGCGTTTCAGAACTACTGTAAAAGAAATAAAAAACAAAAATGGCTTAACAAGCAGTATGCTTAATATTGGCCAGAGCTTACATTTGTAATATTCTGAATGAAAAAATATCTTCTGATTGCATTGATGGCCACAATGCTGGCTTCTTGTAGCAGCAAAAAACAACTTGTTGGTACTCATCGTACCTTTAAAAAGCCGGAAAAAATTATTACCAATAAGCCTGATAAAATAAAGTTCCCCAAACATGACGGTGTTCTTGTTGAAGATAAAATTGTGAAAGTGTATTCCACCAACGGTTATGTAGAACGGTTTAAAGATATTGCCATTGAAGAAATGATTAAAAATGGCATTCCGGCGAGTATCACACTTGCACAAGGGATGCTGGAGTCTGCAAGTGGCAATAGTCCCTTAGCACGCGAAGCAAATAATCATTTTGGCATTAAGTGCCATGCTGGATGGACAGGTAAGACGATCTTAAAAGATGATGACACTGCTGGTGAGTGTTTCCGCTATTATAATTCGGCAGAGGAATCGTATAAAGACCACAGTGAGTTTTTAAAGCGTAGCCACTATTCTTTTTTGTACGATTTGCAAAGGGACGATTATAAAGGCTGGGCAAAGGGACTTAAGAAAGCTGGATATGCGACTAACCCCCGGTACCCCGAATTATTAATTGACCTGATAGAAAGGTATGGACTTGACCGCTACGATAGGAGCGAGTCTATATACGATAAGGTTCAAAGAGAAGAGAAGGTAATGGCTCAGATTGCGGAGAAACCTGCGGAAACCCCTGCAGAAATCGTTAAACCAGCTGTCGCATTGAAAATTTATCAGGTAGTTCCGGGTGACACTTTATATGCAATAAGCAGAAAAGTAGGGTTATCGGTAGACGAGATTAAACTAGTTAATTCGTTGGGAGGAAATGATCTTAAACCAGGACAGCTTTTAGTTGTTTCAAAATAGGTTAAGAGTTGTTAAACTTTAGGCCTTTTATATCATTCTGGGTAGATTTACCATCGGTGAAAAGTCTAATATTCTTACTTTTATTACTTCATGTAACCTGCACTGCCTTTGCGCAAGAAAAAACAGTGCAAGGAATCGTATTTGATAGAGATTCTAAGCTCAGGATTACCCGTGTCTATCTGTATAATATGCGTACCCATACTGGGTTCTATAATAATACGAAAGGTGAATTTACCACTAAGGCCCTATTAGGTGACACGCTTGTGGCAGCTGTTCATGGTTATAATGTCGATACACTGGTTATTCCAAAGGCCAATGCTGTACTGTTCTATTTGAAACGAAATAGCATTCAGCTGCAGGAAGTCACGATAAATGACACTCTGCTCAGTCCGGATAAGCGTTTAAATCGCACTAAAAATGAATACAAGGACATTTATTTTAAAGGTGATCCACAAGATATTCTACAGATGGGAACAGAAAACAGACCTGGGGGTGCAGGATTGGGTATAGATGCCATTTTTAGTCTATTAAGCAGGGAAGGGAAAAATGCCCGTTATCTTCAGGAAATCATAGAACGGGATTACAAGGATAATATCATCAATTACAGGTATACTGCTACGCTAATAAATAGAGTGACCGGATTAACAGATGATAGGCTATTGGATTTCATGCAGCAATATCGTCCTTCATACAACTTCATTCTGAGAGCTGACGAGTATCAATTAATCAGCTTTATTAAAGAATCATTTCGGCGGTATCAATCAAATCCTACACTCAACCGGTTACCGCCACTTATTCCAGAGTATAAATAAATGCAGTTTCCTATAAGAAAAATATCCTTTTTACCGGCTTCAGGAATGGCTTTGTTCCCCTTTATACTGGTAAAGTATGACTCTTACAAAAAGGATCCGTATTTAATTAATCACGAAAGGATCCACATCTATCAACAGATTGAATTGCTGGTCTTATTTTTCTATTTATTTTATATTTTGCATTATTTGATTAATCTTGTGCGCTATCGCAATCATCACAAAGCGTATGCAAATATTGTATTTGAAAGGGAGGCATTTTCTATGGATCATGATATCTCCTATCTTGAAAAGCGTAAAATTTTCTCTTGGTTTAAGTTTTTGTAATGGTAGTTTTTTTAAATAGATGGCTTTGCTATTTCTTTTTTTCTTTAATTTGCCCTAATATGGTGAAAAGACTAATCTTTCTGCTGTGCTTGGCCTGTTCTTTACATGCATATTCTCAGGATAGTAAATCGGACACAACTGAGTTAAGCAAATTAAGACAATATCCTCAAAAAAAAAGTCTTCCTGTTAGGCGACCGTTTCTGCAGCTTCAACCAATACAAATTCCCCAATCAGAACTTAACCTGAAGGTGAACTACTGGCGGAATTGGGTATCTTTTGGAATCAACATGAATCAGGCTTCTTTTAGTGATAATTGGAGTGGTGGGGGCATTACTTCACTCGCTGTAGGAACGTCCTTCAATTATAAAACAGACTATACTAAAGGCGATAAAAGTTATGTTTCGGAAGTTATTTTGCAATATGGTAAGATAAAAAATAAAGGCCAGTTGCAACGGAAAACAAATGACCGCTTGTATTGGGATAACAAAGTGGCCTTAAAATTATCAAAAAGCTGGAATTTCTTTGGGTCTGTTAACTTTGAATCTCAATTTGACAGAGGATTCGCCTACTCAACGATAACTGAAGATGATGTCAAGAGAGAAAAGGCTACAACTATTTCCCGTTTTATGTCGCCAGGTTACTTAACGGAATCGTTGGGTTTGGAGTTTAGACCAAGTCGTTATTATTCCTTACGTATCGGTACTGGAACTGCCCGTCAGACCTTTGTTTTGGACAAGAATATTTATAAAAATATAGCTAAGAATTATGGTGTAGATACTGGTAAAGTAGTCAGAAACGAGCTTGCCTTTCAGCTGGTGAGTAACTTTGAAAAAGAAGTGATGCCTAATTTAGTAGTTAAAAGTGTGTATACGATGTTTGCCAACTACGAAAAACTCCGGAGTATTGACCAACGTCTTGACCTTACCATGATTGCTAAAGTAAATAGGTTAATCAATGTCACTGTAGCAGGAGTAGTATTGTATGATGATGATGCCAGTCGTAAAATCCAGGCAAGTCAATCGATCTCATTGGGAATTCTTTATAAGTTCCCATACTAACACCACCTAACTTTCATTTAAAAATATTACTTAACTTTGCAACAGCTGTTTAAAAGCGGATTATTAACATGTTTGAAAATTTACAGGATAAACTAGACAGAGCCTTTAAAGTACTTAAAGGTCAAGGTTCGATTACGGAAATTAACGTGGCGGAAACCATGAAGGAGATTCGAAAAGCCCTTCTTGATGCCGACGTAAACTATAAAACAGCCAAAACTTTTACAGATGACGTTAAAGTAAAAGCCTTAGGTCAAAACGTTTTAACGGCTGTATCGCCCGGACAGCTTCTTACCAAGATCATGAATGATGAGCTTGCAGGATTAATGGGTGGCACTGCAATAGAATTGAATTTAACCGCTAATCCTACAATCATACTGATTGCGGGATTAAATGGTGCTGGTAAAACCACATTTTCAGGTAAGCTGGCTAACTATCTAAAGACACAAAAAGGGAAAAAACCTTTGTTAGTGGCTGGAGACGTTTATCGTCCTGCTGCTATTACACAGCTTCAGGTTCTTGGAGAACAAATCGGAATCCCAGTTTATGCTAACCTTGAATCAAAAGATCCAGTTGCTATTGCTCTGGAAGGGATAGCCGAAGCGAAGCGAAATGGGAATACTGTTGTCATTCTGGATACTGCAGGTCGTCTTGCTATAGATGAGGCCATGATGAATGAAATTGCTGCTGTTAAAAGTAGTACCAAACCTCATGAGATTCTCTTCGTTGTAGATGCAATGACCGGACAGGATGCTGTGAATACCGCTAAAGCATTCAATGATCGCCTGGACTTTACTGGTGTCGTTTTAACCAAGCTAGATGGTGATACCCGGGGTGGAGCTGCCCTTTCTATAAAGTCTGTGGTCAATAAACCGATTAAGTTTATTGGTACTGGCGAAAAAATGGAAGCACTGGATGTATTTTATCCAGAAAGAATGGCCTCCAGAATACTCGGAATGGGTGACGTGGTATCCCTGGTTGAACGTGCTCAGATGCAGTTTGACGAAAAGGAGTCTGCTGAATTACAGAAAAAAATACGCAAGAATAAATTTGACTTTAACGACTTTATCGGACAGATCCAGCAAATCAAAAAGATGGGTAACATGAAAGACCTTATGGGAATGATTCCGGGGGTTGGTAAAGCGGTTAAAGACATGGATATTGACGACAATGCATTTAAGCCGATAGAAGCCATCATCCATTCTATGACCCCTTATGAACGCGAGAATCCTGATGCTATAAATCAGAGTCGACGTGGTCGTATTGCAAAAGGATCAGGAACAAACCTTCAGGAGGTGAATAAGCTGATTAAACAATTCGATGATATGCGAAAAGTCATGAAGCAGTTTAGTAATCCTGCAGCTATGACTAAAATGATGAAAGGCATGCCGAAAATGCCTTTCGGGAAATAAGATAAGGGGCTGTATCAGAATTTCAAATTCAGATACAGCCTTCATTTATAATAGCGGTACCAACTTTTCCATTTTCATTCCCCTGGATCCTTTGATAAGTATCATGGCCTCCTTGATAGGATTATCTGATAGTCCACTCATCGCACTGTCAATATCTGTATAAAACTCAGCCTGAATATCCGTTTTCAAAGCATCAAACTCCTTGCCTATGAATATCCGACGGTCAACTGGTATACTTAATGCATGATTTACAACTTGCTGATGCTCTTCCAGAGAATTAGCACCTAATTCAAACATATCTCCTAAAATAAGCACCTTTTTACTGGCATGAACCAGGTTGAGATTGTCTATTGCTACCCTCATGCTGCTTGGATTAGCATTGTAATAATCGCAGATCAGTGTATTTATAGCTGTTTTAATAATTTGCGAACGATTATTTCCTGGAGTATAAGAGGATATCCCCAAATCAATTTCATCTGCTGACACACTAAAATAAAGGCCAATAGCAACTGCAGCTAAAATATTCTCCAAATTATAACTCCCTGTGAGATTAGTTTTTAGCTGACGTCTCTCCTTAGCAGATACCCACTCTATAGTGAGTAAAGGGTCATTTGAGAGAATAAAACCCGAAACTTCATTATCCTCATTCTGCCCATATCGTACTGCCTGATCAATTCCCCGGCAAAGATACATCTCCTTTAATAGCGAATTATTACCGTCAACAAAAATCACACCCTTATTTGATTTAATAAAATCATATAATTCCCCCTTTGCCTCTTTAACTCCTTCAAATCCACCAAATCCATCCAAATGGGCCTTCCCTACATTTGTAATTATACCATGTGTAGGTTGGGCAATGGCACAAAGGCCTTTTATTTCCTTCTTATGATTGGCCCCCATTTCTACAATGGCTATTTCCACATCAGGCTTAATAGATAACAGCGTCAAAGGCACACCAATATGATTATTCAAATTACCAATGGTGCAGTATGTTTTATAATGTTGGGATAGCACGGCATTCAGCAACTCTTTAGTCGTTGTTTTGCCATTTGTTCCGGTGATACCTATAATTGGAATAGTTAGTTGAGCACGGTGATACGTGGCCAGTTCCTGAAGCGTCTTTAACGTATCCTGAACTAATATATACCGGTTATTTTTATAATACAGGCCATCATCAATTATTGCATACGATGCCCCAGCTTCTAATGCCTTGGCCGCATACTCGTTTCCATTAAAATTATCACCCTTAAGTGAAAAAAACAGACTTCCTGGTGTAATATTTCTCGTATCCGTACTAACTGTCCGGTTCTTCGTATAGAGAATGTATAATGCTTCAATATTCATGACAAACACTTTGATGCAATTATAAATTAAATAAAGAGAGGATTGCTGTTTGTTAAAAAAATGAAACAAAAAAAACCGGACTTAGCCGGTTTTCTAAATATGTTTAAGAATTTCTTATAAATACTTCAGGAAAGAAACATCTCCATCTGGAGTAATCTTAACTAATACATTTGCATTGCCTTTCTTAATGTTAGCAAAATAGATTGTATTATAGAATCTTTTGCCAGTAAGCATTTGTAAAGGTGAAGCCGCTTCGCCATCAAAGTCGTAACGTACAACTTCATTCACCTTATAATCATTATAAAGCTTTGTTAGTCTGCGTTGACCAACTGCAGGAATCTTATCAGCAGCTACATATTGTGTAGTTGCGATATACTCACCATTGCTGTCAAAAAATGCAGATAGTTTTTGACCGTCTAATGTAAAGACTGCCTTCTGGAAGTTATTTGTAACTCTCCATTTTACATCTTTAGCTGCCTGATATTTATTAAGGAAGTTATTTTCTGCAAAATAAGAAACGTTTGCTTCCTTACTTTCGTTTTTATCATCAGCAAATCCCTTTGTTGATAAAGCCAGAACTAAAAAGGCTAAGTAAAAAATCTTTTTCATAACGCTGTTTTTATTTTCACATCAAAAGTAACATATTATTGAATATATTTAAAATATATTTTACTTTTTATGATATTTTCACAATAAATAGCTTTATTTATTGAAATATTAAAAATATACCTATGCAAACGTACGTCATTTGAGGATTTCAAAATTGATGACAACTTTATTACATGTTATCGGTTTAAAATTCGATTTAATTGCTATTTCGGAAACCTATAACTACTTTCTTTGTTACAAGTTGAACAATTAACAGGTCACAAACACTTGAAAAACAGCTATGAAAACTAAAATCATCATGTTAATGCTTACGGCCGGACTAGGTCTGGCATCATGCTCTGCAAGCAGAGAATCTCAATCCAGCACGGACAGTTCAATGATAGATTCCACTTCAACTGGAACAATGACTGACAGCACAATGACTGATAGTTCTACAACTACCCCAGCGCCAACTACTGATAGCACAAATACTGGTATGTAGTTCTATTATCAGTCTGTTAGGTATCTCTAACAGACTGATAATCTGTCATTTTATTCTTTTATACACTCAATTGACCGAAAACCAAAGCAGGATTATTAATTTTGTATCAAACATTTTCTATTTATACTTTTGATTATGAGAGCCACCCGGCCCCTGTTGTTTTTTATACTCTTACTTTCTATTATTACCCATCTTTCCGCACAAACCAGAAACCCCTTCTATGAACCCATGTCAGGCAAAGACAGATGGGTAGATTCCGTTTTTAAGAAATTAAATAAGAAAGAAAAAATAGCTCAAATGTTTTTTATCAGGGCACATACTGATAAAGGAAAAGCTTACGAAGACTCTATACAAACTTTGATTCACAATTCAAGAGTAGGGGGACTGGTCTTTTTCCAGGGAGGCCCTATACGGCAGGCTGTATTAACGAATTCTTACCAATCGGTATCACTTGTCCCATTGCTTGTTGCGATGGATGCAGAGTGGGGAATATCAATGAGACTAGATAGCACAATACAATATCCCTATCAAATGACACTTGGCGCCATTCAGAACAATGACCTGATCTATCAAATGGGAAAGGAAATTGGAAAAGAATTTAAAATGCTAGGGATGCATTTAAACTTTGCACCAGTAGTAGACATCAACAATAATCCAGACAACCCTGTAATTGGATACCGTTCATTTGGTGATAACAAGTACAACGTTACAGCAAAAGGACTAGCCTATATGCGCGGGTTACAAGATCAAGGCATATTAGTGAGCATTAAACATTTTCCAGGTCATGGAGACACTAATGTGGATTCCCATCAAGCTTTACCCGTATTGAATTTCACAAAGGAAAGGCTTGATTCTCTGGAATTATATCCATTTCGGGAGCTTATCAAGCAAGGCGCTTCGGGTGTTATGATCGCACATATGAATATCCCTGCACTCGATCCTACTAAAAATTTACCCTCTACACTTTCGCAACCAATAGTTACCAGCTTACTTAAAGGGGAACTAGGCTTTAAAGGATTAGCGATTACTGATGCCATGGAAATGAAAGGTGTAGTCAAGTTTTTCCCTGACGGAGAAGCTGATGTAAGGGCAGTAATTGCAGGAAACGATATTATTGAATTGTCTGAAAATACAAAACGTGCCATCAAACTAGTAAAGAAGGCTATTAAAACAGGTAGGATCACTCGCGAAAGAATCAACCAAAGTGTTAAGAAGATCTTAGAGGCAAAATATTGGGCCGGTCTCAATAACTATCACCCAATAGATACAACCAACCTCCTGAGAGACTTAAATCTTGCTGAGGCCCTAAGTTTGAATCAACATCTTACAGATGCTTCCATTACTGTTTTGCATAGTGATAGTCTTTTAAAAGCACTCGACCCTAAAAAACGGACTGCAATCATTAGTCTGGGAGTAACTGAACTTACCAATTTCCAAAAGGATCTTAAATTAAAGATTCCTAATTCCATGCTCTTCCTGATGTCTAAAATTGGTTCTGCCACAGATATGAACGCAATGCTTAAGGAGGTTAAAAAGTACGATCAGGTTATTATGGCTATCCATGATTACCGCAAAAGGCCACAAAGCTCCCTGGATTACAACACTCCACTTAAAATATTCATAGCAGAACTTGCTCAATTAAACACCATTACCTGTGTCTTTGCAAATCCTTATACTATTGCAGGTATACCAGGTATAGAAAATAGCAAAAGTGTCCTTGTAACGTACCAAAATAATGATGAGGCACAACGTTCTGTAGTTAAGATTCTAACAGGACAAATGCCAGCAATGGGGAAACTTCCGGTAACTATTAATTCATTTTATAAGTTTGGAGATGGTTTGGACTATTTTCCTGAGCCCAAACCAGTCTTGGGAAAGACCTCTTATTGATCTCTTCCTTGTGGACCACCACCACCTCCACCACCATGATTAAATCCACCTTCTCTTCTTTCACCACCCCCGGGAGGCATATCACCGCGGTTGTTTTGTGTTCTTCCTGCAAATTTATTGAAGCGATAAGCGAAGGTTAACATGAAATAACGGGTCAATCGGTTTGTATTACTCACCGAATAACCATTATCACCCTGTGTAGAGCTAACAGTAGCCGCTTGATTCAATAAATCATAGCCCTGTAATCTCAGCCGTCCCTTTCTGTTAAATAACTGCTTTTCCAGGTAGCTGTTAATCACTAAAGGATTAGCATTGACATCTCTAAATCCCGAATTAATACTCTTGCTTCCGTCCAGACCAAGAATCCAGGTACTAAAAACATAAATTTTTGCATTCAAATCCAAAGAGAGCGTAGAGTTCTTGGAATCAATACTATTCGGAAGGGAATAATTTACAAATCCATAACGGTAAGAAGCTCCTGGCGTAATATCAATATTTTCATTAGGGTTAATCTGCAACCTGGCATTCTGAGAAAAGGTCCAGTTCTTACCAATGTTTTTTTCGTTATCCACATAAGAGACATCATTGGTATAATTCACGGTTCCTCCTATCTGAAGCCTGTATTTCGTATCCATAAACGGCTTAGACCATCTATAATATACATTGGAAGCATAATAACCATCTTCATTTAAAAAGCGTCTTTCCTGAATTAAATTATAAGTCGTATCCGTTCCGTTAATGATAGGCTCCCTGATTCTAACCGTATTATTAATAATCCGATCGCTGGTGATGTTTCCCCTTGCTCCTGCACTAAAGTAAGCTCCTGTTTGTGCATCCGTATTATTGTACTCAATATTAATATTCTGGTTCAGTGCTGACTTCAGATTAGGATTTCCAATTACCGGGCTTTGAGGATTACTTAAGTCAACCACTGGCTGAATCTGCTCAAAACTGGGCTCACTGCTCTCTCCTGAATAGTTAATCTTTAAAGATACCGTCCTGGCAAAATTATAAGAGAATCGTACAGTAGGAAACACGTTAAATCCTGTTTTCCCCGCACTTACATGATTAGTTTCCGAATAACCCTTTAATGTAGTAGGCTGAGCAGCCATACCAATAGAGAAATTATACAACTTATTCCGGTCATACCGATAGCTTAAGCCAAACCGATTCGTAGTAAATGAATAATTGAAAATATTACTTAACGAATCTGATCGGAAATACGCACCATTAACATCCGCCAAATCAGTAATCTTGCTATTATCATTTTCTGTACGGCTGTATCTATAAGAGAAATCCAATCGGGAATAAACCCCTAAAGGCTCACTATAAGTAACATTCAATTGATTACTTAAGCGTTCATTATCCGTATTAATCAACCGCCTGGAGCTAGAATCAGCATCCGCAACTATAATTCCTCCTGTATCATAAAAATTAAACTCATCACTGATATCCTGATCGTTTTTATTGTAGGACTTATTAAATGAATAGCTTAATGAAAGATTCCTTCCCTGTTTGCGGAAACGCTTATTATAAAGGATGTCAGCTCCATAAGCCGGAGAGCTTGCATCGTTACTCGATACCGTATTCTGGTCCTGTCTTACCAGCTCCTGTATTTGCTTAAAGCTGACACCATCGTTCTTATTTGTACTCAGATTTATAGATGGCGCTACTTTTAAATAATTTAAGGAGTCAATCTTATATTCCATATTAAGATTAATCCCTTGATTCAGGTTATCACTATTCGTATTGCTTTTTTGTGTAGTCGTAATCGCTTGACCACCAGTCGTAGTTTCTGTATACCGATCTGTTATAGCGTTATTATCAGATGACGATACCCTGTAACTACCAAACAACGTAATCTTTTTCGAAACATCTTTTCTATAGTCGAACCCACCGGCTTGTGCGTTGGTAATCCCACCCGTATTTCCATCTCTGCCACCACCACTACCACGATATCTTCCGCCTCTTTGATTTCCACCACCGGCAAAATCAAACAGATTGGCATTTGTATTATTTAAATTGAGCATCATGGAAAGTTGTTCATCATTATTCATGAACCTTCCCATACCCGATACAATATAACGGTTATCATTACCTCCACCGGCAACACCATTAGCAATCATCCCTTTATTCTTGCTGGGACTTATCGTGATATTTAATATTTTATCTGGATCACCATCCCTGATACCGCTGGCATTAGCCTGATCTCCATAGTCGTCAATGATCTGAATATTCTCAATAATGTCTGCCGGAAGATTCTGTGTGGCAGTTTTTAAATCACCATCAAAAAAATCTTTACCGTTAACCCTAACCCGCGTTACACTTTTACCCTGGGTAGTCACATTTCCATCTTTATCTACTTCAATTCCAGGCAGCTTCTTCAATACATCTTCTACAACCGAATTTTCCCGCACAGGAAAGTCTTTAGCACTGTATTCAATCGTATCTTCTTTTACCGTAATTGGAGTTACACCTGAAATGTTCACCGTATTCAACACATTACTCTCCACTTTTAAAACTATAGTAGAAAGCTTAAGCGGTGTTGTTGTCTCAGGAAACTGAAAATGTTGACTAAAACTCTTATATCCTAAGCTAGTAACACTTAAAACAAACTGGCTCGATTTAACATTCCTGAAAGAATACTTACCGTCAACATCGCTCCGGGTAAACAGTGTATCCTTGGGAGATGTCAGTTTAATAGAGGCGGCAATTACGCTCACTTTTGTCGAATCAAGCACTATACCGCTAACTACCCGGCCCCCTTGCGCATGTAAAAATGTCGTACAGAGACAAGTAAAAAATAAAAGGAAAAAATGTTTCATGAAATCTTATTGAGTAATTACCATTTGCTACCTTCTAAGACTTCATAAATACAAGGAGGTTTAAAAAGAAAATTAATTTTTTTCTTCCCAAACCAAGGCAATCTGCACAATGGTTTCAACCGCCTTTTGCATGTCCTGTACCGACACCCATTCCTGCTTTCCATGAAAGGCATGTTCGCCAGCAAAAATATTTGGACAAGGCAAGCCGATAAATGATAAACGAGAACCGTCTGTGCCTCCACGGATACTCTGAAGTTTCGGATTCACACCCGTCCGCTCTACCGCAATCTTCGCATATTCAATAAGTTCCGGATGTTTATCCAGCACCACTTTCATATTCCGATACTGCTCTTTCACTTCTAATTTATACGAAGACGAAGGATAACCTTCCATAACATCATCTGCAATCGCTTTTAAAATGTCTTCGTGGTTTTTAAGCTCAGCATCATCAAAATCACGCAATATAAACTCAATTGAAGCCTCTTCCACCGATCCCTGCATCGCTACCGGATGAATAAACCCTTCCATTCCTTCTGTACTTTCCGGCGAAAGCCTGTCTTTAGGCAAGAAAGAAACAATTTCGGCAGCAATTTTTATCGCACTTTCCATATTTCCCTTTGCAAAACCAGGATGAGAACTCACTCCCGAAATAGTTATCCTGGCATAATCTGCTGAAAACGTTTCATTCTCAATAGAACCACATGACTCGCCATCTACAGTATACCCATAATCGGCTCCTAATTTCTTAATATCAACCTTATCTACACCACGACCAATTTCTTCATCAGGTGTAAATAGAATCCGGATCTTTCCATGTTTCAATTCAGGATGAGCAATTAAAAAAGCAGCAGCATCCATTATTTCTGCTAACCCGGCTTTATTATCGGCCCCTAATAACGTATTTCCACTTGCCGTTACAATATCATTGCCAATCTGAAACTCCAGGTCAGGATGATCAACCTTCCTCATAACCTGATTAGGGTCCAGAGGTAATACCAAATCCTGTCCCTGATAATTTTGATGAATGACAGGAACAACATTCAGCCCACTGCAATCTGGAGAAGTATCCATGTGCGAGCAGAAACAAATTACCGGAACTTCTTTTGCTGTCGTAGCAGGAACAGTGGCATATACATACCCAAACTCATCCAATTCTGCATCTGTTATACCAATTTCCAGAAGTTCTTCTACTAATATTTCACCTAAATTCTTTTGCTTGTCTGTTGAAGGCTGTGTTAAAGAATTCGGATCTGACTGTGTATCGATTTTTACATATTTCAAAAAACGCTCAAGTGCTGTAAATGAATATGATTTAAAAATTTCCATTGATTCTGATTTTAAAACAAAAGTAAATATTTTGTACATTACGGGCATGATTCAAGCGATCTTTAGTCAGGCACCCGTTGCTGCCCTCATTTTTATATTAACGATTATAACAAGTATCTATACTTTCTCCAATCCAGAGATGTATGGAAAATTGATGCTTCATCCTTATAGTGTTACAAGGGGAAGTAGAGTCTATTCTATCATCACCAGTGGATTTATACATGCCGATTGGGGACACCTATTTTTCAATATGTTTTCTTTCTATTTCTTTGCCTTTACCCTTGAAGGTATTATTGGAAGCATGCAATTCGCTGTTTTATATATTGTTAGCCTGATACTAAGCGACCTCAGCACCATTATGCGCCATAAAGATGACTTCAGATACAACAGTCTTGGCGCCTCAGGAGCTATATCTGGCATCATTTTCAGCTATATCCTCTTTGATCCCAGTACCAAATTTTACATCATGTTCATTCCTATCGGAATCCCTGCCGTTATATTTGGTGTCCTGTACCTGCTTTATAGCGCTTATGCATCCAAACAATCCAGTGGCATTAATCACGATGCCCATTTCTACGGCGCACTTTCCGGACTGATTATCACGATCCTCTTTAATCCCGGAGTACTAAGTCACTTTTTCTCTGAAATCCAAAGAATGGTTGGTCACTGATCAACAAACAAATTACTCCAATCTTAACGGAACCGAAGGACTTTTGATAAATTTCCCCTGTTCATCTAAAATAAAGCTTAAAGGATTCTCTGGATCTTTGATAATTTCAAAGAGCACAAAACCCCAGGGTTTCCAGAAGTTTTCAAGTACTTGTCCGTATGTCTTCACCTGCCAGTTATCAAATAACGGCCTGCTGCTAATCCGCAGGGGCATACCATCAATATAATACATTTCACCCGTAGACAATATGGAATATTCAGGCAAACGATTAAATATATAAGCGGAATAAAAGAAACGGGCACAAATCTCTTCAAACTGGATCGGCTGTAAAGTATGATCAGAAACCATATGCAGCACAGCATCATGATAAATTGCATTTTCACCATTATCCTGTAAACAGGCAATCAGACCAAAGTCCTTCATTTTTAATGAAAAAACCAGGGTATTAATCTCGTCCCTGTAGCTGAAAGTTTCAGGAGGGTTATCTACTGGAAATACCAAAATCTTCCATGGAAGAACGCCCTCAAATTCCATCGGATTCAGGAGCGATTGCAACATGAGGTGCAGATTACCGAATTTCTGCATTAAACTCTGCGAAAAATTCAAAGCCTCACCAGTAGATCTTTGCTGCCTGATTCCCGCTCGTACCTCAAAGTGGATCATGCCATAAACCTGCTTGGCAATCCATTGAAATAAGCGAAGGTCATCTAATGCCTTAACGGCCTCATAACCTGTATTCAGAGCCACACTAACCTCTTGCTCTAATTTTTCTATCTCCTGATAAGCGAACTCAGAAACTGGAATCTTAATGTCTGGATAAGTCAATATATGCTCATCCAGCATTTTTAAAGCTTGATCTTTCAGATTAAATTTATTGACCATCCATTCGGGAAACAGTTGCATCTGTCGGTCTGCTTCCAAACCAGTCATAAAACAAACCTTTTCGCTAAAATCAAACCGTTCAAACGGTCGAAATAATGAAGTACTCATGGCCAAATATACACCTTTATGATCCTTTAAGTTCAGCCATTGCCTGAGTCAATGCAGCAAGCTGTTTTTGCAATTCAACCTTTACTTCCGGACTTGCCTGTTTGACCATTTCCGTCTTAATCTCCTTGAATGATTTAAATAGATTTAAAACATATTTATCGATATCATACTTCTTATTTTTTATCCCTACTTCTTTAAAATCGGCAACACGTTTATTTACTTCCTCACTATTATCAATCCTTGCCAGGATACTCAAATAAGGACTAATCATTTCTACCTTATCCTGCAATCCTGCTTTTTCATAAGAATCATTAAAAAAAGGAAGCTCTTTCTCAGTTCCACCGTATGTATAGGCAGCAAGAATAGCTTTGGTCAAATCACCTTTACTATCTTTTTGTAAGGTTTTTGCTATAGCAAATGCTTCTTTCGGATCAAGCATGATCACTCCAGCCAATGCAGCTCCCTGAACCGAGTACGATTCACTTTTCAATGCCGAATCAAATAAGGGCCTGTTGGTCACATCCCGCATAGAGGCAAGACTTTGTAAGGCAGCTGCCCGTACTAATGTTCTTGGATCAGAAACAGACAGCGTTTTTAAAACAGGTAATGCTGCCACCCGGACAAGGGAATCAGTCAGATCAATTGTATTGATTGCCAAAATGCGCAATCCATAATAAGGGTCTTTTAATGCAGTAAGCATCACTTTACGTGCATCCTCGTTTTTAGTCTGATTGGCACTGCAGCTATCAATTGCTTCCAACCGGTCTACATACAAAGGCGCATGAGCGTATTGAAATACATAGTCTGATAAAACCTTATGGTCCTCTTTTTTTGCCAATAGCACTTTATCGGCATCCACATTAACCAGATCCGGACGGACATCAACACCAAAACTTAGGGTATCCATTTTGTCCTTCATCAGGAAATCATGGCGTACTTTTTTCCCGCCTGCATAAACATCCACTGCCATAGGCAAAATAAATGCCGCACCATCCTGAAGTTGTGTTAAAAACACCTTTTGCGTTTTGCTAACCTCATCCCATTGATAGCTGATGTTCAATTCCGGATGACCACTTCCAAAATACCATTGATTAAAGAACCAGTTTAAATCCTTTCCACTAGCTTCTTCCAAAGCAAGTCGCAGTTGATGAGCTTCACCATTTTTAAAAGCATTTTGCTTCAGATAGGTGTTAAGACCCTTAAAAAAAGCCTCTTCACCTAAGTAATTGCGCAGCATATACAACACCCGGCCGCCCTTCTGGTAGCTTACCAGGTCAAACATATCTTCCTTATCGGCATAATGAAAGCGAACAAGATCTTTAGAAGCATCTTTAGGCGAACCCAAATATTCCTGCATATCCTTATAGTTCCCAGCATCCCCTTCATCCTTACCATATTTATATTCCCGCCATAGTAC
Source organism: Arcticibacter svalbardensis MN12-7 (assembly GCF_000403135.1). Lineage (GTDB taxonomy): Bacteria > Bacteroidota > Bacteroidia > Sphingobacteriales > Sphingobacteriaceae > Arcticibacter > Arcticibacter svalbardensis. The sequence continues at coordinate 32,633 of NZ_AQPN01000076.1, forward strand.
CTCACTAAAATTAGCAAACGACTCATTGACGGTCAGGTTACTCCAGCTTTCCGTAGTCACATAATCACCAAACCACTGATGAAACAGCTCATGGGAAATCACATCCTCTCCTTTATTCTCATCCAGCAGCTCTCTGTCAGTAGCCTGCACAAACTCTCCATGCAAAGTTGCCGTTGTATTTTCCATTGCCCCACTTACAAAATCACGCACCACAATCTGCGAATACTTATTCCATGGAAAATCAACACCCAACTTTTTAGAGAAAAACTCCATCATCTCAGGCGTATGTCCAAATATCTGTTTGGCATAAGGAGCAAAAGCCGGTTCCAGGTAATAATTAACCTCTTTATCTCTCCATTTATCTTTGAATATTTTAAAATCACCTACAGCCATCATAAACAAGTATGGCGAATGAGGCAAATCCATCTTCCATGTATCTGTACGTGTTCCATCTACATTCATTTTCCGGGAAACTAACTTTCCATTCGACAGCGTTTCATATTTAGAAAGCACGGTCATAGCTATTTCAGACGTTGTTTTCTGATTGGAATGATCTATTGTTGGAAACCAAACCGAAGAAGCTTCCGTTTCCCCCTGTGTCCAGATCTGCACTGGTTTATCTTTATCTTCGTTCGCCGGATTGATAAAATACAAGCCTTTCGCATCCGTGATCGCTGAACTTCCTATAGTCTTCAGATCATTGGGCTTGGAGACATAGTCAATAAACAGCGTATACTTTTCCGTTCTGCTATATATACGGCCCAGTTTAATATTCAACTGCAGGCTATCATAGGTGTATTTCAACGGCTTCAGCACATTGCCTTCCACCATTGAAACTTGTTTTATATCCATGCCTTTTGCATCAAGGCGCAAAGAATCTGTGGAATAAAAATAGGGTTTCAAGGTTAGCCATGCCTTTCCGTACAAATAACACTTTGCATAATCAAAGCGGACATCCAGTTTGGTATGTATCAGGGCATTGATCTTTACTGGAGTCTCCCTGTAAATCCGGACTAAAGAATCAGGTGATTTTTTTACCTGCGACTGAACATTCAAGCTAAGAGTAAATGTAACAGCAATCAGCAATGCAAATTGCTTCAATGGAAAATATTTCATAAACGAAAGAAAATGCTATAGGATAATATGTTAAAAAGCGATTAAAATCTCTGTAAGATGAATAAACAACGCTTTTTTCAGATAATTAGTTTTTTAAATACGATTTAGGATCAAGGGCAGCTGGCGACCAGTTGGTAAAGAACTCCAGTACCTTTTTGGGATCATGACCCTTGCCACTCTCCAGATACGCACTATTCTGCGTATGCAGCCGATTTCCTTTTCGATCCAGCACAACAAATACCGGAAATCCAAACCGCTGCGGATAGCCTAAAGAAGCAAGAACTGCTTTGTTCTCATTTTCCTTGCTATAGTTGACATGTACCACTACAAAACCAGCATTTTGAGCAGTCCTCAATGTATCATTCCTATTTACTAACTGATTAAACCGAATACACCATATACACCAGTTCCCTCCAATTTGAAGCAGCACATGTTTACCCTCTACAGCAGCTTTTGCTACTGCAACCTTAATATCCTTAGCCGCATCGGCTTGAGGATTATACAATTTCACATCTTGTGCATTCCCTGCGGTATGCAGTACAAGCATCATCGTAAACAATAGAAAGACTTTTTTCATTCAGACCTTATTTAGGATATATCCGCGTTAAAATAAGCCCCAAAGATAGGAGCCTTTCTTAACATAAAAGTCATATAAAACACTTAAAAATTTAAAGGCCTAATCAAACTAGGGCTTCTCTAATTTTAACTTCGCAATAATATATTCACTCACCTTTCTACCCTGCTCAACACCCATCTTCATAACCCTTCACTGAATCTAACGAAAAAGTAACTTTTCTTACCACAGTAAAAAATGCCTGAGTCGCTGCTAAGGTGAAATCATATATTTTACCCTTTTCTGGGGTTGCAATAGGACCAAATCCAAATCTTTAGGTAAATCCCCGAATTAACATTATTTAACTAAACACACATTAAACTATTCTTTACCGGATTCATCTATTCATTAAAACACACAAAGAAATGAAAAAGTCAATCATAACAGCTCTATTGTTCGCCGGATTTGCAACTGCAGGGTTCTCTCAAGAAAGAAACATTCAACGCGTAGACAGAAATGATAAACGCATGGAAAGTCCGGAACAACAGTCACGCCTGGCTACCGATAGGATGGACAAACAACTCTCACTTTCTGAAAATCAAAAAACTCAGATTTATAACCTGAACCTGGACCGGGCAAAAAAAATGAACAAAGCCCATGAAAAGGCTGAAAAACAACGGATGGAGCAGCACAAGAAAATGCAAGCCGAACATGCTTCAAGCGACAGGAAAATTAATAGTGTGCTAAGTCCGGCTCAACAAAGCAAATACGCTTCGTTAAAAAAAGAAAGAGCAGACAAGTTTAAAGGCCGTAAAGGCAACCACAATAATAGAAACAAAAACCGGACAAGTCGGAATGCATCTCCTAAAAACAGACCAGAATCAGATCACAAACTATAAGCTCTAATTTTAATAATTCCATAAAAATGGCTGGAGAAATCCGGTCATTTTTTGTTTTAGTCCTACTGGTAGAAAATAATCAGATCTAAAAAAGAAAATAATAGGTAACAATTTATATAAACATACGGCTACAATCGTCCCTTCATAGCCAAAAACGGTCGTTAGAACACATATCTATGTCATCTCCTGTATAAAGCACCAATATCCTAACCTTCAGCACTTGTTTCCCAAGCAATACTGCATTATATTTGCGTTCCAAAATATTGATTTAGCAAATAATGAGAGAAATACAGTTCAGAGAAGCGCTTCGTGAAGCATTGAACGAAGAGATGCGCAAAGACGAAAAGATTTTTTTAATGGGCGAAGAAGTTGCTGAGTATAACGGGGCTTATAAAGTAAGTCAGGGTATGCTTGCAGAATTCGGAGCTAAGCGGATAATCGATACTCCAATCGCGGAATTAGGGTTTACCGGTATTGCTACCGGCGCGGCCATGAATGGTTTGAAACCAATTGTTGAATACATGACCTTCAACTTTTCCCTGGTTGCCATAGATCAGATCATTAACGGTGCTGCCAAGATCCTCTCCATGAGTGCTGGCCAGTTTCCTATTCAAATCGTTTTTCGCGGACCAACAGGTAATGCAGGTCAGTTAGGCGCTCAGCACTCTCAGAATTTCGAGAACTGGTTTGCTAACGTACCTGGATTAAAAGTGGTTATCCCTTCTAACCCATACGATGCAAAAGGATTATTGAAACAAGCTATCATCGATCCAGATCCGGTAATTTTTATGGAATCTGAAGTGATGTATGGTGATAAAGGACCTGTTCCTGAAGAGGAGTATTATCTTGAAATAGGTAAAGCACATGTAGAAACTGAAGGTACCGATGTAACCATCGTATCTTTTGGAAAAATGCTTTCCCGCGTAGTTCATCCTGCTCTTGAAGAATTAACCAAAGAAGGTATCAGTGCAGAAGTAATTAACCTGCGTACTGTTCGCCCTATTGATTACGAAACCATTATCAATTCGGTGAAGAAAACAAACCGTCTGGTTATTGTTGAAGAAGCCTGGCCACTTGGTTCTATTGCTACAGAGATCGCATTTAAGGTTCAAAATGAAGCCTTTGATTACCTGGATGCTCCGGTAGTACGTGTTGTTTCGGCAGACGTTCCTCTACCTTATGCTCCAACTTTAATTAAAGAAGCATTACCTAATGCCGAACGCGTTGTTAAAGCGGTTAAAAGCGTTTTATACGTAAATAAATAAGTAAAAAAAGACCAATCTGTCATCAGGTTGGTCTTTTTTATTTATGGTGATTGATCAGTACTAAAAATTTAGTATTATAAATCCAAATTGATCTGTCTTTTAATGCTTTCTTCAAGTGATATAAAGGTCTCTGTACGTTGAATTCCCGGTACAGATTGAATATGATCGTTTAATACTAACCGAAGATGGTTGGTATCGCGACAAATAATTTTAGCGAACATGCTCCAGGCACCTGTAGTATAATGCAACTCCACAATTTCCTTTATATTCCGCAACTTTTCTACTGCATCTTTATAAGTTGATCCCTTTTCAAGGTAAATGCCTAGATAAGCACAAACATCATATCCGATTTTTTGTGCATCCACTAATAGGTTTGACCCTTTTATTATACCCAGATCCTGCATTTTTTTCATCCTCACATGAATGGTGCCACCCGAAACAATCAGCTTTTTCGCTATCTCTGTATAAGGGATTGTTGCATCTTCCATAAGGATTGACAGAATCTGCATATCCAGATTATCAATTTCTAAATTAAGGCTCTTCTTTTCCATAAATAATTTGAAAGATATTAATATATATACGAAGTAAATAAAAAATTTACAAAAATTAAAATAATTTGTTAAAATATTTGCAAAAATACCGAATAACCTGCTATATTTGTTTCAAGCAAATGCAAATAGCAAATGTTTAAATACTGTAAGGTGGTGAAATAGGCAGACACACCTCCTTGTCTCGGTGGTGGAGATCATGGGAATCCGGAAACGGTTAACCACTCCTTGGAGGTTCGATTCCTTCCCTTACAGCTCCTTTCAATAATTTAGGTTTATAATTGGTTAGTTTGAGCTTCCGCCCATCGGAAGCTTCATTTTTTTTAATACCTTCCAAACCGCGATTCTCTTCAATCATTTTTGTAAAAAGTTCAAAGGATAATCATTTCTCCTTATTTCACACTTTTATACAAAAGTAAGTAAATCCAATTCTCACCTCATTGATCTACGAAACAAATACTGTAAGTTTATGTTGAAAATTGAATTCTACTAACATTTAATTCTTAATAAAATTAACGTAGAATTTCAACATAGATTAATAAAATAATTAAAATTTGATATGCAGAGAATCATTATGACAACATCGAGAGTCGTTAATAAATTCCTTTAGCGGGGTAATTTAATAGTACATCATTTTTATGAATACTAAAAACATGTATACAAATTCTTCAATTTTTGAGAAAATATGGGAATTGTCTCCTAAACTGCACTTACCAGAATCATACTCAGAACTCCTGAATTTAACAAAACAGCTAATTGAACTATATAATGCTGATGGTCGACTGGATGAAAATCCATTTTTGCCTACTACAAAGAGAAAATTAAGCTTGCCTGTAGTTGAAATAAACGATTTGTTAAAATCAAGTACTTGCATTGTTACAGGAGGATTGGGATGCGTAGGCAGCTGCCTGGTAAACAAATTACTGGATTTCCAAATCAGCAAAATAATTGTTATAGATAAAAAACCTTTTAATGATAAAAAAAATACTAGTAATAACAGAGTAGAATATGCTCAGGGAGACATTTGTAATTCGGATGAATTAAATGAAATTTTTGCAACCTACAAACCTGAGTTCGTATTTCACACCGCAGCTCAGCGCGATCCTGGTTTTGCTGAAAATCATATTTTTGATGCTGTAAACATAAATGTTATAGGAAGCTGGAATGTGGCGAAAGCTTGCGAAAACACACCTTCAGTAAAACAATGTGTCTTTTCATCTACTGGCAAATCGAGCAGGTATTATACAGACGAAGTTTATTCTGCTACCAAGAAAATATGTGAATTAGTATTTGATACCTATGCCCGACGTAGTGCGGTACGCTATTCAATAGTTCGATTTACTCATATTCTGGATAATAGCCTGATGGATATTGAATTTCAAAACGCCAGAAATGAAGATCATCTTTCTATCCACAGCCCTGGAAAGTATGTAACGGCCCAGAACGTTCAGGAAGCAGCTGACCTGATGCTGAACGCCTTACTCCATTCCTCTCCCGGAAAAGCTAATTTTTTAATTGTACGAAACCTCGAATGGCCAGTTGAAAGTCTGGAAGTCGCCCTGTATTACATTAAAGAGGCCGGTAGCTTCATCCCCGTCATTTTTAGGGGAAACCCACCAGGATACTCCGAAAAATTCTTTAGAGGACAAATGGATTGGTCTCATCCCCAGGAATTAAATTTGCTGATTAATGTATATGAATGCAATGACAAATCATACAACGAAGAGGGTGATATTATCATCTCGCATGTTTGTCCTGTAGATGAAGAGATTCTTCTGGAGTCCCTCACTCGTATTAAAAATACCGAGGGAGAAAATTGCTCCAAAGTACGGTTACTTACTGAACTAAAGGTTCTTGTACGGGCCGCATTAACGAAAGTAGATAAAGGAGTAACTTTTAAAATTTTAGAATGGGGACTTAAACCTCAATATTTAAAAGCAGAGGGCACTACTATTGCTCATTATGGTCCCACTGTTTCTTTGTTGATTGAAAGTTTGGAAGATTCTGAATATTCTGAACTGATAAAAGATTTAATAGAAGAAAAAGATATTTCTTAACCCCGATTTGAAAATATACAGGTATGGCAAACTTTAACAAATTGATCATAGAAGCGGATCCCTGGTCAGTAATGATTGAAAGTGCTGTACGTACATTTCCGAATGAATGCTGTGGTTTTTTTTTGGCCTTCAGGGAGCACGGGAAGATGATGTAAAAGTTGCTTTGGAAGTTAAAAATGATGAGGGTTTAGAAAAGCATCGGTATTTTAAAATAAATCCGTACGACTATATGAAAGCAGAACAATACGCTGAAGAAAATAACCTAGCATTGCTGGGAATATATCATTCCCATCCCAATCAGCCGGCATTACCTTCTCCAGATGATAAGCAGTTTGCTTTGCCGAATATTTCCTATCTCATTATCTCCGTATCCGGAAAAGACATTTTAGAACCTAAATGCTGGCAGCTAGATGAAGAACAAATATTTCAAGAACAAATTATAGAAACGTTGATATAAAAATAAAATACTCTCAAAAAAAACATATGGCTACTGTTATCATTCCAACCCCCTTAAGGAAATTTACTGGCAATTCAGCTAAAATTAATGTTTCAGGAAACGATGTGTCTGAAATTATTGCCAATCTTGTACATCAATACCCCGATGTACAAAAACATCTTCTTGATCCAAGCGGCTCTGTTCGCTCGTTTATTAATGTTTTCGTAGATGAAGATGATATACGAAACCTACAGTACAACCATACACACGTAGAAACACGTTCAGTTATCAGTATTGTACCAGCCATAGCAGGCGGAAATTTAATTTGATCACCAATGACTCAGAATACACTATTCTCTAAAGAAGAGCTGGCGCGATACAATCGCCATATTATCATTCCTGGTTTTGGCATGGAAGCTCAGGAAAAATTAAAGAAATCAAGCGTACTGGTAGTGGGTGCGGGTGGTTTAGGCAGTCCTGTTCTCTTGTACCTCGCTGCAGCTGGCGTAGGCCATATCGGGATTGTGGATTGCGACGTGGTCGATGACAGTAACCTGCATCGGCAAGTCCTGTTTGGCATAGAGGAAGTCGGCATTCCGAAAACGGAAGCGGCAAAAAAACGACTGTTATCTCTAAACCCACATATTACTATTACTGTATATAATACGCAGCTGACCTCTCAGAATGCCATGGAAATTATAGGTGGTTACGATGTTGTTGCTGATGGCACTGACAATTTCCCTACCCGGTATCTAGTAAATGATGCCTGCGTGTTGCTTAATAAGCCAAATGTGTACGCTTCTATTTTCCAGTTTGAAGGGCAGGTTTCGGTGTTCAATCAGGTAAACGAACAAGGCGTACGAGGTCCCAATTACCGGGACTTGTTCCCAACTCCTCCCGATCCCGGAGCTGTGCCTAATTGTTCGGAAGCTGGCGTACTAGGTGTTTTGCCCGGAATTATTGGCAGCCTTCAGGCATTGGAAGTCATTAAGGTGATTACCAACGTAGGGGACAGTCTGAGTGGTCGTTTTTTTACATTTGATGCCCTTAGTTTTGAATCCAGAACTTTCAATATCAGCAAAAATCCGGCTAACCCTGTTAACGGAGAAAATCCGACCATCAAAGAATTGATTGACTATGAACAATTTTGCGGCGTTAAAGCTATTGAAAAGCCACTTAAAGAAGTAAGTCCTATAGATTTGCAGGATTGGCAGGAACAGGGCTTAGATTTTCAGATCATTGATGTGCGCGAAGCGGATGAGTATGATTATGTGAATATTGGAACGGAATTGATTCCGCTTTCTACCATAAGTGTTCTGGGAGGTACTATTGACAGGAATACGAGGGTAGTAGTGATGTGCAAATCAGGTATGCGCAGTGCCAAAGCCATCCGTATTCTGGAGGATAAGTATGGTTTCAATAATCTGTATAACCTCGAAGGAGGGATTATTAATTATATCAATGAGCTGGAATTAGATCTTCCTACTTATTAAAACGTCCTGTATTAATCTGACGAGCAATTAATATCGGTTGTAGATTTTGTATCTAATTGGAATGCGTATGTGTACCTTTATTCATTCCTTTATACAAATTGACATCTAATACAAATAGCATGTTTATTATAGATTTGATTTATAAAGTATCAGCCGAAGAGGTTGATACTTTCCTTGAAGCGCATAAAAAATATCTTCAGGAGAATTACGACAATGGAAACTTTAATGTCTCTGGTAGAAAGAATCCAAGAATCGGTGGGATAATTCTGGCTAAAGGTAACAACCGGGAGCTCATTGATCATCTGATCTCTTCTGATCCATTCAAAATAAATAATATTGCAGCATATCAGGTAACAGAGTTCATCCCTACCAAATTTGCTAAGGAGTTTTCTTTCTTTATCAGTTAGGATTATAATTCTTTATTTGGTTTTGGTATGACCAGCATGACCTTTAATCAAAATCATGCTGGTATCTAAGAATACTTAATGCTTACAAGAATCAGAGATAAGCCCGCGATAAGTCCGACATGGACGTCCATAAATGGGACTTATGCCTGGATGTACAGGGTTTGTTTTTGGCTTCATTAAGCAGATTTTAGGCTGATTTATACTATTTAATAAGCAAAAATTCAGAGTTAAGAAAAATCTGCTGTATTCTTACCCTTTTTTGTCTTTTTTAGGAAGTTATGCAAATACTTTGCTTTAAGATTTCTATAACGATTACCTTACGAGACTAATGTAATCAAATCGCTATTATGGCTTATGTAGATAAAAATGGAATGGTCCGCGGTACCGCAGGATCTGTTGTATACCGTACTTACGGCAAAAAGAACCTGATTCAAGGCAAACCTAAAGCATTTAAACAAACCCCGGAAAGTATTAAAACTTCGACAGAATTCGGGCTTTCCAGCTCTGCTGCTGCTATTATTCGCAGGGCATTTGATCCGGCCTATCTTTTTCGGGATGGGGCAGCGGTTAGTCGTAGTACCCGTTATGTGTACCATAGCATCCGAAACAGTGTTAGTGGTTCTGTAGGTAAAAGGGATTTGCATGATGCAGACCTTTCTTACCTGAACGGTATGGAATTTAATGCAGACAGTCCGCTGGCCGATGTGCTGCGTA
>NZ_AQPN01000077.1 GCF_000403135.1 Arcticibacter svalbardensis MN12-7
ATTATCTGTTTTTTGATGAACCATTTGTGTATTGGTACTAGTTTGAACTGTATTAGTATTTGAATTAAAATCCAAACAGGTTATTTGTTCAAATAAAGATTAACTGTTTTCTGTTTCAGTAACAGCTGATAGTTCGTTGGCTGGTTCAGCGGTTTTAGCTACAGTCTTTCTTGGTGCACGTTTACGAACAATAGGAGTCGCGGCAACTTCAGCTGCTGCTGATTTGCTTTTTGAAGGAGTTCTTGGCTTTCTTGTGGTTGGTGTCTTTTTTTCTGCAACAGGGGCTACTTCAAAAGAATTAACTTCATCTTTAATTGCTTCTGCATCAGCTTGAACAGTTTTAGTAAGTTCCGCTTTAGAGATACCTTCTTTTTTAGCTAATTTTTTAGCAATAAGGGAAACTGCTTGTTTAATTTCCTTAGTCACTTTTTTGGGATCTTTTCCCTGACTAATAATGCTTTTAGTAATCTCAGCTGTTAACTGTTCTTCAATAGACTTGCTAATTGATTTTCTTGCTTTTTTTACAAGTGATTTTTGTTTATCTTTTTTCATTGAGTTTAATATTTATAAAACATGAGCACCATGTTATTTATAGATGCTTTTTAGGGGATGATTATAAAGTAATAATTTAATTCTAAATCTGATACAATAATACATGAATAATACCTTAATTTAATATTATCATTATGTTAATTATTTCACACTTGTAATGTTTGATTAATTATAAATAGATATACAGTTTAATAAGAGATAAACTATTTTTTATAAATCTTACTTACCTTTGCAACCCTTTTAAAGGGGTTGAAATATGAGGTCTGAAGCAACAAAAACAATACGATTAGCATTGCCTATTATCATAGGTGAATTGGCTCAGATGTCACTTCATCTTATTGATGCGGCTATGGTTGGAGCGATCAGCTATAAACAACTCGCCGCGGCGGCTTTAGTGTTGAACACCCTAAATATACCTTTTGTATTTGGAATTGGAATTACCATCTCTGTTTCGCAAATGGTTTCTATGGCTCATGGAAGAAGAGATGGCCAACTTGTCTCCCATTATTTCTTTAATGGATTTTGCTTATGTGCATTGTCTGCTATTTTGATCTCCTTATTATTGGTATTTGGTCGCAATATATTGTATCACTTAGGACAAGATCCTGAAGTGGTTGTGTTGGCATTGCCTTTTATGAAGCTGATGGGACTGTCTATCATTCCTATGTTGCTATTCATGACCTTAAAGCAGTTTACTGATGGACTAGAATTTACACGCACAGCTATGATGCTCTCCTTAATTGGTTTGCCCATCAATATATTTCTAAACTGGGTACTGATTTATGGAAATCTAGGGTTTCCAAGACTGGAACTTTTGGGTGCAGGGTGGGCTACATTAATTACACGGTCGTTGATCTTTATCATTCTGGGACTGGTTATTTTAAAACATTCCACTTTTAAAAGATATGTAATGGTAGCTAAAAGTCAATGGAAAATCAGACCCCAGACACTTAAAGAATTGCTGCATATTGGTATTCCCAGTAGTTTGCAAATGGGTATGGAAGCAGGAGCATTTGCTGTGTCAGGTATAATTATCGGGACATTAGGAGCCGTTTCTCAAGCATCTCATCAAATCGCATTAAGTTGTGCCTCTTTTACCTTTATGGCGTCAATGGGACTTGCTCAAGCTGGTTCTATTCGTGTAAGTAATGCCTTTGGTCGTATGGATTTTAAAATGATTTCCAAAATTGGAAATACCACATTGATTACGGCATTATTTTACGGGATCTTTTGTGCTATAGCTTTTACTGTATTCAGGTTTCAGTTGCCTGAATTTTTCAATACCAACAAAGATGTTTTGGAATTAGCATCAACCTTACTGCTTTTTGCAGCCGTATTTCAGATCTCTGATAGTACACAGGCAATTGGTGCAGGTTTGTTGAGAGGGATAAAAGATGTAAAGGTGCCCACTATTTTGGTGGCCATTTCTTATTGGGTAATCGGCTTGCCTGTGGGTTATGTCCTGGCATTTCAATTTAAGATGGGCGCTTCAGGTATGTGGTTAGGTTTAATTACCGGACTTACGCTCGCTTCTGTATTTCTTGTTATCCGATTTCTGAAGATGTCTAAAAGGAACCTGATAGCTCCAAAATAGGGCAAAAAAAAGCATCTGCCGAATGACAGATGCTTGTACAATGATCTATGTGTTATTAAATAACTTCTACATTCACCGCATTAAGGCCTTTTTTGCCTTTTTCAACTTCATACTTTACACGATCATTCTCACGAATTTCGTCTACAAGTCCTGTTGAATGAACAAAAATATCAGGTTCACCGCTAGCTGGTACGATAAATCCAAAACCCTTAGTTTCATTAAAAAATTTTACTGTTCCTTCGTTCATTATATTGAATTTTTATAAAGGCGCAAGATATAACTATTTATCTGATAAATAATCCTTTAATTGTCAAATTAATGTAGAAGAATTTAGATTTAAAGTTCTTTCCTAAGTCGTGCTACGGGAATATTCATAGCCTCTCTGTACTTTGCTACGGTACGGCGTGCAATATTATACCCCTTTTCTTTGAGTATTTCCGCAAGCTTTTCGTCCGCTAAAGGATGTCTTTTATTTTCATTGCCAATGCATTCTTCCAGTATACTCTTCACTTCTTTATTGGATACTTCATCTCCATTTTCAGTTTGGATAGCTTCCGAAAAGAATGACTTAAGTAAAAAAGTGCCAAATTCTGTTTGCACATATTTGGAGTTGGCTACCCTGGATACGGTTGAAATATCCATACCAATGCGGTCGGCAATATCTTTCAGAATCATTGGTCTGAGGTTCCTGTCATCACCGGTAAGGAAATAGTCATACTGGTAATGCATAATCGCATTCATAGTTTTCAATAAGGTCTGTTGACGTTGTTTAATCGCGTCAATAAACCACTTTGCCGAATCTAATTTTTGTTTAACGAACTGTACCGCTTCTTTTAACTTTTTATCTTTTTGTGCAGACTTATCATAATGCTGGAACATCTCCTGGTAGGAGCGGCTCACTTTAAGTTCAGGAGCGTTTTGCGAGTTTAATGTTAAAACCAGGAAACCTTCTTTATTACTGATATGGAAATCCGGGATAATCTGAAGCTGTTTGGTAGTTACTGCTTCTGAATCACCCGGTTTAGGGTTAAGTTTTAAAATTTCAGCTATAATTTCTTTGAGCTCAATCGAATTTACATTTAGCGACTTCTCGAGTTTATCGTAATGTTTACGTGTAAACTCATCCAGATAGTCTTCTACGATCCGGATTGCTTTTAATATAACGAGATTTTGCTGATCCTTTTTTCGGAGTTGGATGAGTAAACACTCTTGTAAATCGCGGGCACCAATGCCAGGCGGTTCGAAGTTCTGAATCACTTTGAGCATTTCTTCCACCTCTTCCTCTTCAGCAAATACATTTTGTGAAAAGGCAAGGTCATCAATAAGTGAGGTAACCGAACGACGTAAGTAACCATCGTCATCCAGACTTCCTATCAGTTGTTGGCCAATCTGGAAGTCCTTATCTGATAAAGGAATGAGGTCCAATTGTTCCTGAAGGTTTTCGTAAAAAGAGCTTTGAACAGCAAAAGGAATCTCTTTTTTATCCTCTTCGTCATCACTGTTTTTGTCGTATTTAGAACTGAAGTCGTTTAAATTATCATCTTGAAGGTAGTCGTCTATGTTAAATTCATCATAGTCTTCCGATTTCTCTTCATGGTCGAAAGTATCATCCGGGTCTTTATCCGGATATTCTTCAACAGGATCATTCTGATTCGCAAGACTTAAATCTTCCAATGCAGGATTTTCTTCCAGCTCTTCTTTAATACGAGCATCTAAAGATACAGTTGGCACCTGTAAAAGCTTGATGAACTGGATCTGCTGAGGAGATAGCTTTTGAAGTAGTTTCTGTTGTAGATTTTGTCTTAACATAAATAGTGTGCCAAAATTACGTATTTTATTTAAATCATAAATAATTTTGATTCTAAATATACGAAGACAATTCGCAATTTGAGCAGAATCAGCTTTTGTTTATCTTTACAACATGTTTACAGGTATTGTTGAATTCACAGGTCAGGTTACTGCCTTACAAGAGGATAAGGGGAATTTGAATATTACAGCTTCTTCGCCTTTCTCTGATGAGCTTAGAATTGACCAGTCAGTTGCTCATAATGGAGTTTGTTTAACTATTGTTTCATTGGATGAACATACACATACCGTGACAGCAGTAGAAGAGACCTTACAAAAATCTAATCTGGGTGCTTTGGCTATAGGCGATTTTATCAACCTGGAAAGATGTATGCAGATGAATGGCAGGCTTGATGGACATATCGTACAGGGACATGTTGATCAAACTGCAATTTGTATAGCTGTCAATGAATTGGAAGGGAGTTGGTTTTATACTTTCGAATATGATTCCTCAACCGGAAACGTTACGGTAGAAAAAGGTTCAATTTGCGTAAATGGTGTTAGTCTCACTGTTGTCAATTCGGAAGAAAATCAATTTTCTATTGCAATAATTCCCTATACGCATGAACATACCAACTTCAAACAACTTAAGCAGGGTGATACTGTTAACTTAGAATTTGATATTATAGGCAAGTACGTGGCCAGATTGTTAAATAAATAATGCAGGGATCCAACTTTAAATAACTTAATCAGGAATTATAAATAATCACCTGCCATCTGAACGCCCATTTCCATTCAATTTTATATTTGTTCACTCCTGCTTTTGCCAGCAGCGACTTCAATTCATCTTTTTTAAAGCTCCGTCTTACGGATAATGGGCCGTCATTGCGCATCATCTTATTGGGAATGACGACAGTGAAAATAGCAATCAGGGAGTAATACAAAAGCCAGTGACGGTGTAAGTCTGTGACTATAACCCCTCGTTTAGCCGTTTTTACCATTTTCTTAATTAGTTGAACCCAGGCATCATCTTCAAAATGATGTGTAAACAGACTCGATAAGATGATATCAAACTGATTATCCTTTAAATCAGTACTCATTACATCAGTCTGGATGTATTTGATGTTCAGATAATTGCTAGTTGCTGTGTGTGCAAAAGACAGAACTCCTGCTGAGGCATCCACTCCAGTTAACTTTAAAGGTAATTTTCTTTTTTTTGCCCAGTCAGCTATTGCTTTCAAAGCATCTCCACCTCCGCATCCCCAGTCACTAATATGATTCTCTGATTGTACCGGAAATTCCTTCAATGCTTTAATTAAACTAGCATGACCGCCAAACCATGCATTTAGGTTACCCAAGCCTTTAAGTACAGGATCAAGCTCAGTTTTAGGTAAATCAAAGTCATCCATAATTTCGTCAACACCACGAATACGCTTGCTAAAGTCAACCATATATTTTTATTTTAAGAGTCCAAAAGGTTTACCATGAGTGCGTTTTATTAAGTAGGCGGCCATCGCTGGCGAACCATTCATTAGATGTATAGCCAGGTTCATCAAGGTGTTATTTCCAAACATAGATTGCAATTTGCGCCCGGTCCATAATCGCTTTGCAAATTGCTTATTCCAAGCCTCAATATAAGATTGCTCCATTTTGTTTCGCCGCTCTAAAGAAAATGCAGATCCATCTTTATAGCTGCGTATAATTATTTCAGAGAGGATTTTAGCTGAATGAATGGCCATCGTCATCCCGTTGCCACATAAAGGGGCAATCATTCCGGCTGTATCGCCACTCATCAAAATATGCTGTTCTACCGGTTGCTTTTTCTCAAAGGATATTTCGTTAATCACCTCGGGTTTATCCATGAGCATCTCTGCGTTTTTAAATAGAGCCTTCTGATAAGGGTTTTTGTTTATGAGTCCTTCCTGCAAATCTTGCAGGTTGCCATATTGACGTAAATCATCGCGATGGGCTAATGAGCAGATGCAATAACGGTCATCCTCAATTTTTGATACCCCACAATATCCATTTTTAAAACTATTCAGCTGAATTAAATTATCCGGAAAATCAATTTTAGCATGGATCTTTATGCCGATATACGGACTGCGATGATGAAAAAAACTTCGGTTTAGCTTGCTATCCAGGTTAGAGCGTTTGCCAAATGAACCAATAACCAATGGGGCAGTAAGGATCCGATCAGGCAAAGTAACCTCAAAGCTGTTTTGAATGAATTGAATATTCTCCACACGTGTATCAAGCATAAAGGTTACACCCATGGCTTTGCACTTATGATAGAGATACTGATCAAAGGTATATCGACTTAATCCAAAACCACCCAGATCAAGTTGTTGTGCAAATTTAGCTCCTGAAGTGGCAGTCACTTCCAGTCGTGTAATATTCGATGCATGAAGAGTAGTGACATCAATATCCAGTTCCTTAAAAAAGGGGAGGACTTCATTGGAAATATACTCACCGCAAACCCGGTGGAAGGGATACGACTTTTTTTCTATAACGGTAACTTGTAAGCCAGCTTTGTTCAGTAATAGCGCATTAAATAAACCTGCTAGTCCACCGCCTGCAATAATTACGTCGCACATCCTTTAACAAACCTTAAGAACCATACCTTCAACAGTTAAACCTGGCCCAAATGCAAAGCTCAAAACACGTTGGTTGGATAACATTCCGGCATTTAAGATCTTTTGCAACACAAATAAGATGGTGGCTGATGACATATTACCATATTTACGCAAAACCTCATAAGCAAAAGTGTTGCTT
The DNA here is from genome assembly GCF_000403135.1 of Arcticibacter svalbardensis MN12-7. Taxonomy (GTDB): domain Bacteria; phylum Bacteroidota; class Bacteroidia; order Sphingobacteriales; family Sphingobacteriaceae; genus Arcticibacter; species Arcticibacter svalbardensis. The sequence continues at coordinate 6,704 of NZ_AQPN01000077.1, forward strand.
TCTTCAGGTAGTTCTAAAGATTCCTCCACAGCTTCCAGGATCTTTTTACCTCCCGGATGAATAGCATACAATTCAATTTGCTCTTTTGTGAGTCCAGCCTTTTGAAGTAAGCGGTCTGTAACCCCTTTTATATTTTTCCTGATCTGCTTGGATACTTTAGAAGTAAGTTTCATTTCGAAACCCGTGTTGCCAACAAACCAGCCCATTTCATGACGACTTTCGGGTAAAAACTCAGAGTAAAAATTTTCAATCATGAGGCCTGTCCCGTTACCTGATTGATTATCAGAATGCTCAATGAGTGCAGCAGCAGAGCCATCAGAAAAAAGAGAATTAGCAACCCAGTTATCTAAGGTGTTCGTCTTTTGGAAGTGAAGTGTGCATAGCTCAACAGAAACCAGCAATACCTTGGCCTTTGGATCAGCTCTACAAATATAATCGGCCGCTTTCAATCCGTTAATCGCACCATAGCAACCCATGAAATTAATACAAGTGCGTTCGGTGGTGCGTTTAAGTCCCAGCTGTTCCACCAGATCAACATCAATTCCCGGGGCATACATTCCGGTACAGCTAACCGTGATCAAATGGGTTATTTGCTCTGTTATTTGATCGTCAAAATGAGAAAGACATTTTTGAGACGCTTGTAAAGCTATTTTAATGGCTTTTTCCTGATAGATTTGAAGTCGCTTGTGGGTAGTTACAAATGGTTCGAGATCAGCAGAAGGTTCAAAAAATGTAAAATCAACCGGTTGAGCATCGAAATCATCAATCACTGAATAGCGGTAATTAATACCGGAATTATCATAAATGCTTTTTAACCGGGCGGCATGGTCCGGACTAAGAGCAAAAGCATTTACCATAAAAGAGTATATATTTTGTTGAGAAAGCCGGTTTTCCGGATTAGCAATTCCTATTGCGCTGATTAAACTACTCATCTGCTATATTTAGTTTATTGATTGACCTACATATAGTATTGTGAAGTAGTATTCATATCATCAATATTATAAGTGTGTGTATCCGATAAAGCATCAGAACTGTGATTTGTTTTTCAATAAATTGTCATTTAAAACTGTAGCAAATTTGATTTTGCATATTCAGAACAGTAAAGTACTATTGATTTTTATATTACGTTATTATAAATAGTGCTAGTAATGGAAGAGTAATACTTAGGTATTAGAAGAAATTACTTGGTGAGTTTTGGAATTTGTAGTAGAATTGCTTTTTAAGCTATGAAATTGATAATAAATGTTAAAATGTGTTAAAATATTTGCAATTGTCAATATTATAACGATATTTGTATCAACAAGTTCTTAAAGGCTTTTAAAATACTGTAGGGTGGTGAAATTGGCAGACACTCCTCCTTGTCCCGGTGGCGGAGATCATGGGAAATCCGGAAACGGTTTAACCACTCTTTGAAGGTTCGATTCCTTCCCTTACAGCTCCTTTCAATAATTTAGGTTTATAATTGGTTAGTTTGAGCTCTCGCCCATCGAGAGCTTATTTTTTTGCCTAAATTTTCGGTTTATATAATTTTCATAAAAGCGAATTCCCTATTACTTTATTTACATATAATTACATTTTATTTTTAAATATTTGCAACGTATTGGTTATGTTATTATCTTTGAGTCAACAAATGGTTATCAGTTTGTTAATTATACTGTAGGGTGGTGAAACTGGCAGACACACCTCCTTGTCTCGGTGGCGGAGATCATGGGAAAACCGGAAACGGTCTAACTACTCCTTGGAGGTTCGATTCCTTCCCCTACAGCTCCTTTCAATAATTTAGGTTTATAATTGGTTAGTTTGAGCTTCCGCCCATCGGGAGCTTATTTTTTTGCCCAATTTTCCTGATAGATAAAATCCTCAACAGTTTGAATTTCAGATATATAAAATAGGAGATAACTCCGAATGGGAAACGTAATGCGTAGGGCTGAGGTACACTGTTTACTTTTGTCTCGTTCCTTGGTGTTCCTTTGTAGCTTCGTCTGGAGTCGAACAAGCAAGGGAGCGCCAAGGGTTAACCAACGAACAACCATCAAAGCATGTATAAAACAGAGTCGTTCACTTCCCATTCTATAATGGAGGTTAATCTTGTTCGATACCGCAAGTGATTTTGGAAGCCGATAAGTTGAGTTTAAAATCTGCTTTAAAAAAGCAAAGACCGGCATTCGCCGGTCTTCCACTACTTAAACTCCAACCCCTTGGTTCTTTTATGCAGAGGGATTCTGCATTATAATTTAGTTCTTTCCAAATGGAATAGATAATAGAGGAACTTTACTACGTGAGGCCATTGCACAGGTTTTGCTTCTGTGAAGCAAGGAATCCCATAAGCCATGTTTTTGTGGTACCATCACAAGCAAATCTGCATTAAATTCTTTTATGCCTTTTTCAATGCCTTCAATGATGCTACAGCCATCAATATCTCTGTAGGTGTGATTTAATCCGCTGAAGCTTTCGTCGTGAGGATGTAAGCCTGCAAGTTCTTCTACTAAAACAAGATCAGCTTTTTTTAATAATTTTTGTACATGAAGTACCTGTACTTCTGCGCTCATTTCAGCTGCAATCTCTTTTAGCTTAACTAAAGTTTTGCTGGCTGAGTGACAGTTATCATCACAAGCAAATAGTATTTTACTCATGCCTTTGAATTTCGCGTCTATGGGTACTACCAGTACGGGGTATTTGGCATGATGAATGATTGATGTCGTGGTATTTCCAAATAATCTTTGGTCTAACGTTTCTCCCCTCATTCCCATAACAACCAAATCGGCGTCGTATTCAACAACTAAGCGATCTAATTCGGACTGGATTTCAGAAAGTTTACTTATACATTCAACTGGTACATCGTATGTGCATTTGGTTTTCAAAGCAATGTATTCTAATGATGCTTTGTTTGATGCGATAATTTTTTCAATTTCTGATGCTGGCAATAACGTGTTTGCAGCATGTGGAGGAATGACAAAAGAGTTATATAAAACTAACTTAGCGTTTGTGCATCTGGCAAGAGCAGCTGCATATTCAAGCGCATTGTTTGCATCTTTAGAGAGGTCGGTGGCTACGATTATAGTTTTCATAATCTTCGGGGTTTTTGTTGATGTAAAGTTAGGCAGGTTGCACTGAAGAAAAAATGACAATGATTACTAAATAAGGTAATATAAGTCGTTTGATTGGCTTAAATCAAGCAAAATGCTCCTTTTAGAGCGAAGATTTAGGAATATTTATTCCAAAATCTATTCTAAAAGGAGCATTTAATAGGTGATCTGCATAATGATTTGGTATGCTAAACTATTATGCTAAACATATAAGGAGGATTTTAATTCCTCATATTGATATATTGAAGAGGTTGGCCAAAGTTTTCCATACGGCATAAGGTAATGACAGCCTGCAGGTCATCGATCTTTTTAGCCTGAACTCTAACTTGTTCATCCATGATGGAAGCTTGAACTTTTAGTCCACTGTCTTTTATTTTTTTAATGATTTTTTTTGAGGTTTCCTTATCAATGCCTTCTTTAATTTTGATCTCTTTCCTGATCATATTACCGGATGCGTATTGTTCTTTTCCGGTTTCAAGCGCATTGGGGTCCAGTCCTTGTTTAACCATTCTTGAGATAATGGAATCCAGAATGGCTTTCAGGCGCATATCGTTCTCGGTCACTACTGTAATTTCATTGGTCTTCTTATCCAGATCCACTGTGCTCTTTGAATCATTAAAGTCAAATCTGTTTAAGATCTCTTTTTTTGCGGTATTAATCGCATTATCAAGAGTTTGAGCATCTATCTTACTTACAATATCAAATGAAGGCATATTATGTGATTTAAAAAGACGAAATTACAGATTTTAAGCTCAATTACTAGTTTGTGAGCGATTAATTGTCAGGCATGTTTTATAAAATGACTCTATATGGCAATTAAACAGTATGCAAGGTGTTAGGTTTTTTTATTATTGAATTATAGTTTAAATAGCTATTTACTACGAAGCAAGTTTTTTCAGAATGCGTTAAAACACTAAACGCGCTTTTATGCTTACTAATTAAGACGCCTGACAACATACAAGGCAATTATTTAATATTAAATTAACACTAATATGCGCAGATTTGCGTCATTCGGTAGCAATACCGGAATCTTATTTATATAAATGGCTAAGGTAAAAATTCAACTTACTAATCGGGAAATCAGTTGGTTATACTTCAATGAGCGTGTATTGCAGGAAGCTGCAGATATCTCGGTTCCTTTAATTGAAAGAATTCGTTTTCTGGCAATCTTTTCCTCAAACCTGGATGAGTTTTACCGGGTTAGAGTTCCTACATTGAGTAAGTTGTCCAATATAAATGAGAAGGCTAAGGAACTTTTGGGTTATAACCCCAAAAAGATCATTAAAGAAATAAAAGAAATTGTTGTCAACCAGGAGCGTCGCTTTGATGATCTGTATGAGAATGGCATTATAAAAGAACTGGAAGAAGAACGGATCTTTATTATCAATGAACGACAGCTAAACGTGAAAAGAGGGGAGTTTTTAAGAAGCTACTTTAGAGATAAGCTTTTGTCTACTCTGGTACCGATTATGCTGAATGAAAATAAACCTTTTCCGGAGTTGAGGGACAGAGCCATTTATTTCTTCGTACGCCTCAGTAAAAAGGATAAAAAGGAAAAATCACAATATAGTTTAATTGAAATTCCGCTTAAGAGTCTGGAGCGATTTATTGTACTGCCTGAAACGAATAATTTGAAGTATATCATCCTGCTGGATGATATTATCCGTTATTGTCTGGACGATATCTATTTTATTTTTGAATATTCTTCCATAGAGGCTTATTCCATACAGCTAACGCGTGATGCGGAGTTAACATTGGATACGAGTATCAGCGAGAAGTTTATTGACACCCTAACAAAGAGTTTGCAGAAAAGGAAAAAGGGCAAGCCCATGCGTTTGTTATATGATAATAATATGCCTCTGACTATGTTAAACTATCTTGTTGCCAAACTTGATCTGACGGCAGATGGTTTAATTCCTGGAAGCAGATATCATAATTTCAGGAACTTCATTAGTTTTCCTAATGTTGGCCGGGCTGAACTGGAATATCATAAAGATGCACCTCTTCCGGTTAAGGACCTTGATCTTGGTAAAAGTATTTTTAGCCAGATTGCTAAGCGGGATTACCTGATTAATTTACCTTATCAGTCTTTTGATTACATTATTCACTTTTTGCGTGAGGCGGCCATAGATCCTAAGGTTACGGAAATCAATATTACGTTGTACCGTCTTGCCGCTAATTCAAGAGTCATTAATGCCTTGATTAACGCGGCAAAAAATGGCAAAAAGGTAAATTGTCTGGTTGAATTGAAGGCCCGTTTTGATGAGCAGAATAATATTTACTGGATGAATAAACTCGAGGAAGAGGGGGTTAATGTGAGCTATGGTTTGCAGGACTATAAGGTGCACTCCAAAATCTGTTTGGTTACCCGTATGGAAAAGGGTAAGGCAGTTTATTATGCTAGTCTGGCTACGGGTAACTTCAACGAAAAAACTTCTAAGTTATATGCAGATCATAGCATTTTTACGACACATCAGGGTATTGGCAATGAATTAAAGCGCCTGTTTAGAGGGTTGGATAAAAAGGTGTTTTATGATGATTATAAATTCCTTGTGGTATCGCCATTGGAAACCCGGAATAAGGTGTATGGGCTTATTGCTGATGAAATAAAAAATCAGGCACAAGGGAAGCCTGCCTTTATTATTTTAAAGATGAATAGTTTGGCCGACGAGGCGATGATAGGGAAGTTGTATGAAGCCAGTAATGCAGGGGTTAAAATACAGTTAATTGTTCGGGGCATGTGTTGCCTGATTCCCGGCATTGCGGAAATGAGTAAAAATATTGAAGTAATTAGTATCGTGGATAAATACCTGGAGCATGCACGGGTATGGGTATTCGGCAATGGGGGGAATGAGAAGGTCTTTTTATCATCTGCCGACTTTATGACCCGTAATCTGGATCAGCGTGTGGAAGTAGGGTTCCCCATATTGGATGCCGAAATAAAGAAGGAGTTGCTGGACATCATTCACATCCAGCTGCTCGATAATACCAAGGCCAGAGAAATTAATGCATCAAATACAAATCGGTATCACCGGACGGATGAGGGAGTAAAACACCGCGCCCAGATTGATATATATACATATTTAAAAAACAAATTATTATCGTGAGATATGCAGCCATTGATGTTGGATCAAACGCCGTTCGTTTGCTCATTGCAGACATAATAGAAAACGGATCAGAAATAACTTTTAAAAAAAATACATTTATACGAGTGCCATTGCGCTTGGGAGACGATGCTTTCCTTGATAAAAAGATTGGGGAAAAGAAGTCTGACGATCTTGTCAAGACCATGTCCGCATTCAAATTATTAATGGATGTGTATAAGGTTAAAGAATACATGGCATGTGCTACATCGGCAATGCGAGAAGCAGAGAATGGTGCGGAGCTTATCAAGCGGATTAAAACAGAAGGTGACCTGATTCTTAAAATTGTAGAAGGAGCGGAGGAAGCTAATATTATTTATTCAACACATATTGCAGAGCGTTTAGACCTCAATAAAAATTATCTCTATATTGATGTAGGTGGAGGTAGTACAGAGCTGTCCATCTTTGTTCAGGGTAAAGTAGAAGATTCAAAGTCCTTTCCTATCGGAACGGTGCGGATGCTTGACAATGCAGATATTCCGGAAACATGGGATGAGATGCACACCTGGATTAAAAACCATACCCGCATTTATAAAAACCTGGTTGGGATTGGTACCGGGGGAAACATCAACAAGTTATTCCGCCTATCGGATGAAAAAGATGGTAAACCACTTAGTATTTCCAAATTAAATGAGATCTATTCGCAATTAAATGCGTACTCCTTGAAAGAGCGTATCAGTGTACTGGGCTTAAATCATGACCGTGCGGATGTAATTATTCCCGCCTCAGAGATTTATCTTACTGTCATGAAATGGGCATCAATTAAACAGATCTATGTGCCTAAAGTAGGTATGGCAGATGGTATTATTCAAGTTTTAATAGATAAATATTTAAAAGCCTAGTTGGTATGTCTATTTTTGGGCATATAAAAATATGACGATACTTATTTTTACGTTAATTCTTCTTGTCGGAGCATTTGCGGCAGGGCTTTTAGGATCTTTAACCGGACTTGGAGGTGGAGTGGTTCTGATTCCTCTTCTTACGCTGATATTTAATGTGGATATAAGGTATGCTATAGGCTGTGCTTTGGTAGCTTCTATAGCGACATCCTCTGGTTCGGCTGCTGCTTACATTAAAGAGGGGATTACGAATATCAGGATAGGTATGTTTCTTGAAATTGCAACCACAACAGGCGCAATTATCGGAGCTCTTATCGCTATTTATACGCCTACAAATCTGGTCGCAGTGATTTTCGGTGTCGTGCTCTTATTCTCGGCACTCATGGCGCTACGAAAGAAAAATGAGGATGCGCAAACCGAAGATAAAAGTATCCTGGCTTCCAGGCTCAAATTGAACGGAACATACCCTACTCCAAATGGTATAGTTACTTACAAAGTAAGCCGGGTGATTGGGGGCTATTCCCTGATGACGATTGCAGGTATTACCTCAGGTCTGCTGGGGATTGGTTCAGGCGCTTTAAAGGTTCTGGCAATGGATACTGTGATGCGGATTCCCTTTAAAGTGAGCACAACGACGAGTAATTTTATGATTGGTGTAACTGCTGCAGCTAGTGCGGTGGTATATTTGCAAAGGGGTTATATTGATCCAGGTTTGGCTATGCCAGTAGTTATCGGTGTTTTATTCGGATCGTTTGCAGGCTCGAGAATTTTGGTTAAAGCAGATGTGAAAAAGTTGAGGTTACTTTTTAGTGTGGTAATTGGCTTCCTTGCTTTGGAAATGATATATAATGGCTTAATGGGTAAGTTATGAAGAGTTTATTTCAAACCGATAAAGATGTTGCTTCAGTAGTAGGTCAGTTATTACGGGTGGGTGTAGTCACATCCAGTGTGATTGCTTTGATTGGGGGAATTATTTATTTATTCGCCCATGGTGCTGATACGCCTCATTATACCGAATTTATAGGTGCACCAAAAAATCTAAGACATATTAATGGAATTATAGATGGTCTGTTGGTATTGGATGCAAAGGCAATTATTCAAACTGGTATATTGGTCTTGATAGCCACCCCAATACTGCGGGTGTTGCTTTCTGCAATAGCCTTTGCGATAGAAAAAGACTATCTGTATGTGGTTATTACCTTAATTGTTCTTTCCATCATTGCTATTGGTATGTTTGGAGGGCTGGCAGGATAATGAAAAAGGGACCTATAGGGATATTTGATTCAGGATACGGAGGATTGACCGTATTTCAAGAAATTGAAAGCCGTCTACCTCAGTATGATTTTGTTTATTTGGGTGATAATGCACGTGTACCCTACGGTACGCGATCGTTTGAAACCGTGTATCAATATACATGGGAATGTGTGCAGCATTTGTTTGCAATGGACTGTAATCTGGTAGTTCTTGCCTGTAATACAGCATCAGCAAAGGCCTTACGTTCTATCCAGCAAAATAATCTTCCTTTGTTTGATCTCGATAAACGAGTATTAGGGGTGATCAGACCGACGGCTGAAGTAGTTGGCGCTTATACGAAAACAAGGAAGATTGGCATTTTGGCTACACAGGGTACGGTTAGTTCCCTGTCATATGTAATTGAAATCAATAAGTTTTTTCCGGATATACAAGTCTTTCAGGAAGCCTGTCCCTTATGGGTTCCCCTGGTAGAAAGCAATGAGTTCAATACGCCGGGTGCTGATTATTTTATTGAGAAAAATCTAGATAACCTGTTTAAGCAATCTCCGGATATTGATACTGTGGTATTGGCGTGTACGCATTATCCATTACTCATTAATTCGATCAAAAAGTTTTTACCTGACGGGGTTCGCCTGGTTTCCCAGGGTAAACTTGTGGCAGAAAGTCTGGAAGATTATCTGGAAAGACATACCCAGTTGAGGGATTTTTGCTCTTTGGGAACCCGCCGTGATTTCTATACTACTGGTGCTGCAGATGACTTCAATGAAAAGGCTACCCTATTTTTAGGCCATGGGGTAGAGTCAAAACATCTGCCACTTTAAGCCATTTCTGTTTTTTTATGCTGCAAATTGGTTATTTTTGCAAAAACTTAATCTCGACTTCCCTTTAATTTCTTTAAAATGAATATCTCTACAACATATAGTCCTATTGAAACAGAAGACAAGTGGTACAGCTACTGGTTAGAAAAAGGTTTTTTCCATTCTGAACCTGATGAACGTGAGGCCTACACGATTGTGATTCCTCCGCCAAATGTTACCGGTGTTTTACATATGGGGCATATGCTGAACAATACCATTCAGGATGTGCTGGTAAGAAGAGCGCGGATGCAGGGTAAAAATGCATGTTGGGTTCCGGGTACAGACCATGCTTCGATAGCTACTGAAGCTAAGGTAGTTGCCATGCTGAAAGAACGGGGTATTGCCAAGAAAGATCTGAGCAGGGAAGAGTTTTTGAAATATGCCTGGGAGTGGAAAGAGAAATACGGTGGTATTATCCTGAAGCAACTGGAGAAACTGGGAGCTTCCTGTGATTGGGAAAGGACTCGTTTTACGATGGATGCCGATCTATCGGTAGCTGTTACGGATACGTTTATTCATTTATACAATAAGGGATTAATCTATCGTGGGATCCGGATGGTAAACTGGGATCCACAAGGGAAAACAGCGGTTTCGGACGAAGAGGTTATCCGTAAGGAAGTAAATCAGAAGCTTTATTATATCAAGTATCCGGTTGTGGGTACAGCTGATTTTATTGTCATCGCTACTACGCGGCCGGAAACCATCATGGCAGATAGTGCAATATGTGTGAATCCTCTTGATGAAAGGTATACGTATTTGAAAGGTAAAAAGGTTATAATTCCTCTGGTGAACAGAGAAATACCTGTTATTGAGGATGAATATGTAGAAATGGAATTTGGTACGGGGTGTTTAAAGGTGACTCCGGCGCATGACTTGAATGACTATGAGCTGGGTGTTAAACATAAACTTCCTGTTATTGATATTTTGAATGATGATGGTACTTTGAATGAAAAGGCCGTTATTCTGGTTGGTGAAGATCGTTTTATAGCACGTAAAAAAATTGCTAAGCTACTTGATGAAGCTGGCTTACTGGAGAAGGTGGAAGATTATAAATCGCAGGTTGGTTTTTCTGAACGAACTGATGCGGTTATTGAGCCCCGCCTTTCCTTACAGTGGTTTTGTAAAATGGCCGATATGGCTAAACCGGCACTGGATTATGTGCAGGATGGTGAGGTGAAACTAATTCCGGAAAAGTTTGGTAATACCTACCGTCATTGGATGGAAAATGTGAAAGACTGGTGTATTAGTCGCCAGCTTTGGTGGGGACAACGGATTCCTGCCTGGTATAATACGAGCGGGGAATGGGTGGTTGCTGCAACAGAGGAAGATGCTGTTTTAGCCTTTAATAAGTTGGGTCAGGTTAGTGAAAACCTGGTTCAGGATGAAGATGTGGTAGACACCTGGTTCTCTTCATGGTTGTGGCCAATGTCTGTTTTTGACCCATCGGTTTGCGGACACCCGGATGCAAAGGGTAATGCTGATATCAATTATTATTATCCTACAAATGACTTGGTTACTGCCCCTGAAATCTTGTTTTTCTGGGTAGCACGCATGATCATTGCAGGTCATGAGTTCAGAGGTAAAGCGCCTTTTGAAAACGTATATCTGACTGGTATTGTACGGGATAAGCTGGGTAGAAAGATGTCTAAATCATTGGGTAATTCTCCTGATCCGATTGAGCTTATCAACCAATATGGCGCAGATGGTGTGCGTGTGGGGATGCTTCTTTGCTCTCCTGCAGGTAATGACCTGATGTTTGATGTTTCGTATTGTGAACAGGGGCGCAATTTTGCCAACAAGATTTGGAATGCATTTAAGTTGCTCAAAGGCTGGTCTGAAAATACAGTAACTGTTGAGAATGCGGACAATAAGGTAGCCATCGCCTGGTTTGAGAGTCGTTTTGATGAAGCTTTGGTAGAAATTGAGAGTCATTTCGCTTCGTATCGTTTGTCTGAGGCTTTAATGGCTATTTATAAATTGGTATGGGATGATTTCTGTTCCTGGTACCTGGAAATGGTTAAACCTCCTTATCAGCACCCTGCTGATCTTGAAACAGTGGAGGCTACTACTGTTTTCTTCGAGAAAATATTAAAACTGCTTCATCCTTTTATGCCTTTTCTTACTGAGGAGCTGTGGCATGACGAGATTTTTGGTGCACGTGAGGAAATGGATTGTTGCATCGTGGCAGCGTATCCTAAAACAGCAGCAACAGATGAGAAGCTTTTGAAGGAGTTTGACGCAATTAAAAAGGTGGTTTCTGAGATTCGTAATATTCGGAACAGTAAACAGATTTCTCCTAAGGACCCTTTGCCTTTAGCGATTAAATTGAATTCAGAGATTGACTATACCAGTTACCTGTTTATTTTAAATAAACTGGCTAATTTAAGTGAGATCGTTTTTGTTGATGATCAGCCCAAAGGTGGGGCATCATTTATGACTGGGCGTGATGAGTTTTTTATCAGCCTGGACGGTAATGTTGATCCATTGGTTGAGTTTGACAGGATGTCTAAGGAATTGGTTTACCTGGAAGGCTTTTTGAATGTAGTGAATAAAAAACTTTCTAATGAACGGTTTGTTCAAAATGCAAAACCTGAAATAGTAGCGAATGAGCAAGCAAAACAAGCGGATGCAGAGGCTAAAATTTCTATATTGCGAGAAAGTATTAAAACACTGCAAATTTAATCTGTATATGAAGCATTCCGTATATTTAGTCGTATTAGTTGTTCTTTTTGGTTGTCAGCAACAGGGAAAAAATGTGCAGACAAAGAAGAAAGTAAAAGAGGTTGTGGTGGATTCTGCTGTTCTCATTTCATGTGAGGGGGTAGGGGAGATCAAAATGAATTTTTCTTATGCAGACCTGAAAAATAAAGTAGGAGCCAAGGCCTTAACGGAACATGAAAATTCAGTTTATGGAAAGTATACCACAATCTGGGAGAATACGGCTAAACAGTTGAATGTGTATTGGAAACAAAAAAGCCAACCTTTTAAAGCCATTAAATATTTAGAAGTGAGTAGTCCGGATTCCCCTTATGAAACTCAGGATTCCTTGCGGATTGGTTTAGACTTGCGGAGTCTGGTGAATAAGAATGGGAATATGCCATTGACTTTCAGGAACTTTTATGCGCAGGAAAATAGCGGACTTGTAACTAGTTTTAATGGAGGAACACTCGAGAAAAATAATCCTTGTGTAGCGGGTGTATTAGAGTGGACCAGTCAGGAGAATGTATATAAAGCAGATTACGATGCTTTTAAAAAGCAGGAAATAGTTGAATCTTACGAAAAGATCCTGGATCATATTGAAGTACGTCTGAGTAGTATCAGAGTATTAAGTAAATGATGAATTTTAAATTAAGATTTTATGAAACGATTGTTATACCTGCCTCTATTGTTTCTTTTTTCATGTACAAATAATTCGACTCAGAAGTTACCTTCAATTGCAGGATTGGGTGAATCAGACTTAAAGAATTCTTCCGAAATAACATGTTGGGGAATTGGTGAAATTGAATTGGAGGACTCATATGCCATTCTGGTTGAAAAGGTTGGAGCGAAAAATTTAAAACAAGATTCCCTTTTTGAAGAAGGGGTCTTCCAAGGGATGGTGACCTCTATTTGGAAAGGTAATGCTAAAGAGATTGTTGTGCATTGGAAAGAGAAAAAAGCACCTTTTATAACAATTGAGGCATTGGAGATTGCTCATCCTTCGTCTGTGTATCACTTTATAAATGGCATCAGGATAGGTACAACACTTTCTGAACTAGTTAAGCTAAACGGAGGAAAGGATTTTTCTTTATGGGGCTTCGGTTGGGATCACGGGGGAAGAATTAAAGATTTCGATAATGGCTCACTTTCAGGTGATCTGCCCTGTTTTAATGGGGTGTTAGCATTGCCAGATGCTGCTATAAAAGAAAAAGAGTTAATGGGTGACCGGTTAATTCAAGCCTCTACTATTTTGTTAACTACATATGATCCGGCTCTAGTTAACATCCAGGTTAAAAATGTTGGCTAATTGAGATCCGTATAGTGCGGAAGACTCTCAAGAAAAGTATAACTCTTATGCTCAAAGTCGATCTGACAATAGTAATGGTTTAATCCATTGGTTACTGCTAATAATGGAATACGATGTATGATATTATATCTTGCAATCTGATCAAAAACCTTTTGATCTATCTTAACTCCAGGAGCTTTACATTCGATTAATAGTATTTTCTGTCCCGATGAATTATAGGCAATAAGGTCTGTCCTTTTTTGTAACGTATTCAATTTTAGTCCCCCTTCTAATTTAATAAGTGATTTGGGATAGCCTTTTTCCTGAATGATATACTGAACGATATGTTGCCTTACCCATTCTTCAGGTGTTAATACCAGGAACTTTTTCCTTATATCATCGAAAATATAGTTGGTGTCTTTTATCTGTTTTATTTTAAACGGATATACAGGTAGATTGAGTTTAACAGGATCAAATTGCACGTTTCAAAATTGGTAAAAAAAAATGATTTTTCAGCTTTGCCAATTCTGATGTATCTTAGCCTTATTCTATGACGGCTTCCGCATTATTAAATGATCTTAAGGCACGCAAGTTTAAGCCTGTTTATCTTTTCCATGGAGAGGAAGCGTATTATATTGATCTTTTTAGTGATTATATAGAGAAGAACTTGCTTTCCGACGCAGAAAAGGGGTTTAACCAGACTGTTTTTTATGGAAGGGATGTCGACATGATGACGGTATTGAACTCTGCAAAGCGTTATCCGATGATGAGTGAGTTTCAACTTGTGTTGATTAAAGAAGCACAGGATATGAAATGGGGCAAGGATACGGATGATAAGAAAAGTCAGGACCCGTTACTAGCTTATCTGGAGCGTCCGCTGGCGAGTACTATTCTGGTATTTTGTTATAAACACGATAAGTTCGATAAGAGACGGAAGTCCTATAAAGCTTTTGAAAAGGCGGGTGTGGCTTTTGAATCTGCCTCTATTTACGACAATAAAGTACCAGGCTGGGTAGAAGATTATGTAAGGGAAAAGGCGTACAGAATGAATCCTCGCGCCTCTGCGATGATCGCAGATTATTTAGGAACCGACCTTTCCAAGATTTCCAATGAGCTGGATAAATTAATGCTCAATATTCCCAAGGGAAATGAAATTACTGCAGAAGATGTACAGGATAATATTGGGATTAGTAAGGAGTATAATGTTTTTGAGCTACAGACTGCTTTAGCGAAAAGGAATGTAATTAAGGCCAGTCAGATTATTACTTATTTTGCTTCGAATCCAAAGTCTAACCCTATACAATTGATTATAGGTGCATTGAATACCTGGTTTACCCGGATTTTGAAGTTCCATTATATAACGGATAAGAGTCAGCAAAATGTGGCTAAAGTGCTGAGTGTAAATCCATACTTTGTAAAAGACTTTGAAATGGCGGCTAAAAACTATGAGTTGGGTAAAGTATTTGATATCATTAGCTTGTTGCGGGAATACGACTTGAAGACCAAAGGAGTGGATTCTACAGGTAATACAGATAATGGTGAGTTAATGAAGGAATTGGTTTACAAAATCATTCATTAAACTAGTTCTGCACTAAGACTATCTTTATGTTCATGAATCTGCAAAAAGACTGCTCCTAATTTCTTTAGGTAAATAAGAGGATCAATGCGTATGTATTACTCTTGCAATCTTAAGAATTTTTTTTTGAACCAGTTTTGTAAAAATTAAAGCTAACTAAGGCCTAATTGAAGAGTAGTCTTTCTCCCATTTTTAGTTCATTGAAGTTGCCCTGATCATAAGCTAAATGTCCGGATACGATAGTATGAGTGACAGATGATCCGAAAGTATGTCCCTCGAAAGGACTCCACTGACATTGAGAAAGGAGATTTGATTTTGTTACCTGATTGCTTTTATTCAGGTCAACGAGTACCAGATCGGCCCAATAGCCTTCCCTAATAAATCCTCTTTTTTTTACATTAAAACAAATGGCAGGATGATGTGCCATTTTCTCCACGACTTTCTCTAATTGAATTTTTCCTTCCTTGACCAGATCAAGCATGGCTGTAAGTGCATGCTGCACTAATGGGCCACCTGAAGGTGCATGGGAATAGTCCTGGCTTTTTTCTTCAATGGTATGCGGTGCATGGTCCGTAGCAATGATATCTATTCTATTATCCAGGACCGCTTGCAGAATAGCATCCCGATCGGTTACCGTTTTAATAGCAGGGTTCCATTTTATCCAGTTTCCTTTTGCTGCGTAATCCTGATCAGAGAACCAGAGATGATGAATACAGGCTTCCGCAGTGATGCGTTTTTCATGAAGAGGCAAGGTGTTTTCGAAAAGGCTGGTTTCAATTGCAGTCGAGATATGCAGTACATGCAAACGGGTGTTGTGTTTTTTTGCAAGTGTTACTGCGCGTGAGGATGATTTGTAACAAGCTTCAGCACTACGGATCAAAGGGTGCATCCATGGTTCTAAATGCTCACCATACTTTGCTTTAAATATCTCCAGGTTATTCCTGATGGTACCTTCATCTTCGCAATGTGTTGCTATCAGCATAGGAGTGGAAGAGAATAAGGCTTCCAATGTTTTTTCGTCATCAACAAGCATATTTCCTGTAGAAGAACCCATGAATACTTTGATGCCACATACATCTCTTGCATTGGTAACCAGCACTTCTTCCAGATTCGTATTGGTAGCACCCATGAAAAAGGAGTAGTTTGCCAGGGAATGTTTTGCACCAATGGCATATTTATCGGCTAGCAGTTGTTGGGTAACGGTATTGGGCACGGTATTGGGCATCTCCATAAAGGAGGTGATGCCACCTGCAACAGCAGCCCTGCTTTCGGAGTAGATGGTCGCTTTATGGGTTAAACCAGGTTCACGGAAGTGGACCTGATCGTCTATACAACCGGGTAAAAGATGTAATCCTTCTGCATTAATTTCAAGATCTGCTTTACGTTCTATTGCTTCATTGATTTGTTCAATGAAGCCGTTTTTGATAAAAACATCGGCTTGAAAGGTCTTGCCTTCATTGACGAGGGTAGCAGATTTGATGAGAATAGATGACATATATAGAAAGATTATTAAAAGCGAAGTTAAGCAATTATCAATCAGTGGGCATTGGTCGTAACTAAATAGTATCTTTGCTGAATGCCTTCTTTCGAAGATTTTAAATTAAACCGGCAAATTTTGAATGCAATTGCCGATGCTGGGTATACGGAACCAACGCCAATACAACAGAAAGCAATCATGCCAATTCTTTCTGGTCAGGATATTATGGGTATTGCACAGACTGGTACCGGTAAAACGGCAGCCTATGTTTTGCCTATTCTCATGAAGCTTAAATATGCTCAGGGAACAGATGCTCGCGCCTTAATACTTGCTCCTACCCGGGAGTTAGCGATGCAGATTGAACAAAATATAAAAGAATTTGCGAAATATACCGATCTGCGTACGGTAGTGATTTATGGTGGATTGGGACCAAAGACTCAGATTGAGCAAATTGCTGCCGGACTGGATATTTTAGTAGCAAGTCCCGGTCGTTTTCTTGATCTCTATCTGGAAGGACATATTTCTACCAAGTTTTTGCAGTTTCTGGTTATAGATGAAGCGGATAAAATGATGGATATGGGATTTATAGGATCTATCCACCGGATCCTGGAAGTCGTTCCCCGCAAACGTCAGAACCTATTGTTCTCTGCAACTATGAGTGAACTGGTACATAAGATCTCGGGTGACTTTTTGAAGTTTCCTACTATCGTAGCGGTTGATCAATCAGCTACTCCAGCGGAAACAGTGAGGCAGTTGATCTATTATGTGCCCAACTTAAAAACAAAAATCAATTTACTGCAGCATCTGCTTAAGAATGTGGAGGAGTTTCATAAGATCATGATCTTTTGTAAAACCAAAACTGTAGCAGATAATATCTTTAGCTACCTGAAGAGGAGACATGGGGAAGATCAGGTTAAAGTTATTCATGCCAATAAGGGACAGAATACACGGATAAACTCTATTAATGCATTCAAGGAAGGTGAAATTAGAATTCTGGTTGCAACAGATGTGGCTTCCAGGGGGATTGATGTAACGAATGTGAGTCATGTAATTAATTTTGATGTGCCGATCATTATTGAAGACTATGTGCATCGGATTGGTCGTACCGGTCGTGCTTTGAGTACCGGAGATGCGATCACTTTTTGTAATGAAGCTGAGCATTATTATGTGCGGAAGATTGAAAAGCTAATCAGGCAGCAAATTCCTAAGGCGGAGATTCCTGAAGGTGTTTTTATCGAAGAGACCCCTTATGAGGAAAAGCAGTTTATTGCCAAGGAGATAGATTTACAGAAAAGAAAGGATGATCCTGATTTTAAGGGTGCCTTTCATGAAAAGAAGTTCGCTATAGCCGCTAAGCTAAAAGCTGAAAGAGGTTATCAGGGAGGCGGCTCAGGTGGTAAGAGTTCGGGAGGAAAGTCACCTAAACATCACTCTTCTCGAGGGGGTAAAAAAAGATAATGGCTATAAGGTTAACCCCTTTAAATATTACTTCTTCTGCTTTGCTGGTTACCATTGGATACACCTTTTTAGATGCTGAGCAAACCACTGGATATAGCCTCAGCATCTGGTTATTGTTCAGCCTTTTTTTTCTCAGCACCTGCTCTGATATTCTTTTTAGGGGAACAATTAAAGATTTAAAACGTATTTGGTTGATAGAACTGCTCTTTGTTGTTCTGATTGCAGCATTAACGCTTTTGTTAAAGCGTATTTAAGGAAAAACAGTCATGGGTATGTTCTCCTGATTGTAATGTAAAATATAGAGATGAAAAAAGCAGAAATCAAAATTACGGTAGAGTTAGACGACAATAATGTGCCTGAAAATATAACCTGGGAATCTACAGATGCAGAGACTCAGGAACGGTTAGCAGCAAAAGCGATGATGCTTTCCTTATGGGATCATAATTATAAAAATGCGTTGCGGATTGATCTATGGACGAAAGAGATGCCAGTAGATGAGATGAAGCGCTTTTTCTATGAGACCTTGCAGACGATGGCCGACAGCTTTCTCAGGGCTACAGGAGAGACAAATATTGTGGAAGATCTCCGCGATTATTGTGCGCATTTTGCAGAGAAAATGGAGATTAAACAATAGGTTTGTCCTGTTTTAAACGTTATCATGAAATCAAAAAATTATTTCGGTCTTTGTGGTTCATTCCTGGTAATTTCAGGAGCGTTGAGCCCTTTAATTCATATTCCAGTAATAGGAAACTGGAATTACCTGGATTTGCATACTGGTTTAGCAACCGTCGTATTAATTATTGCTGCTATTGGAGTATTTGCTTCCTTATCCGGACGTAGTGGATTATTAAAGTTTTTAGGCTGGGCAGAATTGGTTCTGGTGCTTTTAACCCTTTCCGCTGTATATTTTAAAGTAAATGACTCATTCAGTTTCATTCCACTTAAGAGCTTAACCCGGGTAGCCGTAGGCCTTGTGCATTATAAATGGTTGGGATGGGCACTATTAGCCCTTGGTTCGGTTGTAATGATTGCCTCTGGATCATCAGGAAAGAAGAAAATTTAGAATAACAGTTTTTGTCCTTGTTTGGTGACTTTAGCTTCATGTTTAAGAAGCCATTTTTTGCGCCATAGTCCTCCGGCATAACCAACAAGATCACCCGAACTTCCAATAACACGATGGCAAGGAATGACTATAGCTAGTTTATTCCTTGCATTTGCATTTGCTATCGCCCTGATGGCTAATGGTTGTTTCATGAGTGTTGATAGTCGGGCATAGCTGATAGGAGTTCCTGCAGGTATCTCGCAAAGATTCGTCCAAACCCGTTGTTGGAAGGGAGTGCCCTGAGGTAACATAGGAAAGTCAAAAGTTAGGCAGTCGCCCTTGAAATAGGCGTTCAACTGTGATTTACAAAGTTCTATTACAGCATTAGTGTTTTCTGGAATTGGGTTACGATCTGTTGACGCAGCACTATTACTGTTAAAGATTTCAATTATCAGTTTATTATCTTTTCCATTGTTAATGTTTTTTGATACTGCTTGCCTGTCATCAATGGATCCTAATTCTTTTTTGGAACATTCTGTTACTCCTTTATTATCTTCAAGAGAATGAATTTCATTAGTAGCCTTTTTATGTATTGCCTTAGTATTATCCAAAATATATACATCATCCTTTTTAATTTCTTGTGCTGTTATACTGTGTTCAAATGAACCAGGGTTAGCGCTGTTTTTAAGAATTAATTCACTCTTCTCCAAAAATTTGATTTCATAAACAGCCGTTTCAGTAGCATAAATACCGATATCTCCCAGTGGACTTTTTATTGTTGATGAAAACTGTGGCTCCATACACGAATATAAGTATTTCAGAAGGAAGAAGGTTATCTTTGTGTTATGGATTTAATGGGACAGGTGGGGTTTCTTATCAGGAAAGAGATCGTATTGGAATGGCGTTCAAAATATGCATTGAATGGGATACTGTTATATGTAGTATCAACCATATTTGTCTGTTACCTGTCATTCAAGCAAATTAATCCGGTAACGTGGAATGCTTTATTCTGGATCATTATGTTGTTTGCTTCGGTGAATGCTATTTCAAAGAGTTTTTCCCAAGAGAATTCAGGAAGGCAATTGTATTATTACACCATAACGAGTGCCAGGGCGGTAATTCTATCCAAAATTATTTATAATATTCTGCTGATGTTAGTGCTGTCCTTGATAGCTATCATCTTTTATACCCTGGTTTTTAGTAACCCTATTGGTGACCCCTGGTATTATCTCTTGTCCGTCGTTATCGGCAGTATAAGTTTCGCTTCAGTTTTTACTATGATATCAGGAATATCCTCAAAAACAGGTAACAGCAGCGCATTAATGGCCATATTGAGTTTCCCTATAATTATACCCTTGCTGATGGTATTAATTAAGTTTTCAAAGAATGCGATGGATGGATTGGATAGGAGTATGAGTTATAATGAAATGGGTGTTCTGGCTGCTATAAATATTATTATAATTACGGTGTCGTTGTTGCTTTTCCCTTTTCTTTGGAAGGACTAATAAGCGCTTTGAATTCCTTGCAGAATGTCAAACTAAGCATTGCTTTTGTGGTTACTACTAAAACACATGATATGATGAAAATTTTCTTTATAACAAGATCAAATGTTTTTTATTTGGCTTCATTGTTATTGTTTTTCTTTTTAGCAACAGGGTGTAATAATCGTAAAACTGCTGAAAAGACTGCTCTGGATAGCGCCTATATTGTTTCCTATATGAATGCAGAACCCCAGTTTAAAGATCAAATAGGCTGGGCTAAGTCATTTTATAAAGCGAGGTCTTATCAGCTTGGCTGGTTTAAAAATAATGAATTGGTGCCTCAAGCATCTAAATTGATTCAAATTATAGATAAATCTGCTGAGGAAGGACTTGATCCTAAGGATTATCAGGTGGTAGACTTACGTGGATTGATAAACCAATTTAAGGGATCTGCAAAGAATGAGGATTTAAGAGACTCATTGGAAAAGAAAATTGATCTTGCTTTGTCTGCTACATACTTCAATTGGGCAGCCGATTATTATCGAGGTTTACTAGGCCCAAGAGAAAGCAAGAAAGCGGATTGGGATATTAAGCTGAATAAAATGAAACTTGATCTATCCCTTAAATCAATACTAGATGAAAACAAGGATGACGATTATTATTTTAAGCCGAATCATGTTGAATATGCTAATTTAAAAAAGGCCCTTGCTAATTACCGTGAGGTACAAAGTACTGGTGGATGGCCCATAATACCTGTTGGTTCAACTGTTCAGGAAGGAAAATCTTCTGCAGTTGTTCCTCTTTTAAATAAACGGCTTGCGGGGTATTTAGTAAAGGATAGTACAATGCTGTCCAGTGACAGTACCACATTTTCAAAGAATTTAAAGTCAGCGTTAAAGCAATTTCAGAGTTTTAATGGAATTGCCGTTACTGGAAGGTTAGATAAAAAGACCATACAGATCTTGAATATTCCGGTTGAAGATCGGATTAAACAGATTATCATCAACATGGAACGATGGAGATGGATTCCTCAAAGCTTTGAGCCTGATTATCTGATTGTTAATATACCTGAGTTCAGACTTCATGTATATGAAAAGGGGCAGGATAAGATGACCATGAAAGTGATTGTGGGCAAAGCGCTTCATTCTACGCCTATATTTAACGATAAAATGGAAGATGTTGTACTTGCGCCTTATTGGAATATTCCTCCTGGAATCCTGAAGCGTGAAGTGGCGCCTCAAGCAGCAAGGGATCCTGGTTATCTGGCATCAAAGGATATGGAAGTGGTTATTAGAGGAAGCAATACTGTAGTAGATCCCAAAAATGTAAACTGGGCTGCTGCAGGTACATCAAGCTTTAAGTACTTGGTGCGTCGTAAACCTGGTCCTCAAAATGACTTGGGTAATGTGAAATTTATCTTTCCAAATTCCATGAATATCTATCTTCATGATACTCCTGGCGATCAGCTGTTTAATCAATCAAAGCGTGACTTTAGTCATGGCTGTGTGCGGGTAGAGCGACCAATAGATCTGGCTGTTTACCTGTTGCGGGATGTGAAAGGATGGGATAAAACCAGAATTGAGGAACAGATTAAAAAGGGTAAAGAAAGGTATGTGGCTTTAAATGAAAAGCTACCTGTTTACCTGGTTTATTTTACAGCTTCAGCTGATGCAAATGGTCGGGTACGTTTTTTTGAAGACATATATAATCACGATAAAACATTGAAATCATTGTATTTTAGTAAGCTATAAGAAGTGTTTTTTAACATCAGCAATACATAAGGCTTTATTGCCAATGTGCTTTAGTAAAGGTACTATTAAGAATAGTAGTAGATTCGAATGATTGTGCTTTTTTAGGAATTGTTATTACTAAAGAGAAAGCATAACTGTCTTTTGCTAGATAGACAATAGGGTGTTTATTAAGAATTTGGAGAGCATAATCGTCTTTTATTAGATAAACAACACGATTATTCTTTCTCCAATGTTGTTCTTTTTTAGAGTGTTATTAAAGTGCCTGCAAAACTAAAGCCTCCTCCAAATCCAACAAGTAAAATACGGTCGCCTTTATTTAATAATCCTTTTAAATAGGCTTGGTGCATGGCAATGGGTATTGAGGCTGAAGAGGTGTTGCCAAAGTATTCAATACTGTGTGGCATCTTTTCCAGGGGGTAATCAATCTGTCTGGCTACCGCCTCTATGATGCGTAAATTTGCACTATGAAGAATGATGCGGTCTATTTGATCTAGTGTTGTTTTATTCTTAATCAGTAACCTGGAAATGGTATTTGAGGCAGTCTGAACAGCCCATTTAAATACAATCCTGCCACTTTGATGACTTTTACTGTCAGCTAATATTGTCGTTTCATTGATCATGGAGGACAGGGAAGATCGATACAGGTGTTGTCCTCCACTTCCATCAGTTCCGAATATAGATTCCTTTACGTTTTCTTCTGTTGATGCATCCATGAGCGCTACTCCTGCACCATCGCCAAATAGAATGCAGGTACTCCTGTCTTTAAAATCAATTATTTTTGATAAGGTGTCTGCTCCAAACACCAGGACTTTCTTACAGGTGCCTGAACTAATCAAGCTTTTTGCTACTATTAATCCGTAAACAAAACCTGCGCAAGCGGATGAAAGGTCTACTGCACCAGCATCAGTAATTTGGAGCTTATGTTGCAATTTGCTGGCTACACTAGGTATGGTATGATCGGGTGTTGTGGTGGCTACGATGATGAAATCCACATCGTTTAGCGTAACGGATGGATTTTCCTTGATTAAATTGAGGGCAGCCTGAACACATAAATCGCTGGTAAACTCATTTGCAGAAGCAAAGCGTCTTTGAATAACTCCGGTTCTGGATTGAATCCATTCATCAGAAGTGTCCACAATGGTTTCAAAATAGTCGTTGTGGATAATATTATCCGGAGCGTAAGAACTGAAGGAACTAATCTTTGCTTTTATCATATTTCAAAAGGCAAAGGTAACTGGCAATTGTCAAAATTGGAATTATCTCAACGTTTATATTTGGTACTAGCCATTTTTAGAACCCTAATTCGCTTTATGGAGTTCTAATATGCTTTGGGAGAGATTATTAAACGCTCTTAATTTGCCTTGTTCTAGTCTTTAAATTAGATTAAATAGCATTGGTATCGGAAAGCAATCTAGCAAACCCAAAAATCCTCTATTCTTAAGTTGAATTGAGGATTTATATTAATTGTTTGTCAGTTAGATGAATGTGGATCCTTTTATTGTGTATCTATATGTAGACAGAATTTCCCTTTCAGATTGATGCACTTTAATTAGAGGGTTTAAACTGAGGTGCTACTTTCGGAAGATATATTAAGTTGTACGACCTTCTTCGAGCACAATATCATTTCCAACTTCCAATTCATTGCGTACATTATCCGATCTCCTGCGCAATCGCGAACTGTTCATCGGGCTTTCTTTAGGGTTTTCATCTCCCAATAAAACACCCCATGGTTTAAATATTTCTGATCGGTCAAATATTATCTTCATCACAGCAATAATTGGGAGTGAAAGAAACATGCCTGATATGCCTGCAATGGCTCCACCTGCTAGTACCCCCACAATAGTAGCCATTGCGTTGATTTTTACCTTTGAGCCCACAATTCTGGGCATCAATATATTGTTATCTAAGAACTGAACAAAAGCAATCACACATAATACAATCAGAACCGGGGTTAGCTCCTGAGATGAAGCTAGTGTTAATACTACCCCAACCAGGTTTCCTATTAAAGCTCCTACATAAGGTATCAGATTAAGAAAGGCAAATAGTACACCAATTAAAAGTGCATGTTTAATCCCTAAAAGCATTAATATCCCGCCTAACAGAATGGTCATATAGGTAATCTGTATCAATAATCCAATCAAATAGCTCTTAATAATAGATTCACTTTCGCCTAATACGTCCTCTACTTTTGTATGTTGTTCTGGAGGGAACCACATGAAAATAAAGCGGAGAAGAAGGTTTTTGTAGGTAAGCATTAGAAACACATAAATGGGCAATAGGGCAATAAAGACCAGTGTGGAGGATAATGAGGTCGCCGCACCTGTTAATAATGCGCCTGCATACGTAAGTAGTTTATTGCTTTGCTCATTAATGAAAGTGAGTTGCTCGGTAGTTGAAAAGTGACTTATGGAATTAATCCACAGGCTTATAGATTTAAGATGTAAGGAAACGTTCTTTTGTATTTGAGGAAAATCAGATACTAATCGGCCAACCTGCGAGGAGAAAAACCAACCTATTAATACCACGAGCGTGGCCATAATCAGGATGGGAAGAAAGATGGCTAGTGAATTGGGAAACCGTATTCTTCTGAAAAAACGATAAAGGGGAAGCAACACAATACTGATGAAAAATGCCATCACTAAGGGCATCACTATGTTGTTAGCTAAAATAATAAGTGCTACAATTAAAAAGACTCCAAGTAGCTCAATTGATCTTTTAACTGTAATAGGCATTTCCTTCATGGTTCCGATTTATAAGCATAACACAAAATAGGTAATTAGGTTGTGATTTTCTGTATTTTTAGATTCCAGTAAAGAATTAAGACACTATAATCTGATATGTAATTAAACTGCACTTTACATCCACCTTATACGCACCTTACTCGCACTTGCTCCGCTCGGGATCAAAGTAAGCTGCAAATTATATGCGAATTAAGTCCCTTCTTTTTAATAGCAATGCTATTCGCTGTTCGGTTTTATATATAAGGTCAGGACTCATGATGCTTTTCTTCTCATGTTACTACCCAACCAGCAATGGAGTTTAAACTTCTGTATTTTGGGTTAAGTGATTAAATTTGGTCTTTATTGAAATCTTATTGGTATACTTAAAACATGAACAAAGAGGTCGCGGCTTATTATAGTGAGATGGTGGAATTGGCACAAAAAGAGATTGCCAGATTGGATAAACGTATTAATTTTTACTCTTTTTTACGCGTCTTGGTCCTTTTAGCTGGCATACTTTTGATATGGCAAAGTGTAAAATTGGAGATCATCTGGACTGTTTATTTTTCCATTTTTTTAGGGATACTAGCGTTTGCTTATTTAGTAAATAAACAAAGTAAATTTACAGCACTGAAACAATTTAACCAGTCTTTAAAAAAAGTAAACCAAAATGAATTAGGAAGTCTGAAAGATAGAAGCACGATCTATGATGATGGTACTGAATGGATCGATGACAATCATAACTATACCTCTGACCTTGATATCTTCGGAAAATTGTCCTTGTACAGCTTAATGAACCGCTGTGCTACCTCATTTGGTAAGTTCGAAATGGCAGAATGGCTCAAAGACAGCACTACCAAATTTAATGTAGGGTTAAGACAAAAGGCAGCTATTGAACTGGCTGCAAAGAAGAACTGGAAGATGCACTTTCAGGCCAGCCTATTGTTTGCACATGAAGAACAAGGTAAATCTAATATCAATGGATTGTTTAATTATCTGGAATCGAGTGTTGATATGCATAAATCCTGGATAACCTACTATGTTCAATTTATTCCATATGTCTTTTATGGAGCCGCAGCTGGCGCTTACTTTTATCCGCCATTTTTATTGTTGATGTTGTTGGCCGGACTTATGAATATAGTTCTTGTTTTAGCTTATCAAGGTAAGGTAAATCAGGCGGAGAGTATGACAGGAAAGGCAGGACAGATCTTGTCAAAGTATTCCGAGGCATTCAGCATGATAGAAGATGAAAAATGGGAATCTCCTCTCTGCATTACGTTATCAAAAACATTAAATCCTTCCGACTCTGCCCAGTATTCTTTATCGCATCAGGTTAGAGAATTATCAGAAATCTTAGGAAAGCTGGAATACAGGCTTAATATGTTTGTTGGGCCTATTTTGGATATCAGTATGGCATGGGAGGTGAAACAATATGTTCAGATCCAGAAATGGAGACTCAACAATAAAGAACATATTAAGAACGCATTTTATAGTGTCGGATCATTTGAATGTTTGTTGAGCATTGCCGGTTTGCATATTAATTACCCTGATTGGTGCTTTCCTGTTATTCAGGAAGATGAACACTATACACTTACGGCTCAAAATATAGGACATCCGTTAATTCAGGAGAATGTCCGGATTTTAAACGATTTTCATCTTCAGGATGAACTTAAAATAGATATCATTACTGGTTCTAATATGGCTGGTAAAAGTACATTTTTGAGAACCTTAGGAATTAATGCAGTTTTAGCTTTCTGTGGAGCACCTGTTTGCGCAAAAGAAATGCGGCTTACAAACATGAAGATCTTCACCTATATGCGAATAAAAGATTCGTTGAATGAAAGCATCTCTACCTTCAAAGCGGAATTAAATAGGCTTCAGCTTCTTCTGGATGTATTAAACAGCGGTGAAAAAGTTTACTTCCTTATTGATGAAATGCTAAGGGGCACTAACTCAGTTGATAAATATTTAGGTTCTAAAGCAATCATAGAACGGTTAATTGAGCAAAAATCAGTAGGCATTGTAGCCACACATGATCTCCAGATTGCTAACCTTGAAGACGAGTATCCTGCATACATCAGAAACTTCTACTTTGACATAAAAGTAATCGATGAGGAGATGATGTTCGACTACAAGTTAAAAAATGGAGCATGCAAAACATTTAATGCTTCCTTATTATTAAGGAAATTGGGAATTTTGGTGCATAAAGAGGAGCTATAACCGATAGCCCCTTAAAAAGTCAGTGATATCTATTCTCTTTTTGCCTTCCATCTGGATGTTCTCCAATAGGATAAACCCATCTGGACAGGCAAATTTTAAGTAAGTTTTCCCATCACTTAAATGTGTTCCAGGCTGCACTTCGTGGTTTGTTAATTCATATTTAGCGGCAAATATCTTAACCGTCTTTCCATCTAATGAAGTAAAGGCGGTAGGGTAGGGACTCAGACCTCTTATCAGGTTATAAACATCTTTAACAGACTTATTCCAATCGATTGAACAGGTATCTTTGAAGATCTTTGGTGCATGTTTAGGTTCATCAGTCAACCCATTTTGGGCAATAACTTCCTGCTGTGAAATTTCATCATACTTGTTTTCTTTCACCGCTTTCACTGTCTTTACTAAAAGGTCAGCACCTACATTCATCAATACATCGTGTAATTCACCAGCTGTTTCATCTTCATGGATCTCCACACGCTGAGAGAATAGAATATTTCCGGTGTCAATTTCATGCTGAAGGGAAAAGGTAGATACACCAGTTTGTTTTTCGCCATTGATGATAGCCCAGTTTATTGGAGCGGCTCCCCGATATTGTGGAAGTAAAGAGCCATGGAGATTGATGGTTCCCTTTGCAGGCATATCCCAAACCACCACTGGAAGCATTCGGAAGGCCACAACAATCTGAAGATCGGCATTGAATTCTTTTAGCTCTTTCAAAAAAGCTTCATCTTTCAGTTTTAAAGGCTGTAGTACTGGTATATTGTGTTCAACAGCATAACGCTTAACAGCAGATTCCTGAAGTTTCTGGCCTCTTCCAGCTGGCTTATCTGGTGCCGTCACCACTGCCACTATGTTCTGACCATCTTTTATTAAAGCATCTAAAGATGCAACTGCAAAATCGGGCGTACCCATAAAAATTATCTTCATTACACGAATTATTATTAATTAGGCCCTTTGACATATACTAAAAGCGGAGGGATACTAAATGCAAGATTAAAGATATTCTGCTTATATATGACTCAGAAAAATGTGCATCTTTGCTAAAATACAAAAATTATTTAAAGCTTGAATTTCTCATCTTTTGTTGCTAACAGGATAACCTTTCAGTCACAGCGAACTTTTTCAAAGTTAAGTGTGCGTATTGCCATCATTGGTATTATACTTGGTTTGGCAGTCATGATACTTTCTGTAGCTGTCGTAAAAGGGTTTAAATCTGAGATACGGGAAAAGGTAAGAGGATTTTCCGGAGATATCATCGTCATGAAGTATGATTTAAATGCATCATACGAAAACTCACCCTTCATTATCAAAGCCGATTCACTTCAAATTATGGGTAAGGTACCCAATGTGGACTATTATCAGCCTTATGCTTTAAAGCCCGGAATCATAAATGCCAATAATGAAATGGAAGGGGTGATATTAAAAGGGGTAGATAAAAACTTTCATTGGGATTATTTTAAGAATATTTTAATATCCGGACATGTAATTGACTTTAGCGACAGTGTTAAAGCAAAAGGGCAGATCCTGATCTCTAAGGTCATTGCGGATAGATTGCAATTGAAGACAGGGGACGATTTCCTGATGTATTTTGTTCAGGAACCTCTTCGTAAAAGGAAATTCAGTATTGTTGGTATCTACGATCTTGGGATAGAAGAAGTAGACCGGACCTACGTCATCGGCGACCTATCTGTGATACAAAGATTGAATAACTGGAAACAGAATGAGGTAGGAGGTTATGAGATAAGAGTTAAGAATTTTGATCGGATAGATCAAACCTCATTAAACGTTAGTGATGCACTCAGCTTTGGCTTGCAAGCCTTTTCAATTAAGGAGTATTATACCACAATCTTTCAGTGGTTATCTTTATTAGATGTAAACACACAGGTAATTCTGGTTCTGATGCTCGCCGTAGCTACGATCAATATGATTTCTGCCTTACTCATCATTATTCTTGAACGAACAAATATGATTGGTATTTTGAAAGCTTTAGGCTGTACCAATTGGGCGATACAAAAGATATTTTTAAGGAATGCAGCCTATTTGATTGGAATAGGCTTGTTACTTGGAAATATAGTAGGCATAGGATTAGGGCTATTTCAATCCTATACCCATTTTTTTAAGCTGGATCAAGCCTCGTACTATATGTCATTTGTCCCGGTTGAACTTGACTTCCCCGATATTATTATGTTAAATTTAGGTACCCTCTTGATCTGTTTACTTGTACTGATCATTCCTTCTACCTTAGTGAGTAAAATTTCACCAACAAAAGCGATCACATTCAAATAATTATCGCGTAGTAAAGCTCCATTTGAGGTTAAGACCTGCAGCTCCAAAACGTAAATTTTGAGCTCCCAAGCCAGCTAATGGATATTTTAAAAATGGTTCAAGAGATAACTTGCTCTGTTTGCCAATTGGGTATCCGTATCCTACTGATAGGTTAAGCATTCTTGCAAAGTCGAAAGTGCTTGAATTAGTAGTAGTTGTTTCATCAGGATGTTCCTGAAATGCGTTTGCTTCCAAAGAATTGTAACCGTAAGCATACGTATACGTTTCATCAAAAAAGAAGTTAGAACTTAAGCCTGCAACAATATAGAGCTCATTCTCTTTCCTAAATACCGTATATTTTAGATTGATCGGCACATCCAATCCAAGCAAAGAAGCATCATAGCCGTTAATAGAATAATTAACAGCTGATGTTTTTGTTTCAGCACTGGAAACCATTAAATTACTGACTCTTGATGTGGAAGAGGTTATAAAAGACGATGCTACCTGTTCAGGTATTCTTTTATTGTATTTAAGGGTATTCTGAGCGAGAGATAAACCAGTTGTAAACTTCAAATTACGTGTTATGCCTAATTCCGATGAAACCCCTACACCTGTATTCATGCTTGATTTACTACCCTCAGCATAAGAAACATGACTACCAGCGAAAAGACTAAATGATAATCTGGAGTCTTTTTTAACCTTTACAATTGGTGCTTTATCGTTAGTCAGCATAGCATTTTTTGCTCGTTGTAACTCATCATAATCATTTGCTACAGCAGATAACTGTCTCTGGGGCTCCTTATATGTTTCAGTATCTTCTGTGCGTTCCTGCAAGGTAGCAAGCTCTTTATTCAAAGGAATGCTAAGGTTAGTACTTGTAATTAAAGTATCCAAAATAGCGTATTCTTTAGAAATTGATTCAGGTATGTTTTTTATACTTGAATACACAACTGCAGATTCAGTAAACTTGGGTTGTTTTATACGTGAATAAGTTGCTTGAACAGGTTGGGGAACTGTTTTTTTAGCTTGTAAATTTGAATCACTTATCACTACAGGATTAGCATTTTTTAAATTTTGATCAATACTATTTTTAGAAATAGTATGAACCTTATCCTTATTATTAATATTCTGATCATTAATAGTTTGATTAAAGAGCGCCCAAGTACCCGCAACAAGTAATAATACCGCAGCAGCCGATCCTAACCAATAAATAAAAGGAGAACGTACCTTCTTTTCAGGGAATTTTTTACGCAACTCCTTCCATCCTAAATCAGCAGAATCATCTTCGTAAAGATTAAAAACCTGCTGGATTCTTTCTGAAAGCTTTTTATCAAAGTTATCCTGCATAGCTACCCTCCTGTTGAATCCAGTGTTTCCTAAGCTTCTCTTTAGCCCTGCTTAAATAAACCCTCG
The DNA here is from genome assembly GCF_000403135.1 of Arcticibacter svalbardensis MN12-7. Lineage (GTDB taxonomy): Bacteria > Bacteroidota > Bacteroidia > Sphingobacteriales > Sphingobacteriaceae > Arcticibacter > Arcticibacter svalbardensis. Next base: position 37,268 of record NZ_AQPN01000077.1, read on the forward strand.
AAGAGCTTACCGGTATAGATAGCATCTCACCAATTTCATCGTGACTGTAACCATCTATTTCATATAAGTTAAACACCAGTTTTTGTGTTTCAGGTAAAATATCTAATAATTTTAAAATATCCTTAGCATTAATATTTTCAATGATATCAGGTGCTTTTCCAATATAGATTGCTTCATCTATATCTGCCTGATTCATATGTTTTAAATTTCTTCTTCTGTGATCTATTGATGTATTCACAATAATTCGTCGTAACCAAGCTTTAAAAGGCTGATGCTCATTATAAGATTGAATGGACTTAAATACCTTAATAAATGAATCATTAACAACTTCTAAAACATCATCCCTATTTTTTAAGTATCGCATTCCAACTCCCATAGCATATCCATAGAAATGTTTATAAAGCTTTTCCTGAAACTTTAATTCTCCCGACTTGCATTTCGAAATCAGTTCATCTTCAGAAAAGCTCTGAGTAACATGCATGGAGTTGGATTCGTTTTTAATCAATAAACATTTAAATACTTTGATGATATAAAACGATCTGCTGTACTTTATAATGTATACGCAGACCTTTTTAATATTGCGACAACGGAAGTATTATTTTTTTGACTTAGATCGTTTTAGCTTCATTCCAAAAAATATCCATTTCTGCAAGAGTCATATCCTGGAGCGCCTTGCCTTTTTCAGTAGCCTTTAGTTCCAGGTACTGAAACCGCTTAATGAATTTTCTATTGGTTTTTTCAAGAGCATTTTCAGGGTTGATCTTAATAAACCGGGCATAATTAATTAAGGAGAATAAAAGATCGCCAAACTCTCCCTCCGCTTTATCCATGTCAATCGGTGTGTCATCTGTGGTGTTAAACTCCTGCTTAAATTCCTCCATCTCCTCTTCCACTTTCTCCCATACCTGAGATTTCTTTTCCCAATCAAAGCCCACACCTTTCACTTTTTCCTGAATACGAGAGGCTTTAACCAGTGCAGGCAGGGAAGGAGGAACTCCACTAAGAACCGACTTATTTCCCTCTCTTAATTTAATCTGTTCCCAGTTGCGTTTTACATCTTCCTCATTTTCAACTACTACATCGCCATAAATATGAGGATGTCTGACGATGAGCTTTTCACAAATGCTATTCAATACATCAACTATATCAAAATCACCCTTCTCTGATGCAATCTTTGCATAGAAGACTAAATGAAGCATGATGTCTCCAATTTCTTTTTTTATTTCCTGACTATCACCCTCAAGAATTGCATCTGATAATTCATATGTTTCTTCAATAGTAAGATGCCTTAAACTTTCAATCGTTTGTTTTTTATCCCAGGGACATTGCGCACGAAGCGTATTCATGATAGTTAAAAGACGTTCAAATGCGGATGCAGGGTTATTTCCCTCTGCGGGAATGATGTTTTGAGGCATAGAAATATAGTTTAAGCAAAAATAAGTAAAATCAACTTACTAATTAGGCGACCAGTTTTATTGAAAGTTTATATGTTCAACTATTTACTTACTATCCTGGCAACTACTAGCCGTAAACAAACAAAGGGCTGTAAGTGATTATTCGCCTACAGCCCTTTGTTTTAACTATTGTGTTTGAAATTTATAAAAAGCAACTTAAAACTATAGATATTCCCCAAGAAAAGGGGACGTGGAAATAAATCACCTTAGGTGTAATGAAGGAATGTAATTTCCCTATTTTTCCTGCGTGATTTATTCTCCTATTTCTTTCCTGATACCTGATGGGATACCATTTTTGTTAAGCAAAAAAGCAGTGGTTTTAAACTTAACAAAGTTTTTGGTTACATATAAATATCCTTTATAATCGTTAGTTAATCCCCATGAATTCTTTACAATGTAATATTCTTTACCATTTTGATCTTTGGCAAGCCCAACAATGTGCATACCGTGATCATCAGTCGTCGTGTAATTGTCAAAATCCTGTTGTCTCATTTCCGGAGTGATCGTCATTTCTGGTTTCGGACCATCAAATAGTTCATTCTTCTGCTGATCCGTCATGTCGTCATATTTAGTTTCCGGTACATAAGCAACTCCATTCTTCCAGCTGAAGCTTTTTTCACTTACATCAGTCGCCCAGGCTACTGTAAATCCCTTTTTCAATGCATTATCAATGATTGTCGTAATATCATCCATTTTTACATTATAAACCTGGTCAAATGACCAGTTGTCTGGAACTAATAAGGTGAATTTCTTGTAATAAGGGTAATCCGTAAAAGAGGATATTTCCACATAATCATCCGGATTTATACCAACTCGTTCTTTTGCAAAACTCTGGGGTGTATACGTTTTACCTTCATAGGTAAAAGACTGTGGTACCTTTCCTAAATAAGCGTCAATTGCTCCGCTATAGGCATTAATCCAGTTTGGCGTTAATGTCTCATTGGGATTTTTAACTACTGCTTCAAGAATTCCGGTCGTAATACTTGCCATTTCAGCAAACTTATTCTTTGTCGTTCCATAGTTTAAACCAGTATAAACACTCTGTGGAACAGTGCCATATTTACGGTACATATTAATTACATCATGCAATGCACCTCCATCACCAAGCCCAACTGCGCCATGCATCCTTACATAATTCTTGCCTTTTTCAACATAAACATAGCGAGCAGTGAAAATTGGAGAGAGCTCAACAGGCTTACGTCCTTGTTTAATCATTTCTGATTCAAGGAATGAATTGGTAGAATAACTCCAGCAGGTACCTGATGATCCCTGGCTTTTGATCGAAGTGTTTTCTAAATTAATGATTTCGGTGAATTTAAATTTTTCTTTACTATTGATGCTTTGATTGGAGTCTAATGATTTTACCAGATTATCCTGAGCAAAAGTTAAGTTTGTCGCTACAAATAATACAGCAACTAAAATAGAGAATGTGTACTTCATTAGTTTGTTAAAGTAATTATATGGGATAAAATTTTAAGAATTAGTGATACTAAATCACGTCTCTCTTATTAGATTGCAAAAATAGGCGATCTATCCTTAAAAAAAGCAATCAATTCTTAAATTAAAGTATTAATCGCATTCAGGATGGGTGAAAATAAACGTATCTGAGGTCCCTTCTGCACCCATTGTGTCTCCTTTTAGGTATTGCCACCAGAATTTAGGATGTTCCTTGGGACGATTCCCCTCTTCATTCATGGTTTGAGCATCATAAAGCCTTCCATTAATCATTACAGATCTTATTTTTTCTGAATTCCTGATGTCTATAAGCGGATTAGCGTCCAACACAATCAGGTCGGCTAATTTGCCAGGTTCAAGGGATCCAATTTCTTTCGACATGCCTAAATACGCTGCCCCGTTTATAGTTGCAGCTCGTATTGCCTCCAAAGAACTCATCCCCCCCTGCGCAAGCATCCACATTTCCCAATGCGCTCCAATACCTTGAATCTGACCATGAGAACCCAGGTTTATTTTAGTCCCTCCATCTGAAATGTATTTAACAGCCTTTGAAACCTCAATATGTCCATAGTCTCCAAATTCTGATGTTGTCCTTCTTCTGGATTTAACATCAATTATAGATCTTGGGGTAAAAGTTAAGAGTTTCTCATTTTCCCATACGTTAGTCCGGTCATACCAAAAGTTTTCTCCTGATTGCGAACCATAACTTACGATAAGGGTAGGGGTGTATCCAGTCTTGCTCGCATTCCATAGTGATTTTACATCTTTATAAACCGGAACTACCGGAATATTATGTTCTATACCTGTGTGTCCATCCAGAATCATAGACATGTTCGTAAAAAACGTAGATCCTCCTTCAGGAAAAACGTCCATTTTCAATTCACGCGCTGCCTGTATAATCTGCTGCCTTTGTTCTCTTCTTGGTTGATTGTATGATTTTACAGAAATAGCCCCTGCCATCTTTAATCGCCTTAAGTTGGAACGGGCATCATCCAGACTGTTAATAACTGCCTTGAAGTCACCATCAGCACCATATAATATCGTTCCTGTAGAAAATATCCTGGGGCCTATAATGGTACCTGCCCGAACCATTTCAGCCTGACTAAATACCATTTCAGTATTGCTTGATGGATCATGAGATGTGGTTACACCATAAGCCAGGTTTGCAAAATAACTCCAGTCCTGTTGTGGCGATATTCCATCAGGACTAGTTGGTAAATGCGCATGAACATCTACTATCCCTGGCATAATGGTTTGATTGTCTGCACTTATCACCTTTGCGTCATCAGGTATTTTAACCTGGTCGGCCGGACCTACAGCAAGAATGCGGTTCTGATCAATTACAATAGTTCCATTTTCAATTACCTCATCACCTTTCATGGTAATGATCCGGGCATTTGTAATTGCAATCTTGCCTTCAGGGACATCAGATTTTATTCTTAATCCAATCTCAATACCCGAAGTATCAATAGGAGGTATAGTAGCCGGTGCTCCTTCAGCAAAGCTAAATGAATTCTTAAGTTCTCTGCTGAAATACTGAGAACCCAGTGTCCAGTTTAGTTTTTTACTGTCCCTGCTCCAGTGAATATAAATTCCCGCATCCCTTGTTACCCGTGTTAGAGGCAAAGATTTATTCGTAGCGGAAAGATCAATCCCATTAGCTGTATTAATCAAAGGAGTGATGTAGGCATTGAATAACTCAGTAAAGGCGAGCCATTTACCATCAGGACTCGGTACAAATTGACTAGCATAAGTAGATACATAATGAATACGTTCATTACCACCATTCAAATCCACACTCATGTATGCCTTTTTATCATCCTTGTTGCTCTGAAAGAAAACGCGGGAATCATTGGCATTGAATGAAGGGCTAACCCCTTTGGAAGAAATCTTAACAGGTGTTCCTCCATTTACTCCGGTAATATAAATGCCCGCACCAGTGCCAAAAGTATAACCCAGCATCGTATTTCCCACTCCTTTTGTATAAACAATTTTATCACTTTTATTTGAAAAGTGAGGGGTATAATAATAACCTTTCTCCGTTGTTATAATGGTAGATTGTGAATTTTTCAGATCTAAACGTTTTATAGATCCCTTGTTCTCATCATTCCAATTTACATATACCAGCCATTTACCATCGGGACTAAATTCAGGATCATATTCAAAGTCAACTCCTTGGGTAATCCGTTTAGGTTTGCCATCAGGAAGAGTCTTCAGGTAAATGAACCCACCCGAATTAAAAGCTACTGTTTTCCCATCCGGCGATGTAGTCAATTCTCTGATCATCTTCGAATCAAATTCATCACTGAACACCTGGTGCTCAAAGTTTAAAGCCTCAGCTATCGTCTGAGTAGACTTGACCTCAAAAGGAATATCGGTTACCGTTTGAGAAAGTATATCCAGATTCCTGATCTTTCCTTTTGCATAGAATATGATATTCCTACTATCAGGGCTCCATGCAAAGTTCGGATACACACCAAAAATAGCCCAGGTCTCTTGCTGATCACGTGATAGATCTGTATAAACAGGCCATTCTTCACCAGTAGCAAGATCATGTAAATAGAGAACCGATTTCAGCCTTACCCTTTTTACAAACGCAAGCAGTTTTCCATCCGGAGATACCTGTGGTCTTACCGCACCACCCGGTCCACCAGCAATTTGTATCGTTTCACCTGTTTCCCTATCTAATCGCTTAATCGCATATATCTCTTTATTCGGATCTTTATTGTATTGAAAATAAGGACCCGGACTCACATCTTCACTGTAATACAAATATTTTCCGTCAGGAGATACCTCAGGCTCCCCAGCATCCTGCTGATCATTTTTGCGTTTTGTCAGCTGAACACCTTCCCCTCCAGAGATATGATACATCCACATTTCACCAGCACCCAGTGAACGTGTATTGGTAAAATGCTTACGGGCAATTAAATATTGACTATCAGAAGTCCACACTGCATTATTCAGCAAGCGAAAAGTTTCTTTAGTAACCGAATGTTTATTCGTCCCATCCGTTTTCATGATCCATATATTGTCACCGCCTTCACGATCACTGGTATAGGAGATGAATTTGCCATCAGGACTAAATCTAGGCTGCACATCAAAAGCCAGTCCGCCGGAAAGCAAAGTGGCTGTTCCTCCTTCAAAAGGCATTTTATATATATCACCTAAAAGATCAAAAACGATTTCTTTACCGTCAGGACTCAGGTCCAGATTCATCCAGGTACCTTCATTTGTATTAAATGAAACTACCTTAGAAGGACCTCCTGGTTTTTCAACATTCCATGCCTTTGTATCTGTTTTTTGCTGAGCAAAGGTCTGCTGACATAGCATTAAAGCTAATAAAATGAGTGCGTGTATCTTCATCATATCAATTTAAAGGTACGCAAAAATAGACCTTCTGATCAGAAAGTTGTTAAAAAACTAATACAAATGGTAACGATTATGCGGCATTAATTGTTATTTTCATAAATTCGGAAAGATAATTAGGTATGTTTGATTCGATGACAATCTACGAGATCCTGAAAAAATATTGGAACTACGACTCTTTCAGGCCGTTACAGGAAGATATTATCCAATCTGTTCTCGAGAAAAAAGATTCTTTGGCTTTAATGCCAACCGGAGGAGGGAAGTCTATCTGTTTCCAAGTACCAGCAATGTTGCAATCCGGGATCTGTATTGTGGTGTCGCCTCTTATTGCACTGATGAAAGATCAGGTAGAAAATTTAAAAGCAAGAGGAATAAATGCTGTATCAATCGTATCTGGAATGTCTAAACGGGAAATAGATATTCTTTTGGACAATTGCATATATGGGAAAATTAAATTCCTTTACCTCTCTCCGGAACGTCTTTTATCCCCAATAGTAAAAGAACGCATCCGTCACATGAACGTGAATCTCATTGCTGTTGATGAAGCGCATTGTATTTCACAATGGGGGTATGATTTTCGTCCTCCCTACTTGAGAATAACTGAACTAAGGGAATTACATCCACTCGTACCTATTCTTGCACTCACAGCAACAGCAACAGTACGAGTTATTGAAGATATCCAAAACAAGCTCGCCTTTAGATCACCTAATGTATTTTCAAAAAGTTTCAAAAGGAACAACCTGAGTTATGTGGTGTCTCATGAAGAAAATAAGATCCGCAAATTGCTTTCAGTCGCCAAAAATATAGAAGGAACAGGCATCGTTTACGTTCGCAACCGCCGTCAAACACAAGAAATTTCTAAAATACTGAATAGCGCCGGTATCGAATCTGATTATTACCATGCTGGTTTAGAAACTCCCGAAAGGAGTATGAAACAACAAGCCTGGATGAAAAATCAGAAACGGGTTATCGTAGCTACCAATGCTTTTGGGATGGGAATAGATAAACCGGATGTCCGTTTTGTGGTACATATGGATATTCCTGAAAGTATGGAGGCCTATTATCAGGAAGCTGGAAGAGCCGGCAGAGATGATAAAAAATCTTACGCTGTCATGTTATATCATGTAAGTGATCGCGATCTACTGGAAAAAAGACTAGAACTCAGCTTTCCAACCGTTCAGGAAATCAGGAATGTATACCAGTGTCTGGGCAATTATTATCAGATCGCACATGGCTCAGGTGAAGGATTAGTGCTTGAATTTGATATTGGTGACTTTTGTTCCCGGTTTAAGCTTGATGCCATAAAAACCATTAATGCCTTGAAGTATCTCGAGCACGATGAGTATGTAACGGTCTCAGAAAGCGTTTATCTCCCTTCCCGAGTTCAGATTATTGTTCCTCCTGAAGATCTTTACCGCTTTCAAATTCAAAACGCGTTTTATGACTCGTTTATTAAGACCTTACTCCGTTCCTATGGGGGCATGTTTGATATATTTACTTCCATCCAGGAGTATGATGTAGCTAAGCGAGTAGGAAAAACCCGTCAGGAAGTAACCGATATCCTCAATAAACTACAGGATTATAAGTTAATAAGCTACCTCCCTCAAACCGATAAACCGCAGCTTCAGTTTATAAAAGCAAGGGCGGTTACTGATAACATGTATCTCGATGTTAAGTATATGAATGAACGCAAAGTCATCATGGAAGAACACATTCGGTCTATACTGCATTATGCTGAAACTAAAGTATGTCGCAATATTATGTTACTCCAATATTTCAATGAGCTGAATGCCACGAAGTGTGGAATCTGTGATGTTTGCCTGGAAGAAAAAAGACAAGCTAATTCAGCAGGTTTAACAGACCGCATCACCTACGAATTGATCGATGTCCTGGCCGGTCAGCATCTCAACCTCGAAGACTTAATTTCTTCCATTCAGTCAGGTAATGAAAAAGAGCGTATTGAAGTGCTCCGTAACCTCATGGACGCAGGCAAGGTTAAAACCGATAGTGATAAATATTATTTATGAGTTACGGTCGACTTTACCTTTGTCAGGTACTTAATCACTTCAATAGCAAGAGCAGATCCCAAAGTAACCAGTAGCACAATTTTCATCGCATTCCAATCCAGAACCCGCGTCTTAAAAATGGAATTAAAAGCAGGAACATAGATCACTAACAACTGCAGTATTATAGTCAGCAGGATAGCTCCCCACATTCCAAGGTTAGAGAAAATGCGGGACGAAAACATAGAATGATTCACAAATCGAACCGACAAGGCATTCACCATCTGTACAAAACATAGCACAGTAAAAACCATGGTTTGCTGAGTTCGGGTATCATATCCATGATGTACCGCAAAATATTGAGTAAATAAAGCCGCTATTGCTAATACTATTCCAGTAGTGACGATTTTTACAGTAAGTCCACCAGCAAATAAGTTTTCCTTCGGGGGACGGGGAGGCCGTTGCATAATATCTTTCTCTGCAGGTTCAGCCGCAAGAGCAAGACCCGGTAATCCATCCGTAACCAGGTTAATCCAAAGAATATGAATAGGAAGCAGGGGAATGGCCAAGCCTAAAAAGGGCGCAAGGAAAATTGTTAAGATCTCCCCTAAGTTGCAGGACAAAATATACAAAACGAACTTTCGGATATTATCATAGATCCGCCGACCCTCTTTAACTGCTTTAACAATAGTCGCGAAATTATCATCAAGCAAAATCATATCTGCAGCCTCCTTCGATACATCCGTACCGGTAATGCCCATGGCCACACCAATATCGGCCTGTTTTAATGAAGGCGCGTCATTTACACCATCACCAGTCATGGCTACAAATTCACCATTTGCCTGTAAAGCCTTCACAATGTTTAACTTCTGTTCTGGAGACACCCTTGCAAAAACTGCAATATGTTCAATCTCACGAATCAGTTCCTCCTGAGAGAGATGGGTTAAATCCGCACCAGTTTTACTTTCCGCACCTTTCTCAATGATCTGCAAACGTTCCGCTATCGCAGAAGCAGTAAGTGGCTGATCTCCTGTAATCATGACAGACTTTATTCCAGCCGTTTTACACTCCTGTATCGCCGCAATAACTTCCTCACGGGGAGGATCAATCATCGCAATCATGCCCAGAAATTCTAAATCCTTTTCCAGTTCTTTAGTCATCTCTGGTTGCCGATCGAAAACCTTATAAGCAAAAAACAAAACACGTAAGCCTTCAGCAGCCCATTTATGATTCATCTCCAGCCATTCTGGAATTTGCTCTTTATATTTTTGATCCAGCACCTCAACAATCTTCACTGGAGCACCCTTCACAAAAAGCAGCCATTGATCCTGATGCACATGTAAAGTACTCATGCGCATGCGTACCGAGTCAAAAGGTACTTTTGAAATAAGTGGATATTTGTCTTCAGAACTTTCTACAGAAAGACCCTTATCCTGAGCATAGCTTACCATGGCAGTCTCCGTCGAATCTCCTAAAAGCTCCTCATCTTCTGAAAGTCGCACTTCATTATTCAAAATCATGGCATGTCGAAGCAGCTCTTCCTTTCCTTTAACAGCCCATGTATTTTCAACCGTCATCACATTTTGAGTCAGCGTTCCCGTTTTATCACTGCAGATATACGTAACAGAACCCAAAGTTTCCACTGCAGGTAACATGCGTACCAAAGCCTTTTGCCTCACCATTCTGCGAGCACCACCAGCAAGCGCAATAGTAATCACAGCAGGCAATGCTTCGGGCAAAGCGGCTACTGCCAGGGAAAGTGCTGTTAAAAACATCGCGAAAGGAGGTTCACCGCGCCAAAGTCCAAAGCCAAATACAACCAGACAAATTACCACCACAATGACCGCCAGTTGTTTACTGAATACTTCCAGCCGTTTTTGAAGGGGAGTCTTTTGATCTTTAACATCGAGCAAACCGGCAATTTTACCCAGCTCAGTATGCATTCCAGTAGTGGTTACCACTGCTTTTGCGGTACCATTACTAATAATAGTACCCTTAAAAATCATATTATGCTGATCACCGGGAAGCAAATCAGGCTTTTTAATTGCGGATGTTATTTTATCAATCGTATGGCTTTCTCCCGTTAAAGCAGCTTCCTCTGTTTTAAATGAACTTACTTCCAACAATCGCGCATCAGCAGGAACAATATCTCCAGCCTCCAGTAAAAGCAAATCTCCTGGAACAAGTTCCGTTGTCTCCACTTTCACAGGATGTCCTTCACGCAACACCAATGCATGTTGTGACGACATCTTTTGCAACATGCGTACCGATTCTTCCGCATTGTTCTCCTGCGTATAACCGATTATCGCATTTCCGATAATGATGGCGAGAATAACATAGGCGTCCGTATGTTCGCCTACAAGAAAGGAAATTACCGCTGCAACAATCAGGATGATGATCATTATATCCTTAAACTGATTCAGTAAAATAATAAATTTACTTTTTTGCTTAACAGCCTTTAAGCTGTTATCTCCGAATTCTTTACGAAGGTCTGCGATGGTCGCATTCTTTAACCCGGATGATGTTGATGATTTAAGTTGTTTTAAAACTTCTTCTTTACTGAGCTGATACCAGTCTGACATTTTACTATTTCAAGGATGTACTATACTAAGTCAATCCATTAGTTGTCTTTTTGTTTGGCAATAAAGGGAATAAAAGCAAAACAGAGCCATATTCGGCTCTGTTTAAACGTTTGCGATCTTATGTGATTAACAAAATCAATTAGTCAACATTTTGTTAACTAATTGAAAATGGCATGACCAACGAATGAATTACCATCAGCCAGATATGATTTTATTACCCCTTTAAACCCTTAATAAATTCAGGAATCTGCTCCATAAAACCATCCTTTTCCAGCAATTTTACAAAAGCCGTTCCTACAATAGCCCCATCTGCATATTCGCTTGCCTTCGCAAAACTAGTATGATCCGAAATACCAAAGCCAATCATGGTCGGGTTTTTAAGCTGCATGTTCTTGATCCTTGAAAAATAGTTTTCCGTCTGATCAGATACATTCAAATCCTTTCCCGTTGTAGATGAAGAAGATAAAAGATAAATGAACCCATTACTCAGCTCATCAATTTTATGTATGCGCTCATCAGATGTTTGAGGGGTAATCAGAAACACATTCCTGATTTCATTCAAACTAAAATATTCCTCGTACAGATCCTCATATTCATACATCGGCAGATCAGGAATAATCATCCCATCAACACCTACTTCCTTACAAGATGAACAAAAATGTTCCACCCCATATTGCAATAACGGATTAAAATAACCCATTAAAAGTACGGGTATCGTTACCCTGCTTCTCAGTTCTTTCAATTGCTCAAACAGCACCTTAATGGTCATCCCATTATTTATGGCTGTAAGCGAACTGTGCTGAATAACCGGTCCGTCTGCCAAAGGGTCGGAATAAGGAATGCCAATCTCAAGAAAATCTGCACCTGCCTTTTCAAGCGCTTCAGCAATATCGAGTGTGCTGTTTAAATCCGGATATCCGGCAGTAAAATATATAGAAAGTAAAGACTGTTTCTTCTGTTCAAAAAGCTGATTAATTCTATTCATTATAGTCCGAAATATTTCATGTAGGTATCCAAATCTTTGTCTCCACGTCCTGAAAGACAAACCACAACAACATCATCTTCTTTAAACTTCATCTTATCCAGATAAGCTAAAGCGTGAGCCGTTTCAATAGCAGGGATAATGCCTTCCAGTTTAGAAAGTTCCATTCCTGCCTGCATAGCCTCATCATCAGTAATACTCACGTATAATGCTCTTCTTGATGTAAAAAGATGAGCATGTTGGGGACCAATTCCAGGATAGTCCAGACCAGCAGAAATTGAATAAGGTTCAACCACTTGTCCATCTTCGGTCTGCATCACGAGCGAGCGACTTCCATGAAGCACCCCTTCTTTTCCCAATAATGTAGTCGCTGCTGATTCACCGGAATCAACTCCCTTTCCTGCTGCTTCCACAGCGATCAGTTTCACATCCTCATCATTTAGAAAATGATAAAACATACCCATCGCATTACTGCCACCACCTACACAAGCCAGTACATAATCAGGAGTCGACTTACCTGTCTTCTCCTGCAACTGCCATTTCGTTTCCTCAGAGATAATCGATTGAAAACGGGCAACCATATCCGGATAAGGATGAGGTCCAACCACTGATCCTAATATATAATGCGTATCGGTAGGATGATTGATCCAGTCGCGCAACGCTTCATTGGTCGCATCTTTTAAAGTCTGACTTCCCGAAGTAGCCGGAATAACAGTAGCACCCATCATTTTCATACGGGCTACGTTAGGCGCCTGACGCTCAATATCAACAGCACCCATGTAAACAATACATTCCAGACCCTTTAATGCACAAACAGTTGCAGTAGCCACACCATGCTGACCAGCTCCGGTTTCTGCTATGATCCGCTTTTTACCCAGACGCTCAGCTACCAGAATTTGTCCTACCGTATTATTTATCTTATGTGCTCCGGTATGATTTAAATCTTCACGTTTTAAATAAATCTTAGCACCATATTTTTTAGAGAGACGTTCTGCCAGAAACAGGGGCGAAGGACGTCCCACATAATCTTTAAGCAGCATCACATATTCTTCCTGAAATTTAGGATCTTCTATAAACTCGAGGTATTTTTCTCTGAGCTCTTTGATATTGGGATACAACATCTCCGGAATATACGCACCCCCGAAAACTCCGTAATATCCTTTTTCATCTACTTGATAATTCATAACCTTCCTTTAAATATCTTTTTTAACTTACTATAATCTTTTATGCCGGGGGATAATTCAAACTTGCTGTTTAAATCAACCGCATATAACCGGCTGTCATTTATTTGGGCAATAGTATCCAATTGCTCCAGATCGATCCCCCCACTTAAAAAGAATGGAATATCGGTATTGTTTTGAAGAAGTAGTTCCCAATCAAAAACTTTACCTGATCCCCCATGTTGAGCCGTACTGGTGTCGAATAAGAAATAATCGACCACTTGCAGGTAATTTTCAAGAGATTTAAACTCAAAATCTGCATGAATGCCAAACGCTTTGATTACTTCAATACCATTTTCTTTTAATTTCAGGCAAAATTCAGGCGATTCATTTCCATGCAGTTGTACAGCATCCAATTGTAATACTGTACCCCATTTAGCAATAGTAGCCAGATCTGCATTTACAAATACCCCTGTTTTTTTTATAGAGGAGGGGAGTTCTCTAACTATTTCTGCATCTACTTCTCCAGCATATCTCGAAGATAAAGGATAGAAAATAAAGCCCATATAATCAGGCTCCAGTGCAGCAATCTCCAGAATGTTTGCCGTGTCTCTCATTCCGCAAACCTTAATCTTCCTAGCTCTATTATTTAATATATCCACAAACCCTATTTTTTATAGCCCTTACGCTAGTATTTCTACGCTTAAAGTTTTTTACCTATTTCGTTAAAAGCACCGCTTTTAAACTTCCTTAACCTACGCTTCTAACACATATGGCACAATCATACTTCGACATCTTATCTTACAGACCTTATTTAACAGCCAATAAATTAGTGAAGCTTTTGAGTGCCTTTTTCGAAAGAAGCGATTCCTCTGCCTCGTAAAAGCAATCTGAAAACGACTTTTCATGATGAATCGTCTTAATCGCTAAAGCGGCATTTGTCAGCACCACATTATTCTGCGCTGTCGTACCATTTCCCTGCAGCACCTCTTTAAATATCGTTGCCGATTGTTCTACAGTACTTCCACCTGAAATATCCTGTGGATTTACTTTTTCAAAGCCCAGTTGATCTAGTGTATATAGCTTTTCGCCAAAATTGGAGTACGTTTTAAAGCTCCCTGTTAATGAAATTTCATCGTAACCATCCAAAGCATGTACAATGGTATACTTTTATCCGTTTTCTGATAGAGGTATCCATATAATCGTGCCAGCTCTAAACTAAATACCCCTACAACCTGGTATTTAGGGTTAGCCGGATTAACCATAGGTCCCAACATATTAAAGAACGTTTTGACACCCAGCTCCTTACGGATAGGGGCAACGTTTTTCATCGCGGAATGAAATAGAGGAGCATGCAGAAAGCAGATTCCCGCCTGCTCGACACTTTTTTGAAGTAAGCCAGGATCGTTTGTAAACTGATATCCCAAATATTCCATCACGTTAGATGAACCACAACCGGATGATACCCCATAATTTCCATGTTTGGCAACCAGATATCCGCCCCCTGCCACTACAAAAGAAGCCAATGTAGAGATATTAAAGGTGTCTTTCCCATCCCCTCCCGTTCCACATAAATCTATCAGACTATATTGTTCAAGTCCGGGATCCAGACAAAGCTCCAGCATCGCATCGCGAAAGCCCTCCAGTTCCTCCAAAGTGATGCTTCTCATGCAATATGCAGTCATAAAAGCAGCCATTTGAGATTGGTTGTACTTTCCTTTCGTAATGTTTTTCAAAATTCCTTTAGCTTCCTCAGAATTAAAGGTCTTGCGTTCGAATAATCGGTTTAATATCTCTTTCATTTGATCGTTTCTTTGCCCGGCAGGACAAAAAAAAAGGTTGTCTTGCCGGACAACCTTTTGAATGTTATTTGAAAATATACATTGTGGTTAGCCCTACGATTGCTCGCGTTGCCATAACCAACTAAATTGTATATTGTTTGTGTTCATGATTTGATTACAAATATGAACATTTCTTTGCTAAAAAGGAAAATTAATTTTAAGGTATTGTTGTAACCCATTCTATGGTTTTTGGCATTGATGATGACATTATCACACAAGCTATTCAAATAAGAAAAGTGTACAAGTTGAAATTACCTGATGCGCTCATTGCTGCAACTGCTTTAACTTATAGTTTGACTTTGATCTCTGATAATGATTAGGATTTTCTTAAAGTGAAAGAGTTGAAATATGTAAATCCGAAAGTTATCGGATAGGCATCTTTAAATAAAAATAAACCATTTCACCCTACATTTATTAGAATCATCCTGTAATATCTGGTACTAAATTTCGATTTTACGTATCTATTGTCCAGTCCGTTTGTTTTAATAAAGTCTGCTTTAACTGCGTTCCTTTCCTGACATGCTGAATAATATCTATCCAGCAACTCTGCTATTAATAATTCCAAGTTGAATCTATGTTGAGTCCATGATAAGTCCATGTTTTAATGCCAAAACACGGACTTATCATGGACTCAACATAGTATCATTATGCATTCATTAATTCAAAGGGTACAGGCAGCCCTTAATCAATTCAAGTAAATTAACCAATCAACCCTTACTTAATCAAAGGATCTTTCTCTCTCGTAAACAGCTCGTATACTTTTTTATCTACCCAGGCAGGGATCAACTTATTCAACAGCACAGCCAGTTTACCCTGACCGGTTAAAATTAAAGTCCGCTTTTTATCAATAATAGCCTGTACAATATGTTTTGCCACCTCATCCGAAGACATCATCTTTCCTTCATCCATACTCGTTTCTCCCTGCGAACGGCCGTCTTTAGCCAGTGCTGTATTCCTGATATTTGATGCCGTAAAACCTGGAGCAGCAATCATGACATGCAGACCGGTTTTTAAGTTCTCCACCCTTAGTGCTTCAAGAAATCCATTCATGGCAAATTTCGAAGCTGAATATCCTGTTCGGCCGGGAAGTCCCCTGTATCCAGCTATGGAAGAAATTCCAACTACTGATCCCTTGGCTTTCAATAGCTCAGGCATTGCATATTTTGTGCAATATACCGTTCCCCAGAAATTAACGTCCATCAGGTTGCGGATTACCACCAGGTCAAGGTCTTTAAACAAGGCCCGCATACTTATGCCCGCATTGTTAATAAGGATGTCAATACTTCCGAAGGTAGTCAGACTTTGCTGGATCAGCTGTTTACAGTCCTCTTCCTTCGATACATCACATTGCACAGCGATTGCTTTTACCGCATATTTCTGTTCAATCTCCTGGGCAATTTCGCAAAGTGTGACGTATTGCCGGGCGCCTAACACGAGGTTGGCTCCCTGTCGTGCGAATTCTTCCGCACATGATTTACCTATTCCGGATGAAGCTCCGGTTATAATGACTGTTTTATTTTTAAGATTCAAAGCAAGATTCTTTAAATTGAGATAACAAAGGTTCAAACTTGATATTTCAATGATTATGAATTGATATTCCAATGGTTGTAATTTGATATTTCAAAAACTGCAAAATGATTTACCATAGATGATAAACGTATATTCTAATGATTAAACCCCATAAGGGACGCGTGTGGCAATGGAGCGGGCTAGTGTAATTTCATCAGCATACTCTATTTCTCCGCCAAAGGCTATTCCACGCGCAATGGTACTGATTTTACAAGGGAAATCTTTTAGTTTTTTATAGATATAAAAGATCGTGGTATCGCCTTCCATGGTCGCACTCAAGGCAAGGATCACTTCCTGTACCGGGGAAGTTCGCGCCCGTTCCACCAATGGTTCAATGTTTAACTCCGATGGTCCCACACCATCCATAGGAGAAATCAATCCCCCTAAAACGTGATAGACGCCGAAATACTGGTTCGTGTTTTCTATAGCCATCACATCACGGGTATCTTCCACGATACAAATCAGCGTTTTATCCCTTTTGGGCGATGTACATATTTCGCATACCTCTGCATCGGAAATATTGCCGCAGATTTTACAGAAGCGAATTTCTTTTTTTAAGCGGACGATGGATTCACTGAAACGACCGACATCTTCGGAGGGCTGACTGAGCAGATGCAGAACGAGTCGTAATGCTGTTTTTTGACCTATACCGGGAAGCTTAGAAAATTCATTAACTGCATTTTCCAGGAGACGTGATGAAAAATTCATTTTGCAAAGTTAATGATGGTTATGAATTAATAAGAATGGATGTATATTTAGACTTTAATATTATATTCTAACATGATTAGCGACGACAAGATTAGAAGTGCATTCGAGAATAAGAACTGGCAGGATATTAAGGTAACTGATTCCTGGCAGATATTTAAAATCATGGCCGAGTTTGTAGATGGCTTTGATAAACTGGCCAAAATAGGCCCCTGTGTTTCTGTGTTTGGTTCGGCAAGAACTCCGCAGGATAGTAAATATTATAAACTGGCGGAAACGATAGGACGTTTACTTACCGAAAGGGGATATGGTGTGATTTCGGGTGGAGGACCTGGAATTATGGAGGCAGCGAATAAAGGTGCTTATGAAGCAGGAGGAAAATCCGTAGGATTGAATATTGATTTGCCTTTTGAACAGTTTCATAATAAGTATATAGACCGGGACAAACTGCTTGAGTTTGATTATTTCTTTGTCCGCAAGGTGATGTTCATGAAGTATTCTCAGGGATACATCGTTTTGCCGGGAGGCTTTGGTACTATGGATGAGCTGTTTGAGGCAATCACTTTAATTCAGACCGGAAAGATAGCCCGGTTTCCAATTGTGTTAGTAGGTAAGGATTATTGGGAGCCCCTGATGAGTTGGTTTGAAAATCACATGCTGGAGGCAAAAAATATTAGTTCTGATGATTTAAATTTATACAGATTGGTGGATACAGCAGAAGAAGCAGCAGAACATATTTTCAGGTTTTATGAGAAATATGTATTAAAACCTAATTTTTAGCCTGATTTTCTCACTTTAACGTGTTAATCTGCTAATAGTTGTCTTTTTGTGAAATAAATGGGCAAATTTGAAAAAAAAATTCATTTAATTAAAATTCTTCCTATATTGTAACACGAAAACAAGTAAAAATAGAAGAGCATTAAATTAACAATTCCCCTTATACTAATTAACAAATTACCTACTCCGGTTAACTCAAATACTAAATTACGATGAAAATTTTTGTGGCAAGCCTACCCTTCAAACTTGAAGAAAGTGATATCAAGGAAACCTTTGAAGAATATGGTGAAGTATCTTCTGTAAAACTTGTCCTGGACAAAGAAACGGGAAGAAAAAAAGGCTTTGGATTTGTGGAAATGCCTGATGATGAACAGGCAAAGAAAGCAATTGAAGATCTAAATGGACTTGAAATTTTTGGCAGAGCAATTGCCGTTACCCAGGCGGAAGAAAAACCTAATGGTGGACGTAAAGGTGGCTTTGGCGGAGGCGATCGCGGTTCATACAATAAAGGAGGATACCAGAAAGGCGGTCGCGATTCTGGGTCTTACTAGGTCATATAATAAAGATGCGACTTTTACTTCTTGGTAAGAGCCGCATCCTTATTGTATTTTAATATAGCTAAATATGTTAGTATTTAGTAAGTTTGTACTATGTATGCAATTGTCGATATCGAAACAACGGGTGGCCATGCTTCAGCAAATGGCATTACCGATATCGCAATCCTCATTCATGATGGTATCTGTATAACCAAAAGGTTTCAATCACTTGTAAATCCTGGTGTTTCTATACCTTATTTTATTCAATCGTTAACCGGCATTAATGATGAAATGGTTAAGGATGCTCCCTCTTTTAATGAAATAGCAGGAGAAGTTTTTCGGTTGCTTAGTTCAGCAGTTTTTGTGGCGCACAACGTCAACTTTGATTACTCTTTTATAAAACATCATTTAGCTGCATCAGGGTACGAACTGAATTGTAAAAAGTTGTGTACCATTCGTCTGGGAAGAAGAATCTTTCCCGGTCTTCCTTCATATAGTCTGGGTAAGCTATGTACCAGCTTAAAGATCCCGAATTTAAACCGTCACCGTGCGGCAGGAGATGCTGAAGCTACCGCAGTACTGTTTTCTTTGTTATTAAAAAATGACCTCAACGGTCATATAGATCAGTTTATCAATAAAAAAACTAGCGAGCAGCAGCTTCCTCCTCATCTGCAAAAATCAGACATTGATCGATTACCCAAACATCCGGGTGTTTATTATTTTCATGATCAAAGGGGGAAAGTGATCTATGTAGGTAAAGCGATCAATATCAAAAAAAGGGTATGTTCCCATTTTTCAGGTAATAATGCAGGGAAACAGCGTCAGGAGTTTTTGAAAAATGTATGTTCCATCAGCCATCGGGTCTGTGGAACAGAACTCATGGCCTTCATCCTCGAAGCTGTTGAAATAAAAAGGTTATGGCCTGCAAATAACCGTTCCATGAAACGGTTTGAAGCCGCCTATGGTTTATATACCTATGAGGATCAGAAAGGTTTAATACGTTTAGTCATTGATAAAAAGCGCAAAAATTCAACTCCGCTTCACAGTTTTAATACTATTTCTGAAGGTTATAGCCTGCTTCATACGCTTATTGAAAAGTTTGAATTATGTCCGCGCCTATGTTTTGTTCAAAAAACAGGGCAGGTATGTGAGGTTCATTCTTCTGATTCGGTTTGCCATGGTGCTTGCTGTGGAAAAGAGGATGCTGGCGTTTATAATATCAGGGTGAATGATGCAGTTTCAGATTTAAAAACAATACTGCCTTCTTTTTTGCTTATAGGTAACGGACGCACGGATGAAGAAAAAAGTATTATCATGATGGAGAAGGGAAACTTACACGGAATGGGATATGTTTCCAACAAAATGGACTCCTCAAGTTTTGCTACTATAAAACCATATTTGGAGTTATACCCCTCCAATGATTATATTAGGAATATCATCATGAAACATGCTTCAAAATATCCTGAACGTGTGTCGGCTGGATTTTAAACGTATACATGAGCTATTTAAGGAAAAGTTCCTTTACAAATTCATTAAAGGGAAAGGTGATTATTGCCTTTTCAATCGGATTTATTGCCTTTATTTTAGCCTGGACGGTTAGTAAGGTTGCCTTTAAGGAAATGCTTACGACAGTTGTGACTATTGCTGCTCCCGATGAAAAACTGCTTATTGTCAATCAGTTATTCCGCGATATCACCAAGCTGGATCAGTTTCAGCGGAGTCAGAATATGCAGAAGACCCCTGTATCTTACAAGTCCTTTATCAGCGAATCTGATTCGATTCGCTGGAAGATGAATATTTTAAAAAAACTTTATCGTGATCAAAAACTTCAGATCGGACAGGTAGATAAAATGCAGGATCTGTTGAAGAAAAGGGATAGTTTATTTCTAAGTTATCTGCGTGTTCGGGAAGGGTTGATTAATGACCGGGTATTTTCGAGTCAGATCAATTCGCTTACCGGTTTGATCAACCGAAGTTCATCAGAGATGGACAGCACGATTGTAAAAACGGAACAAACACAATCTACCACCACTACACCTTCATCAAAAGTAGTGAGAGACCGTGGTTTTTTTAATCGCTTATTTGGTAAAAAGAAAGGGGATACCATTTCTCCTGAAGTAAAAAAAGAAATTAACATTACGATTGATACTGTAGCCCGTTCTAACACCGATAGTGTGATTCAGGAGATGGAAGACGCAGTTAAAGATTTAGCAATCAGGCAAAAACAAAGAAGTAATCGGTTTATTAATCAGGAAATAGAACTTGCTAATGCTGGAAATATTCTAATCAATCAGATTCTGGACGTGCTTCAGCAAGTAGAGAAGGACGTGCTGAAACAGGTTGAAGTGAATACGAGTAAAGCGAGGGGATTGGTGAATCATAGTGCAGACCGGATCCAGCTTATTATGCTGACATTCATGTTTATTACTGCGTTTCTCGCTTACTTGATATTAACGGATATCAGTAGAAGTAATACGTATAGGGAAGAACTGGAAGCCGCCAGGGATGAAGCAGAGTATCATGGACAGGCCAAACAACGGTTTTTATCCAGCATGAGTCATGAGATCCGAACGCCACTTCAATCTATCATTGGTTATGCAGAACAACTAAAGGACCAGGAAAAGATTGACAAGAAAAACCTGGATGCTATATATAGTTCATCGATCCATCTGTTGCATATTGTAAATGAGGTGCTGGACTATAGTCGCATTGTATCCGGGAAATTTAAGTTTACAAGGAGTTTGTTTGACGTTTCGGTTGTTATGGAAGAGGTTGTGACCATCATGGCCCCTCAGGCGGAGAAGAAATCCCTTGGTTTAAGATTCAATAATCTTATTACTGGCTCGTCCTTATTAATAGGAGATCCTTTTAGATTGAAGCAAATTTTATTCAATTTAATTGGGAATGCGGTTAAATTCACGGATGCAGGAGACGTTATTGTGAATTTAAAAAGTCGTATTATCAAGAGGAAGTCTTACCTGACCATTGAAGTGATTGATTCGGGAGCTGGGATCCCGGAAGAAGATCTTCTACGCATATTCGCTGAATTTGAACAAGCCGGAAACAATGCTTTTAGCAATGAAAACGGTACGGGTTTAGGTTTAAGTATTGTAAAGGCATTGGTGGAAGGACAGGGCGGCCGCATAGAGGTTCAAAGTAAACCGGCAATAGGAACCTGTTTTACCCTCCATCTAAAGTATACGGTGCCAAGGGGAAATATGAAGATCATGAAAGCTTTACCAGAAAATACGGATGGCTATCCGGGGCTGGTTTGGTTAGTTGATGACGATGCTTTTATACTTCAGCTGTGTTGTACTTTATTGGATAAACATGGCATTCGATATAAGTCCTTTAATCTGCCATCGCTAATGTTGGAGGAATCTGTACCTGATGATCTGGTGATGATCATGATGGATATCAGGATGCCTGAAATGACTGGGTTAGAGCTTTGTCGCCGTATGAGGGAAATATTACCGGCTACAGTAAAGATAATTGCTTTAACGGCACAGGCACTTCCGGAAGAACGTGTTTCGATCCTTAATCAAGGTTTTGATGCGGTATTGATGAAGCCTTTCAAAGAAAGTGATCTGGTAGATGTATTGTATGGTCATTCTGTTACGAAAGTAAATGTGCCTTTAGTAATTGCGCATGAAAGGCTGGATTTGACGGCGATTGGGAAAATGGCAATGGGTGATGAAGCTGTCATTAAGAAGATTCTGGAGCGCTTTTGTGATGATTCGCGTGATGATGTAAAAGAATTAAAAGCGAGTGTGGAGAGCAAAGAGAATGAAACGGTTGCTCTGTTGCTGCATCGTATTGCAGGGCGTACGGCTCAGGTAGGTGCAAAAGATCTGGGAAGAAAATTCAGAGAGGAGGAACTCCTCCTTTATGCGCACCCCGTTGTAGAAGATGCACAGAAAGAAAGAATTGATGGATTGATTAATGAGCTTGAGCAGTTAACGTCAGAAGTTTATTCAATCTGATATTTTTCCATCTTATTATAAAGCGTTGTGCGGTCTATGTTTAATAGTTTTGCCGCCTGCGTTTTATTGTACTTTACTTTGCGAAGTGTTTCCTGTATGAGCTCTCTTTCGTTTGCTTCATTAAGTGCTTTGAGATCAGTGCCTGTTGGTTTTGGAGCCTGATGAAGCGAGTCTATCATTTCATCGGGTAATGATTCAATTCCAGCTTCTTCGCCCCGGGTTAATAATACCATGCGCCTGATTACATTTTTTAATTCCCTTAAATTTCCCGGCCAGTCATACTGTTCGAAAACATGAGTCACTTCCGGAGATAAGGTCTTTACATTCCTGTCCAGTTCGGCATTAGCAAGTTCAATAAAATGATAAAGAAATACTTTTAAATCGCCGTCACGACTTCTTAAAGCGGGAACATGGATTTTAAATTCATTTAAGCGGTGATAGAGGTCTTCGCGGAACTCCCCTTTTGCTACACTGTTTAACAGATCATCGTTAGTCGCTGCAACTATTCGCACATCTATTTTAATCTGCTTGTTACTTCCCAGGGGTTGTATAACACGTTCCTGAACGGCTCTTAATAATTGAACCTGAACTTCATAGCTGAGATTGCCTACTTCGTCCAGAAAAAGAGTTCCGCCGTCAGCTACCTCAAATTGTCCTTTTTTATCGGATAATGCACCAGTAAAAGCACCCTTAACATGACCAAATAATTCACTTGAAGCGAGTTCTTTCGATATGGAGCCGCAATCTATTGCTACGAAAGGTCGCTGAGCACGCTTACTGGCTTTATGAATGGAGTTAGCGACATATTCTTTCCCTGTTCCACTTTCCCCCTGTATAATGATAGACATATCAGTAGGGCCAACCAGTTCAATGTAGTTATGTAGTTTTTTTGATTCTGTGCTTTCCCCTTCAATAAATGTAGAGGGTTCATTTTGCTTGATTTCAGGAGCGACTTGTTTTCTGTTTAAGGCATCATTGAGGATCATCTCAAGTTCATCCGGGTTTACAGGTTTAGTGATAAAGTCGTGTGCTCCTAATCGTATAGCTCTTACAGCTGTCCTGACATCATGAAAGCTGGTCATGATAATAGAAGGAATAGTGGGATTATTATTTCGCGCAGCAGCCATTACTTCCAGACCATTTCCATCAGGAAGACGGTAATCCAGTAGCAGCAGATCGTATTTGTTTAGTTCCAGTGATTTTAAGCTGGCTTTTAACGTATGTGTTACATGAACCTTATGGCCTTTTTTTTGAAGGAAATTATCTAGTATAAGTGAAAAAGTGGTATCATCTTCCACCAATAAAATGTTCGCCATAATGAGAGCCTTTGATAAGCTATTTACAAAAATAGGTAATTGGTGAGATATTCATACCTATCATTGGTTAGATTGATAAAAAAACGGGTACCAAATAGGTAACCCGCAATAAATCAAATAATCAATTTGCGTATTGGTCTTTCAGTATTTGAATATTTTTAAGGCAATCCGCTACTCCTGTACGCTGTGTAGCTAGGACGGTCATGATTTCGGCATCAATACCTGGATCGGTTATCACCTTATCGTATGCTTCGAGGGCGGACTTCTCACCAGTGACGCAAGCCTCAAGAATTGCCTCATCATCATTTTTAGTAAATGCAGTTTTTATATCCATCCATACCCGGTGCAGGGTTCCAATAGGTCCACCTGTTTCATTGTCAGGATTGCCCCCCAGTTGATGTATAGCCTTTTTTAGTTGCATTTCAAACTCAGCACGCTGGATGGAATACATGGAAAAAAGAGTTTTAAGTTCTGTGGAATCGACGTCCTCTGCTGCAGTTTTATATCCCTCTTTTCCATCATTACAGATAGAGAGCAAATGCATTAAATTGGCAATTGATTGTTCATTAATATTTCTCATTATTGACTTTTGTGATGTGTAATAGATCTAGTTCTAGTAGCACAACAGCATGAGGATTAAAGAGTTTTATAATATGAAGGAGAAATGTTATTTAATGCTATCTTTATTAATATATTGAATGCTATAGATGTTTAAAAAATTTTCCTTCCAAAACCAGGTTCTCGCTGGTTTCATGTTAACTTTTCTCATTGTTTTTACAGTTGGTATTGTTTCTTTCTTTAGCATTAAAGATCAAGTGAAAGATGCCAGTTGGGTAGATCATACTAAACAAATTGTATTGTTGAACAATGAAATTGAGTCGCATCTGACCACTGCAGAGGCTGACCAGCGTGGGTATATGATCACAGGCTTCAAATATTATCTGGATGATTATAAAAAGGAACTCGTGCTGATTAATCCAGCTTTTTTAAAGCTGAGAGCTCTTGTCATTGATAATGAAAAGCAAAACATAAATATTGATTCATTAAATTATTATGCCACTTTAAAAGTGGAGGTGATGGATAATCTTATTCAGGGATATGTTGATGGTAAGGATTTTAAGGATCCCTTCATGCTGCTGATGTTCAGGAAAGCGATTCAATATCGGGGTCATATCAAAGTATATAGTAAGCGTATTTCTGATTTAGAACATAAACTGCTGTCTGTCCGGGAGGGAATAAGTAATTTTAGTACTAATCGAACTATTGCTATCATCATTGGAGGCTGTTTTCTTATTTCTTGCCTTTTGCTGGTGCTCTTTATTTATATCAAACGAACGTTCAGAAGACAGAAAGTTACAGAGGGGCGTATTAAGGAAGCGAACGTTCAGCTAAATGAGCTCGCTCAAGAAAATGAGAAGAAAAATTGGTTCCTGACAGGGGCTAAAAGAATTGATGTTGTGATGCGGGGAGAGCAAAATTTAGAGGAGCTGTCGGGAAACATAATCGGATCATTAGCCGAATATGTGGAAGCACAGATTGGTGCCTTTTACCTTTTTGAAGGTAAGATGTTAAAAATTGCTGGTATTTATGCTTATCCTGATGAAGAAAGTACGCAAAGAGTATTTGGCCCTGGAGAGGGTTTGGTTGGTCAGGTAGCGGTTAATAAAAAGCAAATTTTGATTCAGGATATTCCTGATTACTATATTAAGCTGAGCTCCGGATTTGGTGATATAAAATTGAACTCACTTTTAGTTCAGCCTGTGTTTTTTGAAGAGAAATTAATTGGCGTAATTGAATTAGGGTTTGTTAAAGAAATAACTGATCTGAAACTTGAATTCATTACAGAGAAGATAGATGGGGTTGGCGCCTCTTTGAATTCGGCAGACGTAAGGGCTAAACTTGAAAAGCTGGTGAATCAGACTCAGCAACAAGCAGAAACTTTAGAGGCTCAGCATGAAGAACTGACCGTAACGAATGAAGTGCTGAAGCAGAAGACGCATCAGTTGCAGGCCTCAGAAGAAGAGTTAACGGTTCAACAAGAGGAATTACGGCAATCGAATTCAGAACTGGAAGAAAAAGCAGAAATGCTGGAAGAGCGTAATTTTGCTGTTGAGCAAGCGCGTGAGGCCATAGGTGTTAAGGCCAGGGAACTGGAGCAGTCCAGCAAATATAAATCAGAATTTCTGGCTAATATGAGCCATGAACTCCGTACTCCTTTAAATAGTATCCTTATCCTGGCTAAAATTCTTAAAGATGATAAGTTTAAAACCCTGAATGCGGATCAGATTAAATATGCGGGGGTGATTCATAATGCAGGGAGTGATTTGCTTAATCTGATCAATGATATTCTGGATTTATCTAAAATTGAATCCGGAAAGATGGATATTGAACTGGAAGATGTTGATTTGAGGGAGCTTAGTTCAAATATGCAGCACTTGTTTGACGAAGTTGCAAGGAATAAAAAAATCGATTTTAACTGCCAGATTGAAAAAGGAACACCTATAAGTGTTCATTCGGACAAACAGCGGATGGAGCAGATTTTGAAGAACCTGTTATCTAACGCTTTCAAATTTACATCAGAAAAAGGAAATGTAACGGTCACTATTGGATTGGTTGAAAAAGGAGTGGTGTTTCTAAAAGAGCAATTAAAAGATCTTAAGGAAGATGTTTTGGCGATCCGCGTTAAGGATTCAGGAATTGGAATTAGCAAGGATAAACAACAACTGATTTTTGAAGCATTTCAGCAAGCAGATGGTTCTACGAGTAGAAAATACGGTGGTACAGGTTTAGGATTGTCTATTTGCCGGGAATTATGTAATCTTCTGGGTGGAGAAATTCAGATTGAAAGTGAGTATAATCTAGGAAGTTCCTTTACGCTTTATTTGCCAACAGAAAAAGTCTCCAAAGTAGAGCTTACATCCTCTTTAGAAGTAATAACAGGGAATGATCCGGTTTATAATTCTTCTTCAACAATGGAAAAGAAAAATTTCATAGATGACCATATGTATACTTTGCTCATTATTGAAGACGATGTGGTTTTTGCTGATATTTTAAAGGAATATGCAATTGAGAGAGGATTTAGTCCTATTCTGGCCTTTCAGGGGGATACAGGATTGCAAATGGCGCTTGAGCATAAACCGGATGCCATTGTTCTGGATATCATGCTTCCGGTTTTAGATGGCTGGGCTGTTCTTAAAAAATTAAAGGCTGATCCCTTAACGCGTGACATTCCGGTACATTTAATGTCGGCTCGTGATGAAACGAATTCAAAAGCAAAGAAGGAGGGGGCCATTGGTTTCCTTAAAAAACCGGTTGAAAAGGACGAGCTTGATCATGCCTTTAATATCCTGATAGATAATAGCGGGAATGAAAAAATAAAAAGAGTGCTCTTGATAGAGGATAATGAAATCCAAAGTGATGCGCTTGTTGCTCAATTCAAAGCGAAAAATATAAAAGTGAAACAAGCTTTTAATGGAAAAGAAGCGCTGGCTATTTTAGAAGAGGATAGTGACTTTTACTGTCTTATTCTGGATATGAAGCTTCCTGATATTTCAGGTGTTGATCTTTTAGAAAGAATTAAGTCGGATCAACGTCTGTTGGATATTCCTGTTGTGATCAATACGGCGATGGAAATGGATAAAGATATCCTGGCAGAAGTAATTAAGCATACGAATGCGATGGTGCTTAAGAGTAATAAATCCAATGACAGGTTGCTTGATGAAGTGAATCTTTTTATGAATAAGGTTAAATCGGGAAGTAACAGTGTAAAAATAGCTTCATCGGGGAATCCGGTTAAAAATAATTCCACGTTGGAAAAGGCGATGCAAAATAAGACGGTGTTGCTTGTGGATGATGACATGCGAAATATTTATGCACTGTCGTCAGCCTTACATGAGTATGAGGTGAAGGTGGAGATTGCCAATAACGGAATAGAGGCATTAAAGAAGCTGGATGAATTTCCTGAACTGAATATTGTGCTGATGGATATCATGATGCCTGAAATGGATGGTTATGAAGCTATGCGTGAGATTAGAAAACAAAAGCGGTTCAGTAAACTGCCTATTATTGCTTTAACGGCTAAAGCGATGAAGAATGACAGGGAGAAATGTCTGGAAGCAGGGGCTAACGATTATATATCGAAGCCGGTTGACATGGATAAATTGCTGTCCATGATGCGGGTTTGGTTAAGCTAATGATGACAAAAGATTTAACTGAGCAGATTTCCTATCAGGAATTGGAAGAATTGATTCAATGGGTAAATCAGATCCATGGTTTTGATTTCAGGGGATATTCGCGAGCATCATTGAAGAGAAGGGTGACTAGAATGTTGCATTTCCATCACTTGTCTTTATTTGATTTAAAGGCATTACTGGTAAATGATCATGATTTCTTTGAAGAATTTATAGTTCAAATTACCGTTAATGTTACGGAGATGTTTAGGGACCCTTTTTTTTATAAAACTTTAAGGGAAAAAGTTGTTCCTTATCTGTCTTCTTATCAAAGGGTTAAAGTGTGGAATGCGGGATGTTCCACGGGAGAAGAGCTTTATTCCTTTGCTATATTATTAAAGCTGGAGGGGTTTTTAGATAGGTCTTTTTTGTATGGTACCGATATTAATCCGCAGGTTTTAGAGCAGGCAAAAAGAGCAATATATGATCTTTCCAACATGAAAGGTTATTCGAGAAATTACCATAGTGCTGGTTTCCCAGGTTCATTGGCCGACTTTTATGTTGCTCAGTATGATGCTGCAGCTATTTCTAATGAGCTAAAAAAAATACGCTGTTTTCAGTGCATAATTTAGTTTCAGATGCGGTATTTAATGAGTTTCAGGTTGTTTCCTGTAGAAATGTACTGATTTATTTTAATTTGGAGTTGCAAGCACGGGTGATTCAATTGTTTTACGATAGTTTATGCCCTTTTGGATTTCTTTGTCTAGGGTCGAAGGAAACGTTGCAAGGCGCGGAGGTCAGGGAAAGGTTCAGGGTGATTGACAAAACAGGAAATATATATCAAAAAATTGAGTAGCTGGGGAGAGAATGAGATCAGAAAAGCAAGAGAGGCAAAAGTTTTGCTTCTGGGAGGTTCTGCAGGGGGCTTTAACCTGGTATTTGAACTAGTTAGAAAGTTGCCTTTGCATTTTCCTTTACCTGTTGTTGTTGTGATTCACAGAAGTAGAAATTACCCTTCTTTTATAGAAGAGATATTGGATAGAAAGTCAGAGTTGAAAGTGGTTCTGGCAGTAAATAAAGAAAAGATTTCGAAAGGAAAGGTTTATTTTGCGCCATCCGATTATCATTTATTATTGGAACCGGATGGTTCATTTACGTTGGATTATTCAGAACCGGTATTGCATTCTAGACCATCCATAGACGTTACATTTCAAAGCGTTGCAGATGTATATCAGGATAAGATTGTAGCGATTTTATTTTCGGGCGCGAGTGAAGACGGCTCGTATGGGCTCTGCTATATCAAAGAAAAAAAAGGATTGGTTATAATTCAGGATCCTAAGATTGCAGAAGTGAAAACAATGCCTCAGGCAGCGTTATCCAAATGCAAAGATGCCTTAGTGTTGACTAATGAAGGTATCTTTGCTTTTATTGACAGTATAAGTGAGAAATTATTTTAAGGTAAAATGGAAGTGCTTAAGATTTTAATCGTTGATGATAAACCGGAGAATATTGTGGCTCTGGAGGCCCTTTTGGATCGTGAGGATATTGAATTAGTGACAACAACCTCGCCGAATGAGGCTTTGAGGTTATGTTGGGAGCAGGATATTTCCATTGCTCTTGTAGATGTTCAAATGCCTCAAATGGATGGTTTTGAGCTTGTAGAGATCTTAAAAGGTAATCCCAGGACGCGTGAAATACTGGTTATTTTCGTTACTGCTATTTCAACAGAGACGAAGTATGCAGTAAAAGGTTACTCAACGGGAGCTATGGATTATCTGTATAAGCCCCTCGATCCATATGTGACATCGGCAAAAGTGGATTCATTTATTCAATTGGCACGTTCTCAGCGCGAGGTTAAAAGAAAGAATGCAGAGTTGCTTCAGTATCAAAAGGAGTTAATTATAGCTAAAGAGCAGGCGGAACAGGGTAAGCGGATCAAGGAGAATTTTTTGGCTAGTATGAGTCACGAAATAAGAACTCCTGTAAATGGTATTCAAGGGTTAATTCATTTACTGCAGTATACGAATCTGGATGAAGAGCAGATAAAATTGATGGATCTTCTTAAAATATCCTCAGGTGCTTTGTTAGGCATCATCAATGATATTTTAGATATATCAAAAATTGAAGCAGGTAAATTTAAGATTGTTCGCGCAGAGAGTAATATCATTAACCAGGCTCATGCAATAGTCGACTTACTCCAGTATAAAGCGGTTGAAAAGGGGATCGAATTACAAGTTAATATTGAAAAAGAAGTGCCTGCAATGATTATTGTCGATTCGTTGCGGATCAATCAGATTTTAATGAACCTGATTGGTAACGCTGTTAAATTCACGGACAAGGGAGTGGTTACGCTCTTTGTTAAACTGATAGCAACTAAGGGGAATCAGGCTCAGATTCGATTTGTGGTACAGGATACCGGTATCGGAATTAAAAGCGATAAACTGGATTCCATATTTGATAACTTTGAACAGGCGGATGATAATACACAGCAGCTTTACGGTGGCACTGGTTTGGGTTTATCGATTGCAAAGAGACTGGCTGAATTAAAGGGAGGGGAAATTACTGTTTTTTCGGAGTTTGGTAAGGGTGCGAGTTTTGCATTTACAAATTGGTATCAGGTTGTTTCTGATCCGGAAATTAAGGCTTCTGTAGATCTTTCTGAGTTGCCTTTTTTGGAGGGTCTGGAGGTATTGGTTGCAGAGGATAACCTGGTAAATCAGTTTATGATCAAGAAGGTCTTAGAACGATGGAAAATAGAAGTGGAAATGGTTGAGAATGGGAAGTTGGTATTGGAACGATTAAAAACGAAGACATACGATCTGCTCCTGATAGATTCAAACATGCCTATAATGGGAGGGTTTGAGGCCATTCGTAAAATTCGGGCAGATGAAAGTGCATCTATCAACACTATTCCTATTATTTCATTATCGGCTGCTGTTCTTGATGAAGAACAACAACGAGCTATTGATGCAGGAGCGAATGATATTATCACTAAACCATTTGACCTTAGTGTCTTACATCATAAGATTAAGAAGTGGACCAGTAAGGTGTTAAAAAAAGATTAAATTTATTTTAAATAGTACTTGTTTTTATTGAAAATAAAAGCTAGTTTTGCATTCCAAATTTATAACAATCCTAATGCGGAAGTGGCGTAATTGGTAGCCGCACCAGACTTAGGATCTGGCGCTGTAAGGCGTGGGGGTTCGAGTCCCTTCTTCCGCACATAATTCCCCTCGCTTACACGAGGGGAATTTTTTGTATAACACTAAATGTAATTATCATAATATGAATATCACAGAAGAAAAAATTGATAACTTAAATTCATTAGTTAAAATAAACATTAAACCTGAAGACTATCTTCCAAGTGTAGAGAAAGCGATCAAAGCTCAGGCAAAAAAAGCAAAACTTCCAGGATTCAGAGAAGGACTGGTGCCGGTATCTCATATCAAGAAGGTATATGGTAAAAGTATCCTTGTTGATCAGGTAAATACTCTTTTGAATGATTCGATTAAGCAATATATTACAGACAGTAAATTAAGTATATTGGGTCAGCCGTTACCGCATCCAGATACGGAAAAACATAACTGGGATTTATCAGATGAGTTCGAGTTCAAGTATGAAGTAGGATTAGCTCCTTCATTTGAATTGGATTTTTCGAAGGCTGATGCTATTCCGTACTATACGATTAAAATTGATCCTGAAACGTTAGAGTCAAGGATCAAAAATATCAGGAAGAGTTATGGCAAAATGACAAACCCTGAAGTTTCGTCAGATAATGATGTGCTTTATGCAGAGTTGACACAGCTTTCTGCAGATGGCTCTGTTTTTGAAGATGCTATACGTGCAACTACTTCGGTTCGAATTGACCTTGTCAGTGATGAAGAGGTTAAAAAGAGCCTGATCGGTTTAAAGGTAGGGGATGTGATTGAATTTGATATTCAGAAGGCATTTAATCATGATTCTTTTCAGGTTTCCAAGATCCTAAAGATCGACGAAGTGGATGCAAAGGATCTGACCTCTAACTTTCAGTTGACTGTTAAAAATGTAAACCGTCTGGATGAGTCTGATTTGAACCAGGAGTTCTTTGATAAGGTGTTTGGTGAAGGAATTGTAACTACTGAGGAGCAGTTTCGTGAAAAGATTACCGGAGAGCTGGAATCTATGATGGTGCAGAATAGCGAAACTAGATTTCAAGGTGATCTTGCTAAATACGTTATAGCAAAATATGCCATGCAGCTTCCTGATGAATTCCTGATGCGTTGGTTAAAAGTGACCAATAAGGATTTGTCGGATGAAGATTTGCAAAAGGGATACGATGATTTTGCGAATAACTTAAGATGGACGCTGGTTGCAGACAAAGTTGTTAAAGAAAATAAAATAGAGATAAAATATGAAGATGTATTTGAATCTGCAAAAATAAAATTAGGCGCTCAATTAAGTATGTACAGTCCGCAAGCTGTTACAGATGAGACGTTATCAGATTATACTGTACAGTTTTTGCAGAATCAGGAAAGTGCAAGTAAATCTTTTGACGAAGTAAAAACACAAAAAGTATTTGAATACCTGAAAAGTGTTATTACATTAGATCGCCAGGAAATTGAATACAATAAATTCTTGTTATTAGATTAAGTTTTTATGGTTGTGAGAGTACTTATGCCATCAATCTTAATCAAAACTTATATTAGCATAAATACTTTTATATATAAATTCAGACCATTAACTTTAATCCAATGAATATTGACAAAAATGAGTTTCGTAAATACGCGGTAAAACATCATCGCATTGGTAGTCAGCATGTAGACAGTTTCATTGGTAGGGTAGAGAAAAGTGCTCTTCCAATGTCTATGACCCCATATATTATAGAAGAGCGCCAATTAAATGTGGCACAGATGGATGTGTTTTCGCGGTTAATGATGGATCGTATCATTTTTCTGGGAGATGCCATTTATGACACAAACGCAAATATTATACAGGCTCAGCTTTTATTTTTACAATCTACTGACGCAAAAAGAGATATACAGATTTATATCAATTCACCTGGCGGCTCGGTATATGCCGGACTAGGTATTTATGATACGATGCAGTATATCACTCCTGATGTGGCGACTATTTGTACGGGTATGGCGGCATCTATGGGTGCAGTTTTAATGTGTGCAGGTGCGGCAGGTAAACGTGCTGCTTTAGCGCATTCACGTATTATGATCCACCAACCATTAGGTGGTGTGCAGGGTCAGGCATCCGATATTGAGATCACTGCCCGTGAGATCCTGAAATTAAAGAGAGAGTTATATGAAATCATTGCCCTTCATTCGGGTCAGGATTATCAGAAAGTACATGATGCATCAGACAGGGATTATTGGATGATTGCAAGTGAAGCAAAAGAGTTCGGAATGATTGATGAAGTGCTGGGAGAAAACAAAGTAAATAATGAGTAAGAGCTCAAAGGATATTAAGTGTTCCTTCTGCGGATCTGGTAAACAGGATACATTAATGCTAATAGCTGGTCTGGATGCACACATTTGTGATAAATGTGTTGCCCAGGCTAACCAGATTTTGGCGGAAGAATTGTCGGTTCGTAAAACAAAGGGTGCAGGATCTTCAGTTACGCTGATGAAACCTATGGAAATCAAAGAGCATCTGGATCAATATGTTATTGGTCAGGATGAAGCCAAGAAAGTGTTGGCAGTAGCGGTTTATAATCATTATAAACGGCTGAACCAAAAGGTGGAGAAGGATGAAATCGAGATAGAAAAGTCTAATATCATTATGGTTGCTGAAACAGGAACCGGAAAGACATTGTTGGCAAAAACTATCGCGAAGATCTTACATGTTCCATTTTGTATCTGTGATGCAACGGTGTTAACAGAAGCAGGTTATGTAGGGGAAGATGTAGAAAGCATTTTAACGCGCTTGTTGCAAGCGGCGGATTACGATGTAGCGTCTGCAGAACGGGGGATTGTTTATATTGATGAGGTGGATAAAATTGCCCGTAAGAGTGATAATCCATCTATTACCAGGGATGTTTCCGGTGAAGGGGTACAACAGGCGTTATTGAAAATTCTTGAGGGTACAGTTGTGAATGTTCCTCCTCAGGGTGGACGTAAACATCCGGATCAGAAAATGATTGCTGTAAATACGAATAACATTCTGTTTATCTGTGGCGGTGCATTTGATGGTATTGACAGGAAAATTGCAAATCGTTTAAAGACTCAAACAGTAGGATACAAGATTAATGATTTGGATGACGATAATATAGATTTAACTAATTTATATAAATATATCACTCCTCAGGATCTTCGTTCTTTTGGTTTAATTCCCGAATTGATTGGAAGGCTTCCTGTGATTACTCACCTTAATCCTTTGAACAGAGGGGCATTGTTAAGTATATTAACGGAACCCCGGAATTCGCTGGTTAAGCAGTACAAGAAGCTTTTTGAATATGAAGATATTAAGCTTGAGTTTGACAAGGAGGTGCTGGAGTTTATTGTAGATAAGGCAATGGAATTTAAACTAGGAGCAAGGGGACTCAGGTCTATTTGTGAATCGATCATGATTGATGCGATGTTTGAAGTTCCATCCGAAAAGCGGCAAGGCAAGGGGCTGGAGATCACGTTGAGCTATGCTCTTGAAAAGTTTGCTAAAACGGATATAAAAAAGCTTAAAGTAGCATAAGAGAAACCCCGAAGAGATTCGGGGTTTTTTTATCATAAACCTAAAATTATGAATGAAGAAAAAGATGTTAAAAAGGATGATGATTTGGTAGAACAAGCCAAGAAAATTAAGGAAGTAGAAACGCCTATTCGCAAAGGACTTAAAACAAAGGAGCAGATAGTAAATAATTGGCTTCCAAGATATACGGGACGTCCTTTAGGTGATTTTTCTCAATTTATTCTTTTAACTAATTTTTCTAAATACCTGCAGTTATTTTCTGAATGGCATGATAATGCCCCTATAATGGGTCTGGATAAACCGATGCAGAGTGTTACAGCAGATGGTATTACCATAATCAATTTCGGTATGGGGAGTCCATTAGCGGCAACGATGATGGATTTACTCAGTGCGATACATCCAAAGGCGGTTTTATTTTTAGGGAAATGCGGCGGCTTAAAGAAAAAAAATAGTATCGGAGACCTGATTCTTCCGATCGCTGCTATTAGAGGAGAAGGTACATCTAATGATTATATGCCGGCAGAAGTTCCCGCACTTCCAGCTTTTGCGCTTCAAAAAGCGATTTCTACTACCATTAGAGATCATTCCCGTGATTATTGGACAGGCACTGTCTATACAACAAACAGAAGGGTTTGGGAACACGACAAGGACTTTAAGAAGTATTTGAAAACTTTGCGTGCAATGGCAGTAGATATGGAAACAGCTACTGTGTTTACAACTGGGTTTGCCAATAAGATCCCTACGGGTGCTTTATTGCTGGTTTCGGATCAACCGATGATTCCGGAAGGAGTAAAGACTACAGAGAGTGACTCAAAGGTGACAGAGAAATTTGTTGAGTCTCATTTAAAGATTGGAATAGATTCTTTAAGGCAATTGATCAACAATGGCTTAACTGTTAAGCATTTGAAGTTTTAAGGGCATTTTATAAAATCAGATTGATTATTTAGGTCTTTTCCCTGGTAAGTCATTTGTTTGTTGTAAATTTTGCTTAGCCTATTGATTTAATAGATAATTATTACTTTTGCTCTATGTGGTACAACAACATTTTGGAAACTATTGGGAATACCCCTCTTGTTAAACTGAATAAGGTAACTGATGGTATTAAAGCTACTGTTCTGGCTAAAATTGAAACCAATAATCCTGGTAATTCAATTAAAGACAGGATGGCGCTTAAAATGATTGAAGATGCTGAGCAGGCCGGGTTCTTAAAACCAGGTGGAACAATTATTGAGGGAACTTCAGGTAATACAGGAATGGGTTTGGCCATTGCTGCGGTAATAAAGGGATACAAGTGCATATTTACTACTACAGATAAACAATCGAAAGAGAAAGTGGATGCGTTGCGTGCATTTGGTGCTGAAGTGATTGTATGTCCTACTAATGTAGAACCAGAAGATCCAAGATCTTACTATTCTGTTTCATCGAGGTTACAAAGGGAGGTCCCCAACTCATGGAAGGCGAATCAATATGATAATTTGTCGAATTCGATGGCCAATTATGAACAGACTGGTCCCGAGATTTGGGAACAGACTAACGGAAAGGTGACGCATTTGGTTGCCGGAGTTGGTACTGGCGGAACGTTATCAGGTGCCGGAAAATATTTAAAAGAACAGAATCCTAATATCAAGATCTGGGGGATTGATACATATGGATCTGTATTTAAAAAGTATAAAGAGACGGGGATTTTTGATAAAAATGAGATATACCCTTATATTACAGAGGGAATTGGGGAAGATTTCTTGCCACAGAATGTAGATTTTTCTGTAATTGATCACTTTGAAAAAGTAACGGATAAGGATGCTGCGTTGATGACCAGGGAGATTGCGCGTAAGGAAGGTATTTTTGCCGGTAATTCCTGCGGATCGGTAGTTGCTGGTTTGTTGCAGATGAAAGATCAGTTAAAGGAAGACGATCTGGTTGTGGTTATCTTTCATGATCATGGTACACGTTATTTAGGTAAGATGTACAATGATGACTGGCTGAGGGAGCGTGGTTTCCTTAAAGATGAAAAACTAACTGCAAAATCAATATTACAAAATAGAGATAATCAGGAGATTGTAACTATCGATTCGGATAAATCGGTTCTTGAAGCAATCAATACGATTAAATCTTTGAACATATCCCAGTTGCCTGTTACTCAACAAGGGATGGTTGTAGGGAAAATAACGGAGACGGATATATTAAATTCTTTATTGGAAAATCCTGCTGCTAAGTCTCACAAGATTTCGGAGGTGATGACTAAGCCTTTTCCTTTTGTGGATATCAATACTTCAATAGAAAAAATATCATCGCTGATTAGTAAAGATAATACGGCGGTATTGTTGGAATATGAGAATGGTAAAATGGAGATTATAACGCAATTCGATATTATAAGTGCAATGTCGGTTTAGTGGTTTTACCAGTTATTGATTAACAATTATATAGTCCACATTGAAATTCTTAATAAAATAAAGAAAGGCTGCTTCGATCTCTGAAACAGCCTTTCTTTTTATTTCTTTAGAAAGCTTTAATGCGATTTTGGCATAATGTTGATCCGTTTGATATCAGCTCCGAGAGCTCTCAAACGAATGTCAATATCCTGGTAGCCTCTTTCAATCTGTTCTATATTGTGAATGATAGATCTTCCATTGGCAGAAAGAGCAGCTATTAATAAAGCTACACCAGCCCTTATATCAGGGGAGGTCATTTCAATTCCACGTAGTTGCACTTGCTTGTTAAGGCCAATAATTGTTGCTCTATGCGGATCGCAAAGGATTATTTGAGCGCCCATATCAATGAGTTTATCCACGAAGAATAAACGGCTTTCAAACATTTTCTGATGTACAAGAACGTTTCCTTTGGCCTGAGTTGCTATGACAATGACAATACTGAGCAAGTCAGGAGTGAAACCTGGCCAGGGAGCATCGGCCACTGTTAATATAGATCCATCAATAAAGGTATCAATTTCGTAGTTTGACTGCGCAGGGATGTAAATATCATCGCCTCTGCGTTCCAGCTGAATGCCCAATCGCTTAAAGACTTCAGGAATAATGCCTAATTCTTCATAATGGACATCTTTGATGGTGATCTCTGAGCCTGTCATAGCCGCGAGGCCTATAAAGGAGCCAATCTCAATCATATCGGGCAGTAAGCGATGTTCAGTGCCACCTAGCTTTTTAACGCCTTCAATGGTGATTAAATTGGAGCTGATTCCTGATATCTTGGCTCCCATTCTGTTCAGCATTTTACATAGTTGCTGAATGTAGGGTTCGCAGGCTGCATTGTATATGGTTGTCGTACCCTTAGCCAGAACAGCGGCCATGATGATATTTGCAGTACCGGTGACTGAGGCCTCATCTAAAAGGACGTATGCTCCTTTTAAATTAGTAGCATCAACATTGAAAAAACTGGTGTCTGCGTTGTAGTTGAACTTAGCTCCAAGCTTTTCGAATCCAAGAAAATGGGTGTCCAATCTGCGTCTGCCAATCTTATCTCCACCTGGTTTTGGGATAGCTGCTTTTCCAAACCGGCCTAATAAGGGCCCCACAATCATGATAGAACCTCTTAAACTACCACCTTTGGATTTAAAATGTTCGGATTGAAAAAATTCAAGATTGATATTTTTCGCTTCGAAAGTATAGGTGTCCTTACTTAAACGTTCTACAGCAACACCGAGGTCTCCTAATAGTTCGATGAGCTTATTGACGTCTACAATATCAGGGATATTGCTAATAGTAACTTTCTCTTCAGTTAAAAGGACGGCTGAAATAACCTGTAATGCTTCATTTTTGGCACCTTGAGGAATAATTTCTCCCTTCAGAGGTTTGCCTCCGTTAATTTCAAATGCATTCATGCCTTGGATATTTGGTTTTACAGGTTAGTAGCGTTTCCCCGGGTTTTTAGGACGGTTACTCCCATTGCGGTTATTTGAATTCTGTCTGTTCTTGTTATTTTGAAGATTGTTCTTCTGCATGCCTTTAGGTCGGATGCTTGAAGGCGCGGGGCGGACATCAACTTTATTCAAGTTTACGTTGTCTTCAAGAGCAAGTTCACCATTAGAAAGCTCTTTTAGATCTTGAATAATCGTTTCGTCAGTTACCGAGTCTTTATTCCATGTGACATAAGCCATTTTCATGAAATTCGCGATAGACTGCACCATAAGTTGTTTTCGTTCAGGATCTTCAATTTCTTTAGCCTGAGCAATAAGAACTTCAACTGTTTTTCCGTAGTGCTTGTAACGAATTCTTTTCTGTGGGTAAGCCAGCGCTTCCGGTTTTACGTTTAAAACGTCGGCTGTTGGAATAGGGTATGGGGAATCCACATCTATCTTGAAATCGGAAATGATTTGTAAGTGATCCCACAGTTTATGTTTAAAGTCAGCTACATCCCTTAAATGTGGGTTTAGAAAGCCCATAAGATCAATAACTGCCAAAGCATGGCGGTTTCTTTCGTCTTTAGTAGGAAGGGTACAAATATGAGCAACCATATTTTGTACGTTTCTGCCGTATTCTGCAAGGATTAATTTGCTCCTTGTACTATTATAGTCAAATGTCATTCTAGTCGTTTTGTTTTTGGAGGGAAGGTTCCCAGTCAGACTGTTCAATAGTAGTAATAATTATTAGATTACTATGCGAAGTTTAGCAAATTTAAGCAAAAGTTGTTTCTGTCCTAGCTCTTTGAAAAATATAGTTGCTTTAATATCAGATTTATTACCCTCAATATTAATTACTTTGCCATAACCAAAGCGTTCATGTTCAACTTCCATGCCAACTTGTAATCCGGAGATATCAGAAGGAGCAAATCCTTCGCTCGGTATATGTGCTTTAGGCAACATGGATGTGGTCTTCCTTATAATACCTGAATTGGGTTTAATCTTGGAAAATGTATCAGCAGATTTGCTTGAGGCCAATGTATCGTCGAAGAATGGATTCTTATCAGTAGTCTTCTGTGTGTTTTTAAATTCAAGTTCGAGGAACTGTGCATCGATCTCATCCAGGAACCTACTGGGCTCGCAACTGGTGAGTGTGCCCCAACGATACCTTGAAGTAGCATAAGAAATAGTCAGTTTCTTTTCTGCACGAGTGATAGCGACATAGAACAGTCGTCTTTCCTCTTCGAGGTCGGCCCTTGAATTGATTGACATTTGAGAAGGAAACAGGTTTTCTTCCAGCCCTACTACATATACATGAGGAAATTCGAGTCCTTTGGCTGAGTGGATGGTCATTAGAGAAACCGTATCCGCATCAGGATTTTTGTCGTTATCATCATTGGTTAGCAGCGCTACATCCTGCATGAAAATATCCAGACCACGGTCTTCGATGTCTTCACGTTCACTAAACTCTTTAATTCCGTTTAATAATTCCTGTATGTTTTCGTAGCGGTTAAGACCTTCAACAGATTTGTCGGTGTATAGATCCTTAAGCAATCCGGAGTGTTGAGCGATATGCAGAGCAGCTTCATAAGCGGTCTGATTTTTTGCTACCACCTGAAAGCTTTGGATCATAATGGCGAAGTTGCCAATAGCTGTAGCAGAACGTTGTTCGAGAAATCTCCCTGCATCGGAAATTACTTCCCAGGGAGTGATTTTGTGTTGATCGGCAGCGATGATAATTCTTTCCATAGAAGTATCACCTATTCCTCTTTTGGGATAGTTAATGACTCTTTTTAATGCCTCTTCGTCGTTAGAATTGAAGGTTAGTCTGAAATAAGAAATAAGGTCCTTAATTTCTTTTCTTTGGTAGAAAGAAAGGCCACCATATATTTTATAGGGAACATTCAATTTTCTTAGGGCTTCTTCCATGGAGCGCGATTGCGCATTGGTTCGGTATAAAATGGCGAAATCGTTGAATTTTAGACCCTTTACTCCACGTTCCTGAAGAATACTTTCGGCAACGATCTTTCCTTCTTCATTGTCGCTAAAGGCTCTGGCGACTTTTATTTTGTCCCCTTCTTCATTTTTAGAAAAGACATTTTTCTTCAGTTGGTTTTTATTGTTGGCGATGATGCTATTGGCAACATTGACAATGTTTTGAGTTGAGCGGTAATTTTGTTCTAGTTTGAAAACCTTTAAATCAGGATAATCCTTTTCGAAATTGAGGATGTTTTGAATATTAGCACCACGGAAGGCATAGATGCTTTGTGCATCATCACCAACGACACAGATGTTTTCATTAATGGCAGCTAATTTTTTAACGATGAGATATTGCGAGTAATTTGTATCCTGGTACTCATCAACCATCAGATATTTAAATTTATTCTGATATTTATATAGGGCATCGGGATGTTCTCTAAGCAGAACGTTTGTTTTGAAAAGAATGTCATCAAAATCCATTGCGCCAGCTTTGAAGCAGCGCTGAGAATAGATTTGATAGATTTCTCCTAAGCGGCCCCGGCCTGTTGCCGTATCTTCAGACTGGATCTGTGCATTTTTAAGATACTCAGCAGCTGAAATTAAGTTGTTTTTTGCCGATGAGATTCGGTTGTATACAAAGTTGGCATTGTATAATTTATCATCCAACTGTTGCTCTCTCAGGATCGCTCTGAGGAGGCTTTTACTGTCGTCTGTATCGTAAATCGTAAAGTTTGTCGGGTAACCTATTTTCGCAGCTTCAACGCGCAAGATTTTTGCAAATACGGAGTGGAATGTGCCCATCCATATATTTTTAGCTTCCGGTCCTACTAGCTCAATAATACGCTTGCGCATTTCCTTCGCCGCCTTGTTGGTAAAGGTAAGTACGAGTAAATTGAAGGAGTCGACTCCTGATCTTACCAGATGGGCCACCCGAAAGGTTATAACCCTTGTTTTTCCAGATCCGGCACCCGCTACAATCATTACTGGTCCTTTTGTCTGCTCTACTGCTGCTCTTTGTGATGGATTCAATCCCTCTAAATATTCCAAAACTTGATCCTTTTTATGAATTAGCAAAATTATAAAAAATGAGGGCAGAATCTTTAGCTATATAAATCTTTCTTAATAAAAAGCTAAAGTCCTTTATTATCAAGTCGATGTAAGTTGATATTTATATTTTTAATCTTATCATCAATATCATTTATGCACTTACCAACTTCCTCAATAAACTCTTCACTGCCAATAAGCTTGTCTTCTTCCAATAACATTAAACCCTTCATGGTTGCTATAGGGCTTCGTATCTGATGTGATAGATGGGAGGAATACGCAGAAAGCTTGCTGTTTTTAATCTGAAGGTCACGTGTTCGTTCTGTAATTATTTCTTCCAGGTGGTGATTAATTCTATCGAGGTTTTCTCTCTGGAGGGAAATTTCATCATTAAGGGACTGAAGTTGCTTGTTCGTTTTGTTTTTCTTTTTAACATTGAAGGTAAGGAGAAGGACAAGTGCAGTTAGTAGGAAGAGCACTATGGCTGACGCCCAAAAGATTATTCGGTCTGCTTTTTGGCGCTCGATTAGAATTAATGTTTGTTTTTCTCTTTCTAGGTGGCGTTGTTGTTCTTGGAGAAGACCAATTTTTTGTGATTCCAGATTAGAGAATGTAATACTATCTTGTGTATAAACATCTTGAAGATAAACTAATGCTTGTTTGTAATTTTTTCTTTTACTTTCAAGTTGAAAAGCTCTAAATGTATAATCTTGAAGTAGTTTCGGGTCTTTAACCAGCTCGGTATAAGCTTTCCCTTCGTTTAATGCAGCCTCGGCTTTTATAAATTCCTTTTTGTTTATATAGATGGATGTTAAAGTTAGGTTTATACTTGCTACGGTACTATTTAATTCATTTTCTTTCGAGTATCTATTTGCTTCAAGTAAGAGTTTTTCTGCTAAATCAGTTTGATTTAGGTTAAAATAAATTACTCCTTTATTTTGAAGTGCCTGAGTGATTCCGACAGCATTTTTTAGAAGGCTAAATATTTTATAGCCTTTTTCAAGATACTTTAAAGCTAAATTGAATTTATGTTGTCTAGAGTATATAATTCCGATATTCATATATAAACCAGCTATCAAGTCAGACATATTAAGTTTGTTGGCAAGGATAAGTGATTTATTAAAATACATTAGACCCATTTCGGAATCAACTTCTCTATATAGATTCCCAATATTATTGTAAACTTTAGCAAGTCCTGGTTCATAATTGTTTTTAGCGAAAATACTTAAAGAGGTTAGATAGAATTTCAACGCCTTTTC
Source organism: Arcticibacter svalbardensis MN12-7 (assembly GCF_000403135.1). GTDB lineage: Bacteria > Bacteroidota > Bacteroidia > Sphingobacteriales > Sphingobacteriaceae > Arcticibacter > Arcticibacter svalbardensis. The sequence continues at coordinate 79,968 of NZ_AQPN01000077.1, forward strand.
GTTTTTCCAAATATAGAAGTATCCAACACCTAATATTCTTTGAGCTTCGGCAGCTCCATTAGAATAATGAATTGTGTTAGCCAATTTTAAGGCTTTTTCTCCATATTGAATAGTTTGTTCAGGATCTGTTAATCGAATATTATATCCTAAGGAATTAAGATTATCCACTTTTGAACTATCATTCTCTTGTGAGAATGAGTTTGAAAATGATAAAAAACATATACTGATAGTTAACAGATAATAAAGTTTCATCCTAAAGCTTAAGGAAATGTAAATATTTATTCTAAAAAGCTACTTTTTTTGATTGTAACTTGTCGATTTTAAGGAACAAGAATATGAAAAGTATTTTTCTTATCATAGTTTTAAACAGAGATTCCTAGGTATAAGAAATCTATAAGAGATACAAAGAGCGAAATCATCCATAAATGCATATTCTAAAATTGATCTGTATAATTATGTGTAAAAATTGTTTAACAGTTTGCGTTTAGAAAGTATTAAATATGCAGGGTCAAAATTATTACCGCTACATTAATTTAATTAATTAGTTTTTTTAGTGTGCAGAACATATGTTGTTGTATGTGAGTTAATTGTATATTAATACACAGAGTGATTTCACATTTAGTTATAATCTAAACTTGAATCTTTTACAAAAATCAACTGAATATACAGCAATATTATAAAATGAAGTGTTATTATGTGTGTAAATATTGAATAATTTAAGCATAAAGAGAAAAAGTAATTATTATTCTGTCATAATATGAGAAATTGTAATCAGAATCAATTGAAAAAACAGACAAATAAATAGAAACCCAATAAACAGAACAAAATG
>NZ_AQPN01000078.1 GCF_000403135.1 Arcticibacter svalbardensis MN12-7
TTTAGAATATCCACGGCTGATGCAAAACTATTGATTTTAATACGCTTTTAGTCATAATGCACCTTTAACACTTGTTATCCTATATAAGGGATGGCTGATATGCTAAAATATCATTACTATTTCTTAATTTGCACGATGCTGTTTAGTGAAATTGTAGGACAGAAGGAAATTAAGCAACAGTTAATACAGACAGTTGCGGAGCAGAGGGTGAGCCATGCCAGATTGTTTCTGGGTCCTGAAGGATCTGGGAGTCTTGCACTTGCGCTTGCTTATGCGCAATATGTTTCCTGTGAGAACCGCAGTCCGGAAGATAGTTGTGGGGTCTGCGCTTCTTGTCGGAAGTACAGTCGTCTCATCCATCCGGATCTTCACTTTTCGTATCCCTTCTTCGCCAAGAAGCCAGACGAAACAGCGCTTAACTTTATTCAGGAATGGCGCGAAGCTTTTCTTAAAAACCCGTATCTGAATCTGGATGAGTGGCGTCATCAGCTTGATGCGGAAAATAAACAGGCAAATATTAATATTGCGGAATGCCATCAGATTATTCGGAAGCTGAGTTTAAAACCCTTTGAATCGGAATATAAGGTGCTGATCATGTGGCTTCCTGAGTATCTGGATAAGGAAGGAAATGCACTACTGAAGGTGATTGAGGAGCCGCCACAAAAGACACTTTTTTACTGGTAGCTCAAAATCAGGATCAGATTTTAAATACAATCCTCTCCCGTACTCAGCTGATGAAGATTAACCGCCTGAGCGATGAGGAAGTGAAACACCATCTGGTTGATCAGATGCAGGTGCCTGAATTGCAGGCCTCGCGGATCGCTTATTTAAGTGAAGGAAATATACAGATGGCTCTGCAGTTGAGCAAAGAGGATAATGGCAATGCTTTTGGCGACTTTACAGCATGGCTAAGAAACAGCTTTGCGAATAATATGATTGCGCTGATTGATTTTTCGGATGCCGCAGCGAAATGGGGAAGAGAAAATCAGAAGAACTTTTTGCGGTATGGTACCAAGTTATTACGGGAGGTGATGATGGAATTATCCGGAGCGGATAACCTGATTCATTTGCCACCTAATGAAAAAGAGTTTGTGGTTAAATTCAGCAAGAGTGCGACGCTGGCCCAAACTGAAGCTTTAATTAATGAGGTCGAAAAGGCTCATTATCATATTGAACGCAATGCAAACGCTAAAATTTTATTTTTAGATGTATCTTTGCAGTTTACTAGAATTCTCAAATTTAAAACGCTCCCTAAGGGGACTCACTATATATATCAATAAATGGGATGTGGATCATGTTCAACGGGTGGCGGCTGCACGCCAGGTGGTTGCAAAAGTAACGGCTCTTGCCTTACAGGTGGATGCAGTAAATTAGACGTATACGATTGGCTATCACATATGGATTTGCCAACTAACTATAAACCATTTAATATACTTGAGATCAAGTTTAAAGGCTCAAGGAAAGACTTTTATATCAACCACGATAACGCATATCTGGAGATGGGAGACCTTGTTGTTGTGGAAACGACTACTGGGGGATACGATGTCGGCCACATATCTTTAACGGGTGAATTAGTCCGTATGCAGATCAAAAAGAAGCATACAAAGATGGAGGAAATAACCCGCAAGGTGATTAGAAGGGCTACTCCTGCTGATGTGGACAAATGGAAAGCGGCCAAAGACATGGAGTGGGAAACGATGCATAAAGCACGTACACTGGCATTAACGCTGGGCCTTTCCATGAAGATCAGTGATGTGGATTACCAGGGGGATAAAACGAAAGCTACTTTCTACTATACTGCAGAAGGGCGTGTTGACTTCAGGGAACTGATTAAAAAAATGGCGGAGAGCTTCCGGATTCGCATTGAAATGCGACAGATTGGAATGCGTCAGGAAGCAAGCAGGCTTGGCGGATTGGGTTCATGCGGACGCGAATTATGCTGCAGTACCTGGCTTACGGACTTCAAAACGGTTTCTACATCGGCTGCCCGTTACCAAAATTTATCATTAAATACATTGAAACTGGCTGGTCAGTGTGGTAAACTTAAATGTTGCCTGAACTACGAGCTGGATACTTATATGGATGCGTTGAAGGATATTCCTGAGGACGTAGAACGCCTGGAAACATTGGTAGGAGTGGCTCGTTTGCAAAAAACGGACATCTTTAAAAAGCTGATGTGGTTTAGTTATCCGAATCAGGAAAGCTGGATTCCAATTGAAATTTCAAGGGTTAAAGACATTCAGAAATTAAATAAAGAGGGTATTAAACCTGATGATTTAAAAGACGAAGCAGCAGAGCTGGAAACGACTCCTGTGGCTAAGGTGCTCGATTATGAAAACGTGGTAGGGCAGGATAGCATTACCCGTTTGGACGAGCGACAGGCTAAAAAGAAGAAAAAGCGGACGAATAAAAACAAGCCAAAGACTGAGGGTGATGCCGGAGTAACGGCTGAGGGTACTCCTGCACCTGTTGTGCAGCGTGCGGTTCAGAACAACCCCCGACAACCTGCAAAACAGGGCAATCAACAAGGGCCTAAAAAGGTTGAACCGCAAGGCAATACGCAACCTGCAGGCACTCAACCTCCTCATACAACTAAACCTGTTGTGGTTTTAAAGAAGGAGCAACCGGCTGGAGAGCCTGTTGAAAAGACTGCGGAAACTAAGAAAGCAAATGCAAACCGTCACTTCCGAAGGAATAAAAACAGTAATAACAAGCCCAGGCCTAATGCAGAATAAAGGATGGCGCCTATATGCAGTCCTGATTTTTATATGTTTATCGGGTTTGCAGGGTTGTGAAGAAAATGCGGTGGTCGATGTCAATACAAGTATGGATAATGGATCATGGGGTTATGATAAAAAGATTAATGTGCCGGTGCAGATTACTGATGCATCAAAGTTATATAACCTGTATTTTAATTTAAGGCATACGAGTAATTACCAGTATTCGAATATTTTTGTGCTGATCCACCAAAAGGCAAAGGGATTAAAGACGATTACAGAGCGCAAGGAGTTTAAACTGGCCTACCCCGACGGGGAATGGCTGGGAAGTGGTACAGGTAATTTTTATTCGTATCAGCTCCCTTTTAGAAAGGATTACAAATTCCCTTCCGCTGGAACGTATGTGTTTGAAATTGAACAAAATATGCGCGACAATCCCCTCAAAGAAATTATCGATGTGGGGTTGCGGGTAGAACCGGTAGCTGCAAATTAATGTATTCTTAAAATTGTGATCACTATCACTTTTCTTATAATTCCAACATTGTAGATTTACCCGGCATACCCAATTATACCATGCCGATAAAAACCTTTTCAAGTGCTGTCTTTGGAATAGAGGCTACAACTATAACTATTGAAGTCAATATTACCAGTGGAACCCGTTATTATATAGTGGGTCTCCCAGATACGGCTGTGCGGGAGAGTCTGCTTCGCATAGAAAGTGCTATTGTTACCAGTGGATATCGCATGCCGAGGCAAAAGATCCTGGTTAATATGGCCCCTGCTGATATTCGTAAAGAGGGTTCTTCCTATGATCTGGCCATTGCTGTTGCCATCCTATGTGCTTCTGAACAAATCGACGCGAGCTTGCTTGATCAGTATATGATTCTGGGTGAGCTTTCCCTAGATGGCGCTATTCAACCGATCAGAGGTGCATTGCCTGTTTCTATTCAGGCCAGACAGGAAGGATTTAAGGGTTTGATCCTTCCTAAATTAAATGCCAGGGAAGCGGCTATTGTGAATAATATAGATGTGCTGGGGGTGAATAACCTGACTGAGGTTCTTGACTTTTTGAAAGGCTCGCTTTTGTTGAAGCCTACTGTAGTAGATACGAGGGAAGAGTTTTATAATAACATTTGCAATTATGAGTCTGACTTTTCGGATGTAAAAGGACAGGAAAATATTAAAAGAGCATTGGAAATTGCTGCTGCCGGTGGTCATAATGCGATCTTAATTGGTCCCCCGGGATCAGGGAAAACCATGCTGGCTAAGCGGTTGCCCAGTATATTGCCTCCGTTGAATCTTCAGGAAGCTCTTGAAACTACGAAAATTCATTCAGTGGCTGGTAAACTTGCTGCTGCTGATTCTTTAATCACTGTAAGGCCTTTCCGCTCGCCTCATCATACGATTAGTGATGTGGCATTGGTTGGTGGGGGCGCTTATCCGCAACCGGGAGAGATTTCCTTATCGCATAATGGTGTGCTGTTTTTGGATGAACTTCCTGAATTTAAGCGTTCGGTGCTTGAAGTGATGCGACAGCCGCTGGAGGAACGTAAAGTAACGATATCCCGTTCGAAGCTTTCGGTGGAATATCCGGCTAGTTTTATGCTTATCGCTTCAATGAACCCCTGCCCATGTGGGTTTTATAATCATCCTGAAAAGGAGTGTACTTGTCCGCCAGGTGCTGTTCAGAAATACTTAAGTAAGGTATCGGGACCATTGCTGGATCGGATTGATCTGCATGTGGAGGTTACTCCTGTTAATTTTACGGAACTGGCATCGGAGAGTAAAGCGGAAAGCAGTGCGGAGATTAGGCAACGCGTGATTAAAGCGCGAGAGATTCAGGAAATCCGGTTTAAGGAGATCCCAGATGTGTATTGCAACGCGCAGATGGGATCGAAAACGGTGAGGAAGCTTTGTAAAATAACGGAAGCTGGACAGCTTTTACTCAAAAAGGCGATGGAAAAACTGGGCTTATCAGCCAGGGCTTACGACCGGATTTTGAAGGTTTCGAGGACTATTGCGGATCTGGCGGGTTCGGAGGAGATTCGGATAGAACATCTGGCGGAAGCAATCCATTACAGGAGTCTGGACCGGCAGGGTTGGGCGGGGTAAAAAGGTTACATTATCCTGATTTTGGCGCAACAATGTTTTATTTTTTTCAACGTTTAACCATCATGAACGTCATTAAATTAGCAATCGCAACCCTGGCATTTAGTTCTATGCTGGCATGTAATTCCTCCGGCCAGCAGAAGGGTACTACGGAGATCAAGGTGAAGGATGGAAAAGCGAAATCAGTTGCTGCATTTGCAGAGGGATGCTTCTGGTGCTCTGAGCATATTTTCGAAGAGCTGGCAGGTGTGGATTCTGCCGTTTCAGGTTATGCAGGGGGACATACCAAGAACCCAACTTATGAAGAGGTTTGTACCGAGAAGACCGGACATGCTGAAACAGTGCTTGTTTATTTTAATCCTAAAATCATTTCTTACTCACAGCTTCTGGATGCCTTTTTCCAGTCGCATGACCCTACTACTTTAAATCAACAGGGTCCTGATGTGGGTCCTTCTTATCGCTCCGCTATATTTTATACCGATAAAGAACAGGAAATACAAGCCACAGAAGCCATTAAAAAGTGGACTCCTAAGTTCGAGAAAACGATCGTAACAGAGGTGGCACCACTAACTACTTTTTACAGGGCGGAAGAGTATCATCAGAACTATACTTCAGAGAACCCCTATAATTCATATGTGAGGGCTGTTTCATTACCCAGGTTTGACAAGTTTCAGCGGGCCTGTAAGCTGAAAATGAAGAACTAGGCATTTTATTTTCTTACATTTGCCTGTTCATGGACTACGAGGTTTTTACACTGCCCAACGGCATCAGGTTATTATTTAAACCAACTGTTTCTTCTGTATCACATGCCTGTATTATTATTAATACTGGCTCAAGGGATGAGCCGGAAGAGAAAGATGGTCTGGCACATTTCATTGAGCATCTGCTGTTTAAAAAAACAGAGAAAAGAAGCACTAATCAGATTCTGAATTATCTGGAAGCTGTTGGTGGCGACTTAAATGCGTATACAACTAAAGAATATACCTGCATTCATGCTTCATTTCTTATTCCGTATTTAAAAAAGGCACTTGATCTTTTTGAAGATCTGGTATTTCATTCGCTCTTTCCGGTAAAGGAAATGGAAAAAGAAAAGGGAGTGATCATGGATGAAATTGCATCGTACCAGGATCAACCAGAGGAAGCCATACAAGATGACTTTGAAGATTTGTTATTTTCGGGTCATTCGTTAGGAAGAAATATTCTGGGTTCTGCTGAATCGGTTACTGCTTTTCAACAACAGGATATATTTTCATTTTTAACGGCTAATTACAACACGGAAGAAATTGTAGTTGGTGTAAATGGAAACTATACGTCTAGAGAGGTTCAGAAATTATTCATTTCGCTTTTTGAAAACATTCCGGCCAATCGCAATAAACCTTGCAGGGTGACACCAAATTATACTCCGCTGACTAAAACGGTCGAAAAATCTATTGCTCAAACACATTGCGTTCTAGGCAACCAGGCTTATTCAATTCATGATTCAAAAAAAACAGGCTTGCTTGTATTGAATAATATTTTAGGAGGCAACGGAATGAGCTCGATACTTAATTTAATTATCAGAGAAAAGTATGGCATTGCTTATACCATTGAATCAAATTTTACGCCGATGTGTGATAGTGGAATATTCTCTATTTACTTCGGTACCGATGCGGAGAAATCGGATAAAGCCCTTAAACTGGTGTATAAGCAACTTGCGCTGTTAAGAGACAACAAAATGACTGATCTAAATCTGAGCCGTGCAAAGAAAAAAATAAATGGTCAGATTGCCCTTGGTGAGGACAACCGTATGGGTCTGATCATCGGAATGTGTAAGAGTCTGATCGATCATGGCAGGGTTGAATCGATTGAAGAGGTCTTTGCTAGGATCAACGCCATCACATCCAATGAACTTCTAGAAATTGCAAACGAAATTTTTAACCCGGCAACCATGAGCACACTCACTTTTGTGCCCGATGAGGCTGAATAATTTAGTAATTTTACATCATGAAAATACCTATAGTAGCATATGGCGATCCTGTTCTTCGCAAGAAGGCAGTAGAAATTTCAGCAGATTATCCTAATCTGGGGGAACTCATTTCAAATATGTTCGAGACCATGTATAATGCCAGTGGGGTTGGATTAGCTGCGCCACAGGTGGGTCTGTCTATCCGCTTGTTTGTAATTGATCTTTCTGATAAAGATGATCCTGGGTATGAAGACTTTAAAAAGGTTTTTATAAATGCAACGATCGTAGAAGAAAAGGGTGTGATCTGGGAATTTAATGAAGGATGTTTGAGTATTCCTGATATCAGGGAAGATATAAAAAGATTGGATACCGTGACTATATCTTATTACGATGAAAACTGGCAGTTGCGGAATGAAACGTATGACGGACTGGGTGCCAGGGCAATACAGCATGAATTCGACCACATTGAAGGAAAGCTTTTTATCGACAAACTAAGTCCGCTTAGAAGAGCGATGTTAAAAAGCAGGTTTGATGCGATCAAAAAAGGAGCTATTGACGTGGATTATAAAATGAAGTTTCCTATGGCTTCTAAGAGGCGTTAATTAATTGTTTCCCTTGCCCTTATCTCCGTTGATGATTTGTTGAATAAAAGAACCCCAGGCAAAAGGATTGAGAAGCGGATTAGCCATCCGCATATTCATCGCTTTATTGGTTAACGCAATATGATTATTCTGGAAATTTACTCCCCGCATTTCCTGTCCATCACGCGGTAAATTCTTTGCCATAGCCATCAGGGAAGAGCGGGTAACATTTTTCTTAGCGATTTCAAGATCGTCATCTGCAAACTTCAGCGACATGAATTCTTTGGTAAATTCATCCACACTTGCCCAGGGAAGTACGGTTACCATAGGAAGATTGACGACTTCAGCTTTCATTTTTACAATCACGGTATAACTTTTATCTTCTCTACCTGGGGGAATAACAAGGGCTTCGCGACGGTAACCTACTGAACTAAAAACGATTGTATCACCCTCATTTGCAACGAATGAAAAATACCCCTGAAAATTAGCAGAAACCATTTTGTTTTGTTTTGATCTATTCGTAACGGTGACATAGGGAACCACTACATTTGAATCTATATTATAGATTATACCAGAAAACTGCACCAGTGGCTTCTCCTGTGCTTGTGTGTAACCGGTTATGAATAATATGATTACTGCGGTGAATATTATTTTCATTGATGTAAACGTATCAATAATTGTGCTATATATTCGTTAAATACTGTTAAAAACCAAAAAAAGCGAAACATGTTACATGATTCGCTTTTTATCCATAGCTTAAATTGTGCTAATTTGGCATTACAGCATTAGGATCATCCACATCTGTCAAATTTATAGCTTCTATACCTACAATTTCAGGCACAGATCGCAGTATTGCTTGCTCTATTCCAGCTTTTAAAGTCATCAGGCTCATCGGACATGAACCACATGATCCGAGTAACCTAAGTCTAACGATATTGTCCGGAGTAATTTCTTCAACTGATACATTGCCCCCATCTGCTTCCAGATAAGGCCGGATGCTATCTAATGCGTTTTCTACTCTTTGCAATAAATCCATAATAATATTTTTATAAAATTAAAAAAAATCTTCCATTAAACCGAAACAGGCTTGGCGTTTTGTATCGCAACCTGTTGCGCAACCCTTTCTGCCACTTGAAGAAAAGCCAGAGCTATTGGATGATCGGTTTGCATTATAATTGGTTCTCCTCCGTCTCCTGCTTCACTGATGGATTGAACTAAAGGTATCTCGCCTAAAAAAGGAACATTAAGCTTCTCTGCCAGGGACTTGCCGCCACCTTTACCAAATATATAGTATTTGTTATCGGGAAGTTCAGCAGGACTAAAATAAGACATGTTTTCAACAATACCTAAAATAGGTACATTGATTGCATTCATCATAAACATACCAATACCCTTTTTTGTGTCAGATAACGCTACTTTTTGTGGGGTAGTAACGATTACTGCACCTGCCACCGGATAGGTCTGAGTAAGCGTAATGTGAATATCACCTGTACCTGGAGGAAGATCCACAATGAGATAATCCAGTTCGCCCCAATCGGCATCGTTAAACAGCTGTTTCACTGCATTAGAGGCCATTGGGCCTCTCCATGGAATAGGTTGCTCGGGATCGGTAAAGAAGCCGATAGAAAGTAGCTTTATTCCATATTTTTCAATTGGCTGGATCCGTGTTTTACCTTCAGGGCTTGCTTTAGCCTCCGGTTTCGCGTCTTCTACTCCAAACATAATCGGGATTGATGGTCCATAAATATCTGCATCTATCAACCCTACCCTTGCGCCTTTCCTTGCTAAACCTAAAGCAATATTGGAAGCAACGGTAGACTTACCTACCCCTCCTTTACCTGAAGCTACCACTATTATATTACTGATATTATTTAATGGCTGATTTTTTTGTGTGGTGACCCTTGAAGTCATTTTTACTTCAACTGCTACATCAGGACTGATGAAATGGGATATAGCATTCCGACAGGCATTTTCAATAAACCCTTTTAAAGGACATGCCGGAGTTGTTAAAATCACAGTGAATATCAGGTGATTCCCTTCAATTAATATATCCTCAATCATGTTTAAGGTAACCAGGTCTTTTTTAAGATCCGGCTCTTCCACATGGCTCAAGGCATGTAGTACTTGTTCCTTTGTAATCATCTGTTGTGTATTAAAAACACAAAAATATGAAACCTACACGCTAAAGTCCTTGTTTACGTTATGTTTTTGCAGATATTTACACTGTGGAAACTAATCGTTTGATTTCGCGTTTCCAGTTAAGTCTCAAAAACATAAATATGTCCGAATACATGCGTATTCCTCTCCAGTACAAAAAATACCTTAAAATCGCTGGCATTGTACTAGGGGTTTTATTAATCCTCTCTGTAATTGCAGGCGCTATTGCTTATTCTAAAAGGGAAGCTATCCTAAAGGAACTTATCCAAAAAGCAAAAGTTAAGGCTAAACGTGATTATAACTTGAATTTAACGATCAATAACCCTCATTTTGAGGGATTACGAACTATCGCTTTCTCGGATGTCGCTATTGTACCCGAGAACAGGGATAGTTTGCTTTTGATCCGTGACCTGCACATTGGTGTAAAATTAATGCCCCTTTTATTTGGCGATATTAAATTATTGGGATTAAAGGTAAGTGAAGCCCGGGTAAATTTAGTAAAGCGTGATTCGCTGCGCAACTATGACTTTTTATTTAAAAAGAAGAAAACAGATTCAACTGAACGGGGAAAAGCGGATTATGCTGAACTGGCTAATAATCTATTAAATCAGCTTCTTTATAAGATTCCGGATGAAATGGATGTGCGGAATTTCAAATTAACCATAATCAGGGATGCTGAGCAGTTTAATTTTAATACCACATCGGCAATCATCAAGGATGGGGAATTGAAGTCGCGGATCCTCATTAATGGTAACGAATCGATATGGCATCTGGATGGACTGGTCGAAGCATCTGACCAAAAGCTAGACATTAAGCTATATGCTGAGAATAAAAAAGTGGAACTTCCTATATTGGAAAAGAAGTTTGGTGTCAAGATCAACTTTGACACGGTATATACGCAGTTAAAGAACACTCGAAAAGATGGTGAGGAGTATCATATTTATGGTTCATGGGCCATCAGGAATCTCTTGATCAATCATCCAAAGATTGCTGCAAACGACATCATTATTCCAAGTGGTTCTATCGATGCGGATATCCTGATTGGCAAGAATTACCTGGCAATTGACAGTTCTTCTGTGATCCACTTAAAGAATATTGAAGCCCGGCCTTTTATTAAATATACGTTAGGGACTTTTAAAAAGTACGAATTGAAGCTTAAAACTGACGATCTTGACGCCCAGGAGTTATTTAATTCATTCCCTACCGGTTTATTTGAGTCGTTGGAAGGAATAAAAGTAGCCGGGAAACTCCGCTATGATCTTGACTTTTCTCTTGATACCAGAAATCCGGATAGTGTCAGGTTTAGTTCATCTCTTAATTCCTCAGGGTTCAGGATCGTTCAGTGGGGCAAAACTAATCTGGCGAAAATTAACAGCCCTTTTGTGTACACTCCTTACGAGTTTGGAAAGCCCATGCGGGATATTATAGTCGGGCCAAAGAATCCTGATTATACACCTATTAACGAAATCTCACCGGATCTACGCCATGCACTGCTGACCTCAGAGGATCCATCTTTTTACTCGCATCGAGGATTTGTGGAAAGTTCTATTCGCCGTTCTATTGCAACCAATTTTAAAGAAAAGGCTTTTATAAGAGGTGGAAGTACAATATCCATGCAATTAGTGAAGAACGTTTTTCTGATCAGACAAAAAACACTAGCACGTAAAATTGAAGAAATTCTGATTGTATGGCTGATTGAAAACAATCATGTATCTACGAAAAATCGCATGTATGAAGTTTACCTGAACATTATTGAATGGGGTAGAAATGTATATGGTATAGGGGAGGCAGCTCGTTATTATTTCAGCAAAAAACCTTCCGAATTAAGTATAGGCGAAAGTATCTTTCTGGCTAGTATTGTACCACGACCGAAATCATCACTATACTATTTCCTGTATGATGGCAGCCTGCGTAACAGTTTAAGAGGTTATTTCAGGTTAATAGGTAATTTAATGGCTGAAAGGGGTTATACTATGCGAGATTCCAGTGCATACGGATTTTACAATGTCAGGCTACGTGAAAGCCTCCGTCCTGAAGCACCTGTTGATACGATGCAAGTAGATTCCTTGTTTGAATTCCAGGATATGGATGAAGGAGGAATATTGAGGGATATTTTTAAAATCCCAAAGAGAGATACCGTCCGCCATGAAGAAGAAATTAAAAAAGCGATATTGGCTGATACTACGTTAACACGTTCGGAAAAAAGGAAACTTAAACGAGACATGAAACGTTTGGAGAAGGAAAAAGATAATTAAAAACAGTAGTACCAGGCATCTGCATAGCTTATGCTTGTGACATCGCCTGAAATTAAAATCATTCAATATGAAAATCCAGATTGAGGATAAAGAATTTAGCTGTTTCCTGGAGTATGAACAGATAAAAAAGAGAACAAGATTGCTTGGAATTCAAATGAATGTGGATTATGAGGACAAGCTTCCTGTTGTCATTGCAGTGCTTAATGGAAGTTTCCTTTTCATGGCAGACCTGGTAAAAGAGCTTACTGTACCCATTGAAGTCTCTTTTGTGAAACTATCTTCCTACCATGGAGGTGAATCAAGTAGTGGCGTAGTTAAAGAAATAATTGGGCTGGACATTGACTTACAGAACCGGGATGTCATTATTGTAGAAGATATAGTGGATACTGGCAACACGATTACGCATGTATTAAAGCAAATAAAAGAATATAATCCTGCATCTGTAGTAGTGTGTACTTTGCTCCTGAAACCTGATGCACTTCAGGTAGAAGTGCAGGAGATTGCTTATGTGGGATTTGAAATTCCAGATGAATTTGTAGTCGGCTATGGACTTGATTACAAAGGCTTAGGAAGAAACTTGAAGGATATTTATCGGGCAATCAGTCTTCCTTCGGAAACTTAAAGACATTTTTAGCATATTTGCGTTAAAAAATAATCATAAATGACAATCCATAAAGAAGGTTATACTTCAATAGCGCTTACCGTTCTACTGATATTTATTATGAATGCGTTAGCTCATTACTATTTGCCTAACCAAACTGTAATTAAGTGGATCATTTATTGCTTTTCCTTGGCTATTTTTATCATAGTAGTTCAGTTTTTTAGACACCCTACCCGCCAAACAACGGTCAATGTAGAACATGTTATTTGTCCGGCTGATGGTAAAGTAGTCGTAATTGAGGAAACAGAAGAGACTGAATATTTTAAAGGCAGACGTTTGCAGATTTCTGTGTTTATGTCGCCAATCAATGTACATGTGAACCGAAACCCTATATCAGGAATCGTAAAATACTTTAAGTACCATCCGGGTAAATATCTGGTTGCATGGGATCCTAAGTCGTCCACAGATAATGAACGTACCACAGTGGTAGTAGAGGACAGCAATGGCATAGAAATACTATTCAGGCAGATTGCAGGTGCACTAGCGAGAAGGATTGTTTGTTATGTTAAGGAAGGCGATCATGTGGAGCAAGGAGAGCAATTTGGATTTATAAAGTTTGGCTCCAGAGTAGACGTATATTTACCTATTGGAACCGAAGTAAAAGTTAATTTAGGTGATATAGTGAAGGGCGGAGTTACTGTACTAGCCGACATTTCTAATCCTTCATAAGTCAATTCCATATAATAACCTTTCCTTAAAGTAGATTACAGAGCCAACTGAGCTCTTTTCTTCCTCCCATGGACATTATCCTACTTCCCTCCTTAATTGCAGTCTCTATGCTTTTAAAGAAGATTTGAAATAAGGATTTCGATCTTCCTGATACAGGTAAATACATAATCAAATCACCATTATACCTGTTTTATAACTAAAGTCCCTTTTTATATGGAGAACTCATTAAATAATTAAGTTTCTCAATCCCTCTAACTTCCTTAAGTTATAGTTTGACTGCAGCAATAAATTATAAGGGAATGGAGTAAAGGTATGTTTTGAATGACAAGCAATATAGGGGATGCAAGGAAAGTGTCGGCTACATGGATTATAGCATCAGATTCAGGTCAGTTTGAATACTCGTGAATAAATATTCCTTTAAAATCTTAATAAATAGCAGCAGAACTTGCTATAAACTAAAAATCCTGTTCGCGAATCATCACGAACAGGACTAGAATGTCTTTCTGTTAAAAGAACTTATCTGGTTCTCTTAGTCTTAATTCTGGCAGCTTTACCAGTTAAGGCGCGTAGGTAGAACAATTTGGCTCTGCGAACTTTACCAATACTATGTACTTCTATTTTAGCAATATTAGGTGAGTTGATTGGAAAAATACGCTCAACCCCAATACCGTTAGATACTTTTCTTACAGTAAATGTTTCATTGTTTCCAACACTATTGCGTTGAAGAACAACTCCTTGATAAATCTGGATACGCTCTTTGTTTCCTTCGCGGATTTTATAGTGCACACTTACTGTATCGCCAGATTTGAATGCAGGCACTTCTTTCCTGGCTACAGCCTGCTCTTCAACAAATTTTACTAAATCCATGCTTTATTATTTATTAAACGGCATTATACCTTAATATCCGCTCCTGTTTTTCGGAGTGCAATGTTAGGCATAATTTTTTACAAAAGAAAGAATAATTGCAAATAAACATTTCTGGAAGAGCATAAATAAGGAAATAGTGTAGTACTAAATTTAACACTTACCAAACAAGGAACTTAGAGACTAAGTTTAAGCAGAAAAAACAACAGGATATTGAACTAATCATTAATTAATGAAGCAGCTAAAAGACCAGGCCTAATTAAAGAAATTAGCATGGTGCAAAACGTACTACTCAATAAAAAGCTGGGCTTAATCAAATAAAATGATGTGGTACCAAATGTAATAATAAAAATGAGTAAGCTAAAAGGCCATGCCTAATCAGAGAAGTTCTATATTATTCAATATAGAACGCTAAAATCCCAACATCTCTTTCTTCAAATTACTTCAACAAATCGGGACGGCGTTCTGTAGTTCGCTCTAAGGCTTTTTCGTGTAGCCAGTTATGTATTTTAGCCTCATCACCGCTTAATAAGATCTCAGGAACCTTTAATCCTTTCCAATCAGCAGGTCTGGTGTATACTGGAGCATCAAGCAGGTCGTCCTGAAAGGAGTCAGACAGCGCAGATGTTTCATCGGATAAAACGCCAGGAATTAAGCGCACAATGGAATCTACCAGTATGGCAGCCGGAAGTTCCCCTCCCGATACCACATAATCACCGATTGATATTTCGCGGGTAACATAAAGATCCCTAATCCGCTGATCGATACCTTTATAATGACCACAAAGGATCAGTATATTTTCACCCAGAGAAAGTTCATTTGCAGTAGATTGATTAAGCGTCACACCATCAGGAGTCATAAAGATCACCTCATCGTACTTCCGCTCAGCTTGCAGGCTTTCAATGCAGGCGGCAAAGGGTTGAATAGACATCACCATTCCACTTCCACCTCCGTAAGGATAGTCATCTACGTTCCTGTGTTTGTTGGTCGAGTAATCCCTTAGGTTATGAACAACGATCTCCACTAACCCTTTTGTTTGTGCACGCTGAAGGATAGAATGAGCAAAGGGACTTTCTAAAAGGCCCGGAAGAACAGATATGATATCAAATCTCATGATGTTTTAGCTTTTGTAAATATCGGTTAATCCATCCGGAAGGTCAACATGCAAAGTTTTTGCTTCTTCATCAATCGATATGATCAGGTCATCATTCAACGGGAACATAATTTCATTTGATTGATAGGCCACCACTGCTATAAATTGTTGCGGGTATTCATGAACGTCAAGAATTTCACCAAGCTCACCCAGCTTTTCGTCAAAAGCTATAAAACCTTTCAGATCGGTGTAATAAAACTCGTCGTCTGTTCGCTCCGGTTTTTTAGAAAGGGGCAGATAAAGCTTTTTCTTAAGCAATTTTGCCGCTTTTTCAATCACATCGATATCTTCAAAGTAAAAATACCCTGTAGAGTTGGGATGAATTTTATAAGATGATATAAAATAAGGGACTAACTTTTTATTTATTTCGACAAATACAGATTCAAACTCCAGCTCCTCATAATCATCACATTCAAAATAAACCTGAACTTCGCCTTTCAGCCCCTTGGTCTTGGTAATATAACCGATGTAAAAGCTTTCTTCGATCGTCATTTCTTTAAATAAAAATGTCATTTCAACAAATTAGAATATCTGATATCAGATAATTCGAATCTGCCAAAATGACATTTAGTGTTTTTTTGAAAAATTATTCAGGATTTTCAGAAGCTTCTTCAGTAGCTGCATCTTCAGCAACAGGTTCTTCTGTTACTTCAGGTGCTGGAGGAGTATTTTTGATTGCTATTGCAGCCGCTCTATCTTCCTTCTTTTTAGCTTCAGCTAATAAAGCCGCTTTTCTAACAGCATCTTTATTTGTGTTGAAATCTTCTTTTTTACCTAATACCTTTTCTTGTTTACTCTGTACCCATTCATTAAACTTTGATTGAGCTTGTTCAGCAGTAAGTGCGCCTTTCGCGATACCACCTTCAAGGTGTTTCATGAAAAGAACTCCCTTGTCTGAAAGAAGTGTACGGACAGTATCTGTAGGTTGTGCTCCTTTATTGATCCAGTCCAGTGATCTTTCGAAGTTTAAATCGATTGTTGCTGGATTAGTGTTTGGGTTATAAGAACCTAAACGTTCGATAAAGCGGCCATCTCTTGGTGCGCGTGAGTCTGCTACGATTACATAGTAAAAAGGTTTTCCTTTTTTACCGTGTCTCTGCAGTCTGATTTTAGTTGCCATTGTTTTGTTTTGTTTTATGTATTCAACATAGTTCCCGGAGTGTCCTTCTGCGGGGATGCAAAGATAGCAATTATGACAACATAAAAAACTTATTAGGCTGTTTTTTAAGGACAAAGGAGAAATTGCATCAAAAATAACGCTTACAGGTGACGCTCTACATAGTCTATCAGCGAATGAATCACTTTAATATGAATCTCCTGGGCCCTATCTGCATAGTTTGATTTTGGTGCTCTAACTTCAACATCACACAATGAAGCCATTTTGCCTCCATCTTTTCCCGTCAATCCAATCACTTTCAATCCTTTTTCTTTCGCAGCAAGAATTGCCTGGATCACGTTCTCTGAATTTCCGCTCGTACTGATTGCAAATAAAACATCACCCGGTTGCCCAATAGCTTCCACCATTCTTGAAAAGACAAAATTATAACCATAATCATTGCCCACACAAGAGAGGTGCGAAGGATCAGATATAGACAAGGCAGCCAGAGCTTTACGATCATTTCGGTAACGGCCGGACAGCTCTTCAGCAAAATGCATCGCATCGCACATAGAACCTCCATTGCCACATGAAATTATTTTATTACCTGTTGCAAGCGCATCAGATAATAATTTTCCTGCATCTTCAATCTTTTGAAAATTCGAATCATCAGCCAAAAAATCTATTAATACAGACTGTGCTTCTATAAAATGTTGTTTTACTGAACTCATGATATCGATTTTACAAAATGCTAGGAGAAGAAACTAAGAAAGGATTCTTACTATTTTAAGTAAATTAGGATCTGCTTCAGACAGATGTTTGATCGCATTATCAAAATGAGTGTAAACCACATTCTGGTTCATTAAACCAACCATCATGCATTTTTTGCCATTTAAAAGAGCCTCAACTGCTGCAACACCTAGCCTACTTGCTAGAACCCTGTCTGCGCAACTCGGACGGCCTCCACGTTGAATATGTCCAAGAATAGATAACCTGGTATCATAATTAGGAAACTTTTCTTTAACCAGCTCCGCAATTTCAAAACCTCCAATTTCTTCTCCTTCAGCAACGATTATTATTTTAGATGCTTTATCTTTTCTGCCACTAGAAAGGGTGTTGAATAAAACTTCAACATCAGTCTTTGATTCTGGGATCAGAATTGCTTCAGCTCCTACACCAATACCACTTCTCAAAGCGATTAAGCCTGAATCGCGGCCCATAACTTCTACAATGAACAAACGGTCGTGCGATTCGGCAGTATCCCTGATTTTATCAACAGCATTAATAACGGTATTCGTTGCTGTGTCATAACCAATTGTATGGTCAGTACCGATCAGGTCGTTATCGATCGTACCAGGCATTCCAACGATTGGTACATTGAATTCCTTTGCAAAAATATTTGCACCTTTAAACGTTCCCTCTCCACCAATAGCTACCAGCGCATCAATATTATTTCGCACAAGGTTATCGTAGGCAATTTGACGACCTTCTTTTGTTAAGAATGCGTCACTTCTGCCCGTCTTTAAAATAGTACCACCCCGCTGAATGATATTAGCAACAGATTTACTGTTCATGGGCATAAAGTCGCCAGTGATAAGGCCTTCGAAGCCTTTCATGATACCGGTGACTTGTATATCATAATGCAATGCAGTTCTAACAACGGAACGAATAGCGGCATTCATACCCGGTGCATCACCTCCTGAGGTAAATACCCCTATATTTTTAATCTTATCCATGCTTGATTTATTCAGGCGCTAATTTCGCTTTTAAGTTTTAACCTTTAAAATTATATTTACATATAATTATCTGATATAACTCATTAATTGCTCAATATTAAAAAAAACAGGAAAGAATAATTAGAAGACAGTAAATCCGGTTACTAAAAAAAGTAAATTTTACCTGCATTCATTTCTTTTTATATTTCAGATGTTCTTCATAATAAGCAATGTTACAAAAGCAGTAAACCCCTATCACACATTTAACATCTGCACTCCGGAATTACACTATACTTCTAGTTACCATTTATTCAAATGACAGGCAACTAACTCGCACCTAATTCGCTTTCCGAGCGGACAAGGTGCGGAGAAGCTGCGAAGGAGGTGGGTAGAAAGTGCGCCACAATTAATAACATGTCTCGTCCTGATATAGCTATACTTAGTCCTGAATTAATAATACTCCTTTTGAAATCTTCAAAAAGCCACATTGGTTTTGTTTACAAATATTTAACTTCTTTGAGTGAAAACGATTTCACTTCGTCACCAACAGTTATTTCTAGCTGCCCTTCCGGCTTAATATTGGTAATTCTCCCTTCGAAAGGAATTCCATTTGACTCATAAGCATGCATACTTTGATACCTATAGAGGTTTTTTTTATACTCTTCGATGTGATTTTCAAAATCATTACCCTTTAATTGATTGTATCTGTTGTTGATTGAAGAAGACAAAGCAGACAAAAGTGTATCAAGCGCTAGTTCTTTACCTATAATAGCAGACAGGGAAGTAATATTTTTGATACGGTCATCAAATTGAAGCTGATTTACATTTATTCCGATCCCTACAATGGCATATTTCCACTTCGATCCTTGTAAAATATTCTCAATTAAAACTCCGCCAATTTTTTTATCTTTAAAGTAAATATCATTTGGCCATTTAATCTTACAATCACAGCCAATAAAAGAGGTTATTGTATCGTTAATAGCTAAACTTACAGCTATATTTAACAAAAATTGTTTAAGAGGAGCTAAAAAAACTGGAAATAACAGAATGCTGAACGTTAAATTTTTGCCTGGCTGGCTTAGCCATTTATTCTCAAACTGGCCTCTGCCTGCAAATTGGTCTTCTGCCAATATAACAGTACCTTCAGGCAATGGCTTAGATTTTGCCAATTGATTCTTTAAATAATTGTTGGTAGAATCGACACTCTTCAGAGAGATAAGATTTTGACCTATAAATAATCCTGAAATTGTGTTATTTTGCAAAATGTTTAAAGACTAATATTGCCAAACTTAATTTTTTTTAATGATAAAAAACAAAGGAGTTAACGAATCTACTTACATTTCAGAACTGGCCATATTTGGAATTCAGGAAAAAAAAGGAAATCAAATAGTAAGATTAGATTTAAGAAATATTAATAGTTCTGTTGCAGATTATTTTGTAGTCTGCCATGCGGAATCAACCACCCAGGTTAAAGCAATCACAAAAAGCATTGAAGATGAGGTCTATAAAGTGACCGGTGAATGGCCCTTAAGAGTTGAAGGCCTTCAACATGGCGAATGGATCCTTTTGGACTATGTGGACGTAGTTATACATGTTTTTAAAACTGATAAACGCGAATATTACGGTATCGAAGAGTTGTGGGGAGATGCTGAGACTATGCACTATCAAAGTGCCTAAAATTTGTTTAAATAATATTCAAAAATGAAAGACGTAAATACCGATAATAAAAAAGGGTTTATCAAAAAGACAGGAAAGAAATTAGTTCCTAAACCACCGCGGTTTAATATCATGTGGGTATATGCAGGAATTATTCTGCTTCTTTTTGTTGTACAATGGTTTTTTAATAGTCAGACTATTAAAGAAATCAGTTACCAGCAGTTCGAAACAGAGTACCTTAAACCAAGGGACGTAGAAAGAATTGAGGCATATAAAAGCAATGACTATGTTGTTGCCGAAGTTTTTATCAAACCAGACAGGCTAAAAGAGGCTAAGTACAAAGATGTCCGCCCTCAGGATAATCTTAGTATGAAAAATACCGCTGCAACTCCTCAGTATAAGTTTACTGACGGTTCGTTTGACGGACTTCAAGCCAAATTAAAAGAAGCCGAAAAAGATTTGCCAGCCAATCAACGTACTCCGCTGAAGTTTAGCACACGTGAGAATTTCTGGGCAAGTTGGTTTATGTCCATCATTCTTCCGGTTTTATTACTAATTGGATTCTGGATCTTTATTATGCGCCGTATGGGCGGTGGTGCAGGTGGTGGTGCAGGTGGTCAGATTTTCAATATTGGAAAATCAAAAGCGACCCTGTTCGATAAAGAAGCACAAGTATCTGTTACCTTTAATGATGTTGCAGGTCTTGAAGAAGCGAAACTTGAAGTCATGGAAATTGTGGATTTCCTAAAGAATCCTCAGAAATACACTAACCTAGGGGGTAAAATACCTAAGGGAGCACTTTTAGTAGGTTCACCAGGAACTGGTAAAACGCTACTAGCTAAGGCTGTAGCAGGAGAAGCACAGGTTCCTTTCTTTTCTCTATCCGGATCAGATTTCGTTGAAATGTTTGTAGGGGTTGGTGCTTCCAGAGTACGTGACTTATTTAAACAGGCTAAAGAAAAGGCACCATGTATCATCTTTATTGATGAAATTGATGCTATTGGCCGTGCCAGAGGGAAAAACAACATTGTTGGGGGTAATGATGAGCGAGAAAATACACTGAATCAATTGTTGGTTGAAATGGATGGTTTTGGTACCGATTCGGGGATCATAATCCTTGCAGCTACCAACAGACCTGACGTGCTTGACTCCGCTCTATTGCGCCCAGGACGTTTTGACAGACAAATATCTATTGATAAACCCGATTTAGTTGGTCGTGAACAAATATTTAAAGTTCACCTTGGCCCTCTTAAACTAGCCGAAGAAGTAGACCCTAAAAAGCTCTCTGCACAAACACCAGGTTTTGCGGGAGCTGAAATTGCGAATGTTTGTAATGAGGCTGCCTTAATTGCTGCACGTAGAAACAAAACAGCGGTGGACATGCATGATTTTCAGGATGCAATTGACCGTGTAATTGGTGGGTTAGAGAAAAAGAACAAGATCATCTCTCCAGAAGAGAAGCTTATTGTTGCTTATCATGAAGCGGGACATGCTATTGCAGGATGGTTCCTTGAGCATGCCGATCCATTGGTTAAGGTATCTATTGTTCCTCGTGGTGTTGCTGCCTTAGGTTATGCGCAGTATTTACCAAAAGAACAGTTCCTTTATACCACAGAGCAGCTTACAGATAGCATGTGTATGACACTTGGTGGTCGTGTAGCTGAGGATATTGTATTCAACAAGATCTCTACTGGTGCTCAGAATGACCTGGAACGGATCACTAATCTGGCTTACGGAATGGTATCTGTTTATGGTATGAATGAAAAAGTAGGTAACATTTCATTTAATCACCAGGATCAGCAGTTTATCAAACCGTATTCTGAAACTACAGGTGAGCTGATAGACTCTGAAGTTCGTATCCTAATTAAGTCAGCTTATGACAGAACGAAAGATTTGCTTGTTGAGAAACGCGAAGGACTAGAAAAACTGGCTAGTAAATTACTAGAAAAGGAAATTTTATTCCAAAGTGATTTGGAAGAAATTTTAGGAAAAAGACCTTTCAGCAGCAGAACAACATATGATGAATTTGTGAATGGAGATGATACCGGCGACCAGACTTTGGTAGCGGAGAACTTACATCCTGAACCTTTTGGAGATTCAACACAACCACTTCAAAAAACAGATTCAAACAATTCGGCTGTTTTAAAACCAGATGAAGCATCTTAGTATGTAATTATAAAAGGAGGCTTGTTTTTACATGCATTCTTTTGAAATTTAAATAAATAAGGGTTGTTTCGAATACGAAGCAACCCTTATTTATTTAAATTTTATCTGCCTATATTAAAATTATATTGATCTTCGTAGCACCAAATGAAAGAGACTACTTCTAAAGAAAAAATGCTCAAGAAAATACGGAAAGCTTTGCTTGAAAAGCGGGATAATCCGTATCCAACTCTTGAAGATACTTCTGTATATGAACCTTATACCGACTATCTTGATGTCTTATTTGCTGAACAACTTAGCTTGGTAGCAGGAAAGTTTGTTTTCTGCGAAGATGAACTGCAGTTTGTTGAAAACTTACTTTTGCTAGCAGACGAAAAAGGCTGGAGAAAAATATATTGCTGGGAACCGCCTCTTCAAAAAGTACTTGAACACTTTGAATTTCCGTTTTACAGTACCGATACTGACTTTATCGCTCAGGCGGAAGTAGGGATCACTTTATGTGAATCTTTGGTTGCAAGAAACGGAAGTGTAATTGTATCCAACGGAAATGCAGCAGGAAGAAGATTGAGTATTTATCCGCATTGCCATATTGTTGTGGCCTATACTTCGCAGCTGGTGTTGGACCTTAAAGATGCCTTTAAGCTACTTAAAACAAAGTATGACACGGATCTTCCTTCCATGATATCGGCAGTTACAGGACCAAGCCGTACGGCCGACATTGAAAAAACATTAGTATTAGGAGCACATGGTCCTAAAGAGTTAATCGTATTTCTGCTGGAAGGGTAAAAGCTCATGAGAACCATAAGGTCCACATGAGTTAATATAGTTATTTCAATTTCAATAATGCTTCTTTTACACGGGGAAGCATTTCATTGATATCAGTTAAAGAGCAAGCACCTATAGAAGCTCTGAACCAGTTCACAGAGCTGTCGGCACCAAAGGCGGAGAAGGGAACGAAAGCGGCTTTAGCTTCTTTAATCAGGTAGAAATTGATGTCCTCACTATCTTTTAGCACCTTACCATCAGGGGTGGTCTTACCTGCATAATCGATCTTTAGGGTTAAGTATATCGCTCCCATCGGTTCAATTACATCTACATTCAACCCATCTTCCTTGAATTGCTTAAAGGCAGTATAAATCGTATTTAAGCTATCCTGAATCTTTAGTTTAAAGCCTAATAGAAACTCTTGTACCTTTTCTTTATTCTGTAAAAATGCAGCCATTGCAAATTGCTCAGGCTTAGGAGCCCACGCGCCCATGTGCATCACCAGGATTTTCATCTTTTCAATTACTTCGGCAGGACCAAAGCCCCAACCTACACGCACGCCTGTAGAGGCAAAACATTTAGAGGCACCATCTACATAGATCACATAGTCCTTCATTGCCGGCCGTAAAGAAACTGGATCATAATGAACATGTTTCCCAAAGGTTAGCATCGAATAGATTTGGTCATAAATTACATACAAAGGTTTTGTACCTGGCTCACGCTGACTATTTTCCTCTAATACAAGATCACAAATCTCTTCCAGATCCTTTTTAGTAAACATGGTTCCTGTTGGATTTAAAGGAGAGCATAATGCCAGTAAGGTAGCACCCTTTACATGAGGACGAAGATCTTCGGCTGAGGGCATGAAATTATTGTCGGGACTAGTAGTCACAGCAACAGGTACAGCGCCAACCAGGGAACTATAATGATCATTGTTCCATGATGGAGCTGGATAGATCACCTTATCACCCGGATCAACCAAAGCCATATAAGCCGAATAGATGAGCGGACGAGAACCACAGGAAACAAGAATTTGATTGATATTGAAATCTAATGCATACGTATTCTTCAGGTAACTGCTGATATTTTCCCTTAAAGGCAGAATTCCATCAGCGGGAGGATAATTGGTATTATGCTCATCGTAAGCCTTTTTAATGCCATCCTTCAGTGCTTCAGGAATAGGGAAAAGAGAAGGATCAAAGTCGCCAATAGTTAAATTAGCGATCTTTTGCCCTTGCTTTTTAAGTTCATTGATCTCTCCTGCAATTTTAATAATTTCTGAGCCTTTTAATTTTTTTGCTAAACGTGATACACTCATTATAGATGATATATTTGGTTAAGATACAAGGGCTTTAATGGCCGCTTCTACTTTGGTAAAGTTAAAATTTGCTACAACAGCATGAAATGAATCTGTAATTTCCTGATTACATAAATTGCCAATGCTTCCTTCATGGACATGCTTAACGGATGCCGGGGCTTTAAAATTACCACTTTCAATCGCTAAACCCACTTTTTTATATGCTTCGCGGAAGGGCATTCCATTTAGAACTTCCTCATTCACGGCATCGACACTAAAAAGGTAGGCATATTTAGGGTCTTCAAGAATATCTGCTTTTATGGTGATATGCTTCAACATAAAAGCGGTCATTTCGAGGCATTCATTCAAAGAAATAAAAGCAGGGAAAAGACTTTCCTTTAATAACTGAAGGTCTCGGTGGTAACCTGAAGGCAGGTTAGTCGTCATCATTGCAATCTCATTCGGCATGGCCTGAATCTTATTACAACGGGAACGAATGAGTTCGAATACATCAGGATTCTTTTTATGGGGCATAATGCTCGATCCTGTTGTCAGTTCATCCGGGAATTTAATAAAACCAAAATTCTGATTGATAAACAGGCAAACATCCATGGCAAGTTTAGCCAGTGTAGCGGCAACAGAAGACATCGCCTGAGCGAGGATCCGTTCCGTTTTACCTCTACCCATCTGTGCATAAACAACATTATAGTTCATGGAATCAAATCCGAGAAGTTTTGTTGTCATGGTACGGTTCAGTGGAAAGGAAGATCCATATCCGGCAGCAGAGCCTAAAGGGTTTTTATTGCAGATTTTCCAGGCAGCAAGCATAAGCTCCATATCGTCGGCCAGACTTTCTGCATAGGCACCAAACCACAAGCCAAAAGAAGAGGGCATAGCGATTTGAAGGTGTGTATATCCGGGTAAAAGTTTTTCTTTATGTGTCTCGCTTAACTCGATCAGTAAATTAAATAGAAGAGTGGTATTATCTACCATATTCCTAATTTCGGAACGGAAATACAGCTTTAGATCCACTAACACCTGGTCATTTCTTGAACGGCCACTATGGATTTTCTTACCCGCATCACCAATGTGTTTGGTAAGTTGTAGCTCTACCTGAGAATGCACATCTTCAACACCTTCCTCGATAGTAAACTTGCCGTCCTGAATATCCTGATAGATAATTTTAAGTCCTTTTTGAACAGCATCCAGGTCTTCTTTGTTAAGGAGGCCAATACTTTCCAGCATTCTGGTATGTGCCAGCGAACCCAGCACATCAGCTTCTGCCAGGAATTGATCTAATTCGCGGTCTTTGCCTACCGTAAACTTCTCTACCGATCCGGACACTTCTTTATCTTTCTGCCAAAGCTTCATCTAGTCTATTATTTTGTTAAGTAATGTATATTAAAAATCCTTATTAGTATATTATTTTATTTAATAAGGCTATATATAGTGCAATTCCCTCTTCGATCTCCTTGGCAAAAATATATTCGTCTGCCATGTGGGAGCGTCCAGAATCACCTGGTCCTATCTTAAGCGATGGAATATTTAGTAATGCCTGATCGCTTGTTGTAGGGGATCCGTAGGTTTCTCTACCAAGATCAATACCTGCCTGTACAATAGGGTGGCTTTTATCAATTGATGAAGGCTTAAGTCGTAAAGATCTGGCTTTTACGGTACAAGAAACATGAGATCTGATGATTTCCAATACCTCTTCCATGGTATAAACATCTGTAACCCGCACATCAACAGTAAAGGTACAAGTAGCAGGTACAACATTATGCTGAGAGCCTGAATTGATGATCGTTACCGACATTTTAACAGGACCAAAAACATCCGACTCTAAAGGGAAGCGAAATGTGCGAAACCATTCAATATCTTTAAGGGCCTTGTAGATCGCATTATCGCCCTCTTCTCTTGCGGCATGCCCTGCTTTACCAGTTGTTGTACAATCGAGTACCATCAATCCCTTTTCCGCAATAGCCAAATGCATTTGTGTTGGTTCGCCAACCAGAGCAAAATCAAGCTTACCTAAATCAGGGATAATCAATTCAATTCCGTTAAGTCCCGAAATTTCTTCCTCTGCAGTTGCAGCCAGACAAAGGTTATAACGTAAGCCTGTTTCAGTATAGAAATGCCTGAATGCAGCTATTAGGGATACTAATGCCCCTCCAGCATCATTACTTCCCAGTCCATACAATTTTCCATCTTCTACATCTGCAGAAAAAGGATCCCTGTTATAACCCATATTAGGTTTCACCGTGTCATGATGTGAGTTAAGTAGTATGGTTGGTTTTAAAGGATCGAAGTGAAGGTTATAGGCCCAAATGTTGTTTACTTTCCTTTGAAATGGAATGGAATGCGATAAAAAAAAACCTTCAAGCAGAGCTGCAGTGCCTTGTTCCTCTTTGCTTAAAGAGGGAATTGCAATCAGCTCTTTGAGTAAGCTTATACTTTCAGACCCAAGTTGATTAACCATCCTACTTACTTTCAATATATAGTTCTCCGGCTTTAACTGCGGAAAGTTTTATTCCCTTGATTAGCGAGGAACTAAATCCCTGATGTTCCATTTCGTTCAATCCGGCTATTGTACATCCCTTAGGAGAGGTTACCTTATCAATTTCCTGCTCAGGGTGACTGTGATGTTGCAATAACAAATCGGCAGCACCCTTAGCGGTCTGAACCGCCATCTTCAAGGCTATATCTGCATGAAATCCAATCTCTACCCCGCCTTGCGATGCTGCCCTTATCGCTCTCAAAAAGAAAGCGATACCACAAGCGCACAATGCAGTTGCTGAAGTCATCAGGTCTTCATTAATAACCACTACAGAACCTACGGTTTCAAACATGCTCTGCACTAATGCAACCTGCTCTGTTGATGCATTATCAGAAGCAATACAGGTCATAGACTGTCCGATTGAAATGGCCGTATTGGGCATAACCCGTACAACCTGTACATCGTGACCTAACTTTGCTTTAATATCTTTACAGCTCACTCCTGAAATAACAGAAATAACAAGGTGTTTGCTTGCATCAATTACGGGCTGAATTTCATGTAAAAGGCCATCCAACTGTTGTGGCAGAACCGCAAGGATCACAATAGAGGCATTTTTTACTGCTTCTGGATTATTAGCAGAAACCTGATAACCCATTTGAGCCTGCTCTGTGAGGTGAGAGACATTCCGTCTGGTTAATAATATAGATGCTGCATCCTGGTAATCTGCTTTCACTAAGCCATAAGCAAGTGAAAGACCTATATTTCCACTTCCTAGTATTGCAATGTTTCCATGTATATTTTTCATCAGACTATATTATTAAATATTGATACTTTTCTGAGCCGTTTTAATTGCTTTGCGTTTACTGAATTTTATTACATTTTGATGTTTATCTGAGCAGTTGTAATTGCTTAGATATTAACTTATTACTTTTTGTAATGATGCCTTTCTGAGCAATTGCAATTACTTAGTAATCAACCCATTATTCCTAATACGGATGTCTATCTGAACTATTGCATTGATTATACTAAATTGCTTCTGTTAATATGCCATTCTAATCAGTTAACTGCATTGATTTTGTTGAATTGCCTCTATTAACCTTGATGCTATCCTAAACTTTTCAATTGCTGAATAAACAGTGAAATTATTTCTAAGTATGGATATCTTTCTAAGTAGTTTCAATATCTAAAATATTTTCTTTGTCCGCGTATTCAAAAGGCAATCATAATTTAATATTTTCATTCCATAATGGCTGTATCAGCAATTTAAGCGAATAACCGAGTGCCGAATGATTCTTTTCCCAGCAATTGAAGCTCATCCGATTTCCCTATATAAACTTCAGTCACTCCTTTCTCAATGGCCTGAAAAGCATTATGAAGCTTAGGCAACATACCCCCGGCAATCACATTATCTTCTTTAAGTTTTTTGAATTCAGCTGTATTAATCTCTCTTAAAACCGAAAGATCATCATCCACATCTAAAAGTACACCCTTTTTCTCAAAACAGTAAACCAGGCTCACCTCATATAAAGAGGATAGCGCTACAGCCAAAGCAGAAGCAATTGTATCTGCATTGGTATTCAGCAGCTGGCCTTCTCCATCATGCGTAATGGCAGAAAAGACAGGAACAATACCTGATTTCAATAAAGTACTTAATTTCTCCTCATCAACTGAGGTATCAGATAAATCGCCTACGAAACCATAGTCAATATCTTTAACGGGTCTTTTCGTCGCTTTAATCAAATTGGCATCCGCTCCGGTTAGTCCTATTGCGTTGCAGGAATAGCGTTGAAGTTGTGCCACAATGTTTTTATTGATCAGTCCAGCATAAACCATCGTCACCACCCGTAACGTTTCAATATCTGTTATCCTTCTGCCATCCACCAGTTTAGGCTCAATACCCATGCTATGAGAGAGGTCTGTTGCAATTTTTCCTCCTCCATGAACAAGAATCTTATACCCCTTTAGAGCAGAAAAGTCTTTCAGAAAATGATGCAGGTTCTCGGAGTTGTCAATTACATTGCCCCCTATCTTGATAACATATAATTCCATTAGCCGATTTACAAAGAGGTTAAAAGGTTCTTTAATACCGTTTGTGCTGCCCATAGGCGGTTTCCTGCTTCCTTGATTACCAAAGATTCAGCGCTATCCAGGATTTCTGATGAAAGTTCCAAATCTCTTCTTACCGGCAAACAATGCATTACTTTAGCCTGATTGGTTATTTTAAGGCGTTCTAAATCTAACATCCATCCCTCACCACCTGGTAAAATCTTACCATAGTCCTGATAGCTGGACCAGTTCTTCACATATATAAAGTCCGCATCTTTCAATGCTTCATCCTGATCGTAAATAATCGTTGCATTAGGCGTAAACTCTTCTGCCAGTTCATATCCCCTGGGATGAGTGATGACAAAATCTATCATTCCTTCTGCTTCAGCACGACACATCCATTCGGCAAAGGAATTAGGTACAGACTGAGGCAAAGGTTTAATATGAGGAGCCCAGGATAATACTACCTTAGGACGAGCCGTTTTTTTATATTCCTGAATAGTGATCAGGTCAGCAAAACTCTGAAGGGGGTGACGAGTAGCACTTTCCAGACTTACCACAGGAATGTTGCTGTATTTAATAAACTTATTGAAGATGTCTTCGCTATAATCTGCTTCCCGGTCCTTTAAAGTAGGAAAAGAGCGAAGACCCATGATATCGCAATACTCACCAATCACAGCTGCAGCTTCACGGATATGCTCCACTGTAGTACCATTCATGATTACTCCATCCCTTGTTTCCAATGCCCAGCCTTCCTTATCCATATTCATCACCATCACATTCATCCCCAGGTTCATAGCCGCTTTTTGAGTACTCAAACGGGTACGTAAACTAGGATTTAAAAAGATAAGTCCTAAAGTCTTATTCTTTCCAATATGTTGTAGTGCATAAGGATCAGTTTTTAAAGAAAGAGCTTCTTTAACAAGCTCGTCTACATTGGGAACATCATGAACGGAAGTAAATAATTTCATTTTAAAAGAGTAATTGCCTTAAGCAGCAAAATGAATAATTAAGCGTTTAATACCTGGCCAAATGCATCAAGAAATTGATCCGCATGAGCTTTAGTTAAATTCAGAGCAGGCAATAAACGGATTACATTAGGTTTAGCCTCTCCTGTAAAAATATGATGTTTAAATAATAATTCCTTCTTCACATGAGAAAGCTCTTCAGGAAGATCAATGCCGATCATTAATCCCCGGCCTCTTACTTCTCTTACCTGCTTGAACTTATTTAATTCTTCGGTAAGGTATGCCCCTATTGAAGCGGCGTTTCCCATCAGATGATCCTGCTCAATAACTTCCAGAACAGATAGCGCTGCAGCACAGGCCAAATGATTACCACCAAAAGTAGTACCCAGCATGCCATGCCATGGTTTAAACTTAGGCGCAATAGAAATACCCGCAACCGGAAAACCATTGCCCATACCTTTAGCCATCGTATATACATCAGCATTTACTCCTGCATAATCATGAGAATAGAATTTACCTGAACGGCCATAACCACACTGTACGGAATCAGCAACATATACCGCATTGTACTGATCACATAAAGAACGGATTAATTGCAAAAATTCATTGGTGGCAGGTCTGATCCCTCCAACGCCCTGAATACCTTCTATTAAGACGGCACAGATTTCGTTTCCATAGGTAGTAAAAGCATCCTGCAATGCTTCCAAGTCGTTATGTGGCAAAAACACCACATGATCGGTTTCGTTCACAGGTGCAATGATCTTCGGATTATCTGTACAGGATACAGCTAGTGAAGTCCGCCCATGAAAAGCTCCTTTAAATGCAATAACCTTTTTTCTTCCATTATAAAACGAAGCCAGCTTTAGCGCATTCTCATTTGCTTCCGCTCCTGAATTACATAAAAAAAGTTGATAATCAACCTTTCCAGAAACATGACCAAGCTTTTCTGCTAATTCTTCCTGTCCTCTGATACGAATAGAGTTGGAATAAAAGCCAATTTTATTCAGCTGATCGGTAAGTCGTTCTACGTAATGCGGATGCGTGTGACCAATTGATATAACCGCATGACCACCGTAAAGGTCAAGGTACTCTTGCCCATTATTATCCCATACCAGGCTTCCTTTGCCTTTTACAATTTCAATAGGGTTTAATGGATATACGTCGAATAATTTCATCTCTCAATATTTAAAAAGCTGCTGCTTTTAACTTTAATCCGGCCTGTTCATCCAGTCCGAAAATAAGATTCATGTTTTGAACCGCCTGTCCTGATGCTCCTTTTAACAGATTATCAATAATACTCACAATCAATAACTTGTCGCCATGTTTCTCTACATACAGGAAACATTTATTGGTATTGACTACTTGCTTCAAATCAATATTCTTTTTCAACAAATGTGTAAAGGGATGCTCTTTGTAGTACGACTCAAAAAGGTTTACTGCCTCTTCTTGTGTTAAAGAACACTTGGTATATACAGATGCGATGATCCCTCTTGGAAAGTCACCCCGATAAGGAATAAAGTTAAGTTGATCTTTGTTTAGTGATGACCCTGCCTGTTGAAGCGATTGCGTAATTTCATTTAAATGCTGATGTTCGAATGCTTTATAAACGGAAGCATTATTGTTCCTCCAGCTGAAATGGGTAGTCTGACTTAAACTCTGACCCGCACCTGTAGACCCTGTAGTAGCTGAAATATGCACCTCATCGGTCAACACACCTGCAGCAGCTAAAGGCAGTAAAGCCAGCTGAATACAAGTAGCAAAACATCCCGGATTAGCAATATGTTGTGCCTTTTTAATAGCATCACGTTGCAGTTCAGGGAGTCCGTAAACGAATTCACTTCCTTTATAAGTTGCATTGTTGCTCAACCTGAAATCCTGACTTAAGTCAATTAAATGAATATTACTGTGTATCTCATGGCTCTCCAGAAACTTCCTTGCATCACCATGACCTACACATAGAAAAAGAACATCAATTTCTTGTGTGAGCTCCTGAGTAAACACCAGGTCAGTATCGCCTGTAAGATCAGTATGCACATCCGAAATAAGGTTCCCAGCATTACTGTTGCTATGTACGAAAGTGATTTCCACTTGGGGGTGATTGACCAGTAAACGGAGAAGTTCTCCCCCTGTATAGCCGGCACCACCGACAATTCCGGCTTTAATTTTCTTCATTCTTCTATCTTAAGCCTGTCAATCAGGAATTGGAGGCATTTACTTTATGCCAGATCGATACCTGGTTACCAAATATTTTAGAAAATCCCTTTACGTCATCTCCGGTATAACCTTCATTCATTTCACCATAACTACCGAACTTACTGCTCATTAAATCATTATCTGATTCAATTCCCAGCACAACAAAGCGGTAAGGCAATAATTGAATAAATACTTTTCCGTTAACCGTCTTTTGTGAGTTGCTCAGGTAAGCTTCAATATCACGCATAACAGGGTCATGAAACTGACCTTCATGCATCCAGTTGCCATAAAACATCGACAACTGATCTTTCCAGCTTAACTGCCACTTGGTTAAAGTATGTTTTTCCAGAGCATGATGCGCTTTGATAATGACCATTGGGGCAGCGGCTTCAAAACCAACACGTCCTTTAATTCCAATAATGGTATCTCCTACGTGTATATCACGACCTATTCCAAATGGAGCCGCAATAACCTGTAAAGCCTGAATAGCCTGCACCGGATGATCGTAATGTACGCCATTGACAGATGTAAGCTCACCCTTAATAAATTCCAGCTCCAGGTTCTCTGCATCTGTTTTAGTAACCTGAGTAGGCCATGCTTCTTCAGGCAACATGCCGTTTGATGTCAAGGTTTCTTTACCCCCAACAGATGTTCCCCAAATCCCTTTATTAATTGAATATTTAGCCTTTTCCGCATTGATCTCTACACCATGACGATGCAAATACTCAATCTCCTCATCACGGCTTAACTTCAAGTCACGAATCGGTGTAATAATACCCACTCCAGGAATCAGGATATTGAAGATCATATCAAAACGAACCTGATCATTACCTGCACCTGTACTTCCGTGAGCAACAAAGTCTGCATGAACATCTTTCGCATAATTTGCTATAGCAGTGGCCTGCGTAACCCTTTCAGCACTTACAGAAAGTGGATAGGTGTTATTTTTCAATACATTACCATAAATTAAATAGCGCAATGAACTGTTATAATAGCCTTCAACTGCATCTACTGCATGGTGAGAAGTCACACCTAGAGCATAAGCCTTTTTTTCAATCAGATCCAGTTCTTCCTTGTTAAAACCTCCGGTATTTACAATAACCGAATGTACTTCAAGGTCAAGATCGCGGGATAAATAAATAGCACAGTATGAAGTATCTAATCCACCACTAAAGGCTAAAACAACTTTCTTTTTCATTTCAGTAATTTATATGATCATGATGTCTGCAACTGACACCCAATACGTTAAGAATGAAGAACAGCGGTATACAGCATCTTTGCCGATCCCTTTAGTTTTTCTTCTATACGTTCAAATAACGACGACTTGCGCGTTACCTTATTTAGCTTTTCGTCTTGCAACCTTTGCTTTTCTTCAAGCTCTTTCATTTTTTCCACAGGATCATAAAGCATTGCTGTACACAGACAATTCTTTCTTTCCTTCATGGTTAGAATATCAAAATTCACACAACTCTTGCAGCCACTCCAAAATTTCTCATCTTGTGTAAGTTCGGAATAAGTTACCGGTTCATACCCAAGTTCTGAGTTAATTTTCATTACAGCAAGACCGGTAGTTAAACCGAAGATCTTAGAGTCAGGGTATTTTTCCCTTGAAAGTTTAAATATTCTATTCTTTATGGCTTTAGCTAGGCCACATTTACGGTAAGGGGGATTGACAATCAAACCTGAGTTGGCCACAAATCCTTCATGTCCCCAAGTTTCGATATAACAAAACCCAGCCCATGTACCATCCTGATGAATCGCGATGACAGCTTTTCCTTCACGCATTTTATTGGCCACGTATTCGGGACTTCTACGTGCTATTCCGGTTCCACGAGCTTTCGCGGATTCTGCCATTTCATCACATATCTGTTCGGCATAACTGGTATGCAATTCAGAAGCTACTATTACAGAGAAATCTTTTTCGTTCATTTTATGAAAATCCGCTCTTCACGGATGAAGACTATGACGTCTTTAGTTTTTCAGAAAAATTGTTAATTGAATTCTGCGGGAAGCAGAATCTAGAGAGGGGGAATTCATTATAGTTTTCAAACCCTTGGCATAAAGGGTCGTCGGTGTCTGAACACCAACTTTGCATTGATATTCTTTTCACCTATCACAACAGTAACATGCCCAATCATAGCTGGGGATGCCGTAGTAATGTTAAAAAGAGACTTGTTCATTTCGATATGACTTACTTGGTAAAACTTATTAATACCATACAAAATTATTGATTTTAATTTTAGTATCATATAATCATTCGTGTTTTTATTCATCTGCAAGTCAATAAACAACGAAATGTGGGATCAAGAAATTGAACACAAAGGGCAGATTATCATATTTCTACCCTTTATGCTTGCTTTTAGAAGGGTAAATCATCCGAAGTATCAGGAGCGAAATCTACTGCTGGTTCCTGGTGATTAGAGGTGTTCTTCTCATCAGTACTATTAGATTGTTCATCTCCAGAGCTACTCTTTTTGCCCAACATGGTAAAATTATCGGCTACAACTTCTGTCTGATAACGCTTAACTCCATTCTTATCATCATAAGAGCGGGTTCTAAGTTTACCTTCCACATAAATCAATTCACCCTTCTTCAGGTATTTTTCTGCTACATCTGCTAAACCCCTCCAAACTACAATATTATGCCATTCGGTTTGTTCAACTTTCTTGCCATCTCTCGTATAATTTTCCGAGGTCGCTAAGGTAAAACTAGCCACACTTGTCCCATTTTCTAAATGCCGGACCTCAGGATCTTTACCCAGATGTCCAACCAATATTACTTTATTTACTCCCGCCATAATTTAATTTTTTATTAGTCGCGTCAATGTACTAAGTTTCTTAGAAAGGAGAAAATTATTTTTGGTTGAGCCATCTTTTCCAAATCATCAAAACGGATATACGACCAGTTTACTTTCTGCGCTAGTGTTAAGTTAAAATCTTGAATGACAATAAATTGAGCATATATAGTTTGATGGCTCAAGAGATGTTTTGCCGAGCGATATACCGATTCTGGCCTAACATTCGCACCAAAGATTTCTACAAATTCGGGCAAGGCTAAAACAGCAGGAGCATCAAGAGCAGTATCCGTTTCAAACAAAGGAAAATCGTATAGATTCTCCCAGATATCCTTAGGTCCCCTTTTATTCATCAGCACCGCGTTATCCTTCAAAACAACCACATAATTGAAATACCTCGAGCGGGAACTGCCACCTTTCTTTTTTACAGGAAGATTTCCAATTTCGCCCTGTTTCAAGGCATAACAATCCTGGTTAAGCGGACAAATTACACAATCAGGAGATTTAGGTTTACACACAAGAGCACCAAATTCCATCATCGCCTGGTTGCTTAACCCAGGTTGCTCTTTATTCATGACCTCATTGGCCAGTTGAGTAAATATTTTCTTACCCTGGGAACTATTAATCACCTCTTTAATGCCAAAATAACGAGAAAGGAGTCTAAAAACGTTTCCATCAACAACCGCTCTGGGCTCATTGACAGAAAAAGACGATATGGCAGCAGCCGTATATTCTCCAATGCCCTTCAATTGAATCAAATCATCATACCTGGTTGGGAAAAGCCCCCCATGATTTTCCATCACAAGCTGTGCCGTAGCATGCATATTTCTTCCTCTGGAATAATAACCAAGTCCCTGCCAAAGATTCAAAATATCATTTTCTGCAGCACCAGCAAAATCAGCAACCGCAGGATATTTCTCCTGAAAACGATTAAAATAAGGCATACCCTGCTCTACACGGGTTTGCTGAAGGATGATTTCAGAGAGCCAAATCACGTAAGGATCACTGGTATTTCGCCATGGAAGATCACGTTTATTCTGCTGATACCACCCCATTATTTCATCAATAAACTGCATTATGCAAAGGTGATAAAAAGTATCAAAATTTAAATGAGACATCAGGAATCTGACGTCCAATCAATCAAAATTGGAAATTTGCCACCGACATGAGCAGGATATTCAGGTGTTTGAAAGAAATAACAATAAAAATACAAATATCACATTTGCAGCAATATAAAGTGCTCAAAAGTGCACAGAACACAGATATACAGACTATTTAACCTAAATTAGCAAAATAAAAACACGATTTATTCGTGGTATGTATCTGGCATTTTAGAAGTTAAAAGAAAAATAAATGTTTTTATTTTATGATTACGAATTAAACTAATACTTTTGCAACCCCAAAACAATTAAGAGTTTACGTAAAAAGTTAACATAATAAGATATGACTAAAGCAGAAATTATCGCAGAGATATCCACCAAAACCGGAATCGAAAAGCTAGATGTGCAGGAAGCGGTAGAAGCATTTTTTAAAGTAATTAAAAACTCTATGGTAAATGGAGAAAATGTGTATGTACGAGGCTTTGGGAGCTTTGTTGTGAAAAAAAGAGCAACAAAGACAGCGCGTAACATTTCAAAGAACACAGCCATCATTATTCCTGAGCATTATGTACCAAGCTTCAAACCAGCAAAAGTATTTGTTGAAAAAGTAAAAAACGGTAATGTAACCAAACTTGCAGCAGCAGCTGAAGAAGCAAAATCAGCAGCAGAAGCATAATTTCTGAAGAATGATAAAAGGAAAGCAGATAGCTGTAATTGGTTTAGTGGTGGTGTTAATGGGACTTCTGCTCTCATTAGACATTAAGGGGCTTAAAAAAGGAAACGAGGGACAACATTCTGGCGAAGCAGCCGAAAAAGCGTCTCAACTTCCATTAGTAAGCGTCGAAAGTGTTTCTACTACTGCTAAGCAAGCGTTAAATGCTAACCTATCAGATCAGATATCTTCTCTGGAATCCTCCATTAAATCTGCCGGAGAGCCAGAGAGGTTTAGCCTTCTTAAACAAATTGCTCAAAAATGGGATGATGTAAATCAACCCGCTCCAAGTGCTTTTTACAATGAACAAATTGCTGAAAAGGAAAACACGCTTTCTGCATGGCTTAAAACTGGTGATCTATTTACCAGCGCATATAGCTCAACGAAAGATACCTTAATTCAACCTGCATTGGTTGCCAAAGCACTTGTTTCTTATCAGAAAGCACTGGATTTAAATCCAAAAAGCTTAGATGCTAAAACAGGATTAGGTGTAGCTTATGTAAGCGGCACCCCTGAACCAATGAAAGGTATTACCCTCTTATTGGAAGTGGTTAAGGAAGATCCAAAAAATGTTAAAGCGAATTTAAACCTCGGCCTGTTCTCGATCAAATCAGGCCAGTTCGACAAAGGTGTTATTCGATTTAAGAACGTTCTGGAAAAACAACAACTTCCCGATGCCTGGTTTTATTTGGCCACATGTTATGAAAACCTGGGACAAAAAGAGGAAGCCATACAGGCCTACGAAACAAGCAAGACTCTTGCTGCTGATCCAGGATTCAGCACGTATATAGACCAACGTATTCAAACCTTAAAAAAGTAATTAATTAACAATAAAAACATTTTAAACTAAAAACTATGCCAAGCGGTAAGAAAAGAAAGAGACATAAAATGGCTACCCACAAACGTAAAAAACGTTTAAGAAAGAACAGACACAAGAAAAAGTAGTCTAACTAATATAATTTAGTTCAAAAGACCTCCACGCTTACGCGAATGGAGGTTCTTGTGTTATGAATCAATTCTTGTGTCATACATTGGCGGCCCAATAAGTCGCCACTAAAAGAGGTAGCTTGGTAAAGGAATTAATAATAAATTCGGCCCCTAATGGGGTAACTATAGCTTTACTGCAAGATAAGCAACTCGTAGAACTTCACACAGAACATATTAACA
Organism: Arcticibacter svalbardensis MN12-7; assembly: GCF_000403135.1. Lineage (GTDB taxonomy): Bacteria > Bacteroidota > Bacteroidia > Sphingobacteriales > Sphingobacteriaceae > Arcticibacter > Arcticibacter svalbardensis. The sequence goes on from NZ_AQPN01000078.1 coordinate 37,278, forward strand.
ACAATTATGCAGTAGGAGACATTTACCTTGGGAGGGTTAAAAAGATCATGCCCGGGTTAAATGCCGCCTTTGTTGATGTTGGTTATGAGAAGGACGCTTTTTTGCATTATCTTGACCTGGGGCCTCAGGTACAGTCACTAGTAAAGCTGACGAAGATCGTAAAGAACGGCAGTTATAAAGAAAAATTGCTGAATAATTTTAAGCTGGAAGAGGATATCAATAAATCCGGTAAAATTTCTGAAGTACTGAACCGCAATATGTTATTGCCCGTTCAGATTGCCAAAGAACCTATTTCAACTAAAGGCCCACGTTTAAGTTCTGATCTTTCTATTGCAGGAAGATTTGTAGTGCTGGTACCCTTTTCGGAATCCATCTCTATCTCTAAAAAGATAAAAAGTAATACCGAAAGAACCAGGCTAAAAAAGATTGTTGAAAGTATAAAACCTAAGAACTTTGGGGTAATAATACGTACCGTATCCGAAGGAAAAGGTGTATCTGAATTGCAAAAAGACCTGTTAGATCTGATCGCCCGTTGGGAACTCATCAATACAAGACTGGAAGCTACAGAGCCTTCAAAGAAAATACTGGGAGAAATGGGCAGAACGTCCACTATCCTGCGTGATCTTTTAAATGCTGACTTCACCAATATCCATGTTAACGACACGGTTATTTATGAAGAGATCCGCATGTATGTAAAAGACATTTCGCCTGAGTTGGAGAAAATTGTAAAGCTTTACAAACACAAAGAGTCCATTTTTGAACACTTTGGCGTAGAAAAGCAAATCAAATCGACCTTTGGACGAACCGTTAACCTCCCTGGAGGTGCGTACCTTGTGGTTGAGCATACAGAAGCATTACATGTTATTGATGTCAACAGCGGAAACAGAACAGCAAGTCCGGAAAACCAGGAAGAGAATGCTTTCATGGTCAATAAGGAAGCTGCCAAAGAAATCGCCAGACAATTGCGACTGAGAGATATGGGTGGTATTGTGGTAGTCGATTTTATCGACATGCATAAGCCCAACAACAGGAAAGATCTTTTTGATTACCTGAAGCAACAAATGGCACTTGATCGTGCAAAACATACGATTCTCCCACCTAGTAAGTTTGGACTGGTACAAATAACCAGACAACGTGTACGTCCGGAGATGAACATTGTAACGAACGAGAAATGCCCTGCATGCGGAGGTACCGGAGAGATTAAGGCCAGTATTGTATTGATGGATGACATTGAAAACAATCTGAACTATATCTTAAACGAGCAGAATGAAAAAAGTGTAGCGCTCTCTGTGCACCCGTACATTGCAGCATACATTAAAAAAGGATTCATTACCCGTCAATGGAAATGGTTTTTTACCTATGGGAAGTGGATTTCAGTTAAATCTTCTCCTTCCTACTATCTGACAGAATTCCATTTTACGAATTCTAAAGAGGAAGAAATTAAATTATAATATAAAAAGAGGTTCAAGCAGGTTATTATACCTTTTGCTTGAACCTTTTTTTTGTCTTGATAACCCTCTATCCCAAACACATCATAATAATTGATCTTTTTGTCTGATCATGTTGTATTTTCGTACGCAATACAAAGAAAATCAAATTGGCTAAAATTAAATCAGCATATTTCTGTCAAAGCTGTGGTTACGAATCAGCAAAATGGCTTGGCAAATGTCCTTCCTGCAATCAATGGAATACTTTTGTAGAAGAAATTATTCAAAAGCCCAGCGCTGCTGTACCCGAATGGAAAGGTCCCGGAGGTACATCCAGAGTTGCAAAACCATCTGCCATCCATGAAATAGCCTATACCGAAGAGAGCCGTTTAGCCACTCCTGACCATGAATTCAACCGGGTATTGGGTGGTGGCATTGTTCCTGGTTCATTAGTACTGATAGGCGGAGAACCGGGTATTGGAAAGTCCACACTCATGCTGCAACTCGCCCTCAATTTAAAAGGGAAAAAGATCCTCTACGTTTCAGGAGAAGAAAGCGAACAGCAGATCAAAATGAGGGCCGAAAGACTCTCTCAAGCCGAACCTGCTAAAGATGGAACCGGTGTATTTATTCTCACCGAAACCTCCACCCAAAATATATTCAAGCAAATAGAAATCCTTGAACCCGATTTAATCATCATTGATTCGATCCAGACCCTACATTCTGCACATATCGATTCTACACCCGGCAGTGTATCTCAGGTACGCGAATGCGCTGCAGAATTGATGCGCTTTGCAAAAGAAACCGCTACCCCAGTCTTCCTGATTGGACATATTACCAAAGACGGATCTATAGCCGGACCAAAGATTCTGGAACATATGGTTGATACGGTACTTCAATTTGAAGGCGACCGGCATCATGTATATCGGATCCTCCGGGCAGTAAAGAACCGATTTGGTTCTGCCTCAGAGCTAGGAATTTATGAAATGCAGGGCGTAGGCCTTCGCGAAGTCTCTAACCCCTCAGAAATTCTCCTTTCACAGCGGGATGAAGAACTTACTGGCATCACCATTTCGGCGATGTTAGAAGGCGTCAGACCCATGCTCATCGAAACACAGGCACTCGTAAGTGCTTCCGCCTATGGCACTCCCCAACGTTCTGCTACCGGTTTCGATACAAAAAGAATGAATATGCTGCTGGCTGTACTCGAAAAACGATGCGGTTTCCGCTTAAGCGCAAAAGATGTATTTTTAAATATTGCTGGTGGATTACGTGTGGAAGACCCTGCTGTTGATCTGGGCATTATAGTAGCCATAATATCTTCCCATGAAGATATATCCGTTTCATCGAAGATTTGCTTTGCAGCAGAAGTAGGATTATCAGGCGAAATAAGAGCAGTAAACCGAATTGAACACCGCATTGCTGAAGCTCAAAAACTAGGTTTCGAACAGATCTACATCTCCAAATACAATCAAAAAGGTATTGATCCTACCCGATATACCATTGAAATTAAAACTTCCTCTAAAATAGAAGATGTCTTTGCTTCGCTTTTTGGATAATAAACTTAAAAAATTAATTTATCTACTTGTATATTCTAATTATTATAGATTTTGTAAAGATAAATTATATTTTCTGTTTGACATATTTCCATAAATCCATCTTTTAAAATCCATCACAAGGTCTAATAATCAATTCATTAGCTAATTTTTTTATTTTGACCTAATAGTGTGATCCAAGCGTATTACATATTAAAATTGATATTCATAAATACTTAATAATCAACGTATTTAGATCTGTTTCCGGTGCTACTAATGCGTATTTTTAAAATCTTAACATATTGAATATCAAATATTAATGCTAAAATATTTGATATTCAATATTTATCTCTCCATCTTTATCGCAGAATCATAACCAGTTTATTCTAAATTCTTACATCTATAACCAACAAATCATGGGAAGAAAGTTTACATTTTTTATTGTATTCCTGTTCATGTGCACTTTACATTCTTTTGCACAAGAGAGAACAATAAGAGGAATCGTTAAAGACAAAGGAGGTATCCCGATCCCGGGAGTATCTATCAAAGTAAAAGGAACCACTCAAGGAATTTCAACAGGAGCAAATGGCGATTTTCAAATCCCAGTTCCAGCAAATGGAGTTCTTGTATTTAGCAGTGTCGGATTTAATACACTAGAGCAAAGTGTAGGGAGCCGATCAGAAATCAACATTACGCTAACAGAAGACACCAAACAGCTAGATGAAGTGGTGGTGATCGGTTATGGAACTGCCACTAAAAAGGATGTCACAGGTTCCGTATCAAGTGTAAAGGCAGCTCAACTGGAGAATGAAAATCCACAGAATGTCACCGACCTGCTGAGAGGAAATATTCCAGGTCTGAATGTTAGTCTCAATACCAGTGCTAAAGGCGGTGGTGATCTACTTGTCCGCGGAAAAACATCTCTAAGTGCCAGCACATCCCCTTTAATTGTACTTGATGGGGTAATCTATTCCGGTGACCTATCCGATATTAATCCAAATGATATTGAATCAGTTGACGTATTGAAAGACGCCAGTTCGCTTGCTGTCTTTGGCGCAAAGGCCGCGACAGGAGTGATAGCCATCACTACAAAAAAAGGAAAAACCGGACCACCTACAATCTCCATTAATACGAATATTGGCATTGCAAAGCTAGCTCGTAATCAGGCCGTTTATGACGGCCCCGGCTTCTTAAATTGGCGCGCAGACGTTATGAGAAGTGGAGGAGCTACTGCATCCTACCTCTATGACAACCCTGATAATCTTTCTGAAGGAGTGACTTTAACCCAATGGCTCAATGGACAATCCGGAGATCCGCAGGATCTGTGGCTCAATAGACTGGGCCTGGTGGCCAATGAGAAAACCAACGTCCTGAATGGAAAAGTAGTAAACTGGTATGATGAAATATTCCAAACCGGATTGCGTCAGGACCATACTTTAAGTATGTCAGGAAAAAAGGAAGAAGTTTCCTATTATATGTCCCTTGGCTATCTTAAAAACGAAAACCTGATAAAAGGAGGCGAATTCAGCACATTCAGAGCTCGTGTTAATTTGGAAGGTAAAGCCGCCAAATTCTTAACCGTTGGTATAAACCTTCAATATGCAGATAGGGATGAAGGAGCAATTGAAGCCGATTGGTCTCAACTGACCGCATTATCCCCTTATGGTGACATGTATAATGCAGACGGAACATTACGCAGAATTCCTACTGACGACAATGGATTAAATGCAAGAAATCCTTTTCTTGACATGACTTATAACTCCAGGTTTAATAGGCAAAACACTCTTTTTGGAAGCATTTATTCTAAAGTAAATTTACCCTTTGGTATTACTTACCAGTTAAATTTCAGTCCTGGTATTGATATGTACCGCACCTTTAATCATTTGTCTTCATTAAACCCCAACGTTACGACACCAGGTGGCTCAGTGACCCGTGCAAACGAAACAAGATACAATTGGCAGGTAGATAACTTGTTGAAGTGGAATAAAACATTCAACAAGATCCATACTCTCGATGTAACTCTTTTAGCTAACGCAGAAAAATATCAAACCTGGTGGACACAAGGTGGAAATGAAGGCTTTGTTCCCGGAGATTTTCTAGGTTATCACAATCTTGCAAGTGGTATTAAACCTACTGTAAATAGCGATGATAAAGTCTATACAGGCGATGCTTTAATGGGAAGATTAAATTATAGCTTATTACAACGCTATAACTTGACTTTATCTGTTCGTAGAGACGGTTACTCTGTATTTGGCGAAAACAATAAGAGAGCACTGTTTCCAGCAGCAGCCTTTGCATGGAGTTTCACAGAAGAACCATTCTTTAAATCAATCAACTGGTTAAGCTATGGTAAACTCCGTGTATCTTATGGTATTAATGGTAACCGTGATCTACGGAATCCTGATAATAATACCGTTGACCCTTATGCTGCATTAACCCAGTTAACTATTGGAAAATATCAACTGGTCAATTCTAGCGGAGCAGCTTCCGAGGTAAACACGCTGATCATTAATAACAGAATTGGCAATGATAATCTGAAATGGGAACAAACAAAATCTTTCAATGCAGGTCTTGATTTTTCATTCCTAAATGACAGATTAAGCGGCTCAATAGATGTCTACGACAAAAGGACAAACGATTTACTGATCAGACAAACACTTACAACCGTATCAGGATACGTAAATGTAAATTCAAATCTAGCCAAGGTAACGAACAAAGGATTTGAAATAAGTCTGAACAGCAGAAACATTAAATCCGATAAATTCAGCTGGAATTCCTCAGTAAATTTCTTTCTTAACCGAAATACAATTAATGCACTTGCAACCCCTGCCAATGATCTTGGTAATGGATGGTTTATTGGAAAAGACATCAATGTAATCTGGGACTATAAAATCTTGGGAGTATGGCAAGAAAGTGAAATGGAAGAAGCGTTGAAGTTTAACAAAGGAATAAAAGCCGGCGACTTTAAACTGGAAGATAAAGACGGAAATTATCTCTATAATGATGAGGACAAACAATTCCTCGGTTATACTACACCACGATTTACCTGGGCACTTCGAAATGAATTCAACTTTTTAAAGAGTTTTGACTTCTCCTTTCAGCTTCTATCCAACTGGGGACAGAAAAAACAATTTAACCAGGCAAAACATCAACCCGGTGGCGTAGGCTTAGGCCGCACAAGCTCTTATGCAATTCCTTACTGGACTGCGTCTAACCCAATTAACGATTATGCACGGCTCAATTCCGGAACAAGCGGATCAACCTTTAATGTGTTCAGAGATAACTCCTTTATCAGACTGAATACAGTTGCACTTGCTTATTCCGTACCACAAGAATTGTCTAACAGACTTAAAATGAAGAGTACTAAAATATATCTGAATGTGAATAATGCAGCCGTGTATTCCCCTACCTGGAATTACTGGGATCCTCAAAATGATGGCCCAACACCTGTATATTATACACTAGGACTTAATATTTCACTGTAATCAGATTAATAATTATGAAAACCTTGAATAAGAAATTACCCCTATTACTGATTTTGGCGATTTTGCTGGGAACTAACGGATGTAAGAAAGATTACCTTAAATCAGATCAACTATCCTCCTATTCCCCAGAAACATCATTGATCAACGTTGCTGCGATGAAAGCGGCCCTTAATTCGCTGGGTGCGAATATGAGACAGGAATATTTTGGAGACGCCGCACCAATACTTACAGAATCAATCTTTTCAGATGTAGCAGTAGACGGAACCACCGACAAAAGCACCTCCGCACAGGATTTGATTACACGTATCACACCCGACGCTGAGTTAAATAACACCGATTTTAATAAGATCGGTTGGTATTGGCTTGAAGAGTACAGAGGCGTTCGATATGCCAATACGATCATCACTTATATCGATAATGTAAAATATACTTCTGAAGCAGAACGTAATTCGATCCTAGGGTCCGCATATTTCTATCGAGCATACCATTACTACCGTTTAGTAAATCAGTTCGGAGATGTTCCTTTTCCACTTGTTGATATCGTAGCACCCAAAGATGACTACTACTCTACAAAACGCGATGTAATACTTCAGAAAATAAAAGAAGACCTATTATTCGCTCAAACCTGGGTATTAGACAATGTAAACAAAGGAGAAGTTACGAAAGGTGCTGTAAGCCATTTACTAACAAAAGTAAACCTGGCTTTAGGCAATTTTGATGACGCAATTGCATCAGCAAGCAATATCATTAACGGAACGCAGTATGCCCTGATGAAAACACGCTTTGGAAGTACTGCTGCAGATGCCAGCAAAAATGTTATCTGGGATCTTCACCGCATGGACAATAAAGCACTTTCTAGTAACAAGGAAGCATTATTACTAGTGATAGACCGCGATAACCTGGCTAGTGGCTTTACTGCTTTTGGATCGCAGGTGATGCGTAACTGTGTACCTGCATGGCATTTTGCAAATGTGAAAACTCCATCTGGTGCAACAGCTATAACAGATGCGGTTACCGCTGAATTTCCACTTACCAGATGGTATGGTAGAGGCATTGGCCGCTATAGAGGTACACCCTACAGTACTAAATATATATGGACTGATAATACCGATTTTAGACATGCACCCGGCATGTGGATGAACATGACCGATTTGGTTTATAACAATCCGGCTCTAAAAAACTCTAGCAATGCAGCAGATAAAGCCCTTTACGGAAAACCTCTTCAGGAATACAACAGTTCTAATGTAGCCGCACGATTTACAAACGGTGCACTGGATACGATCCGTCATTGGTTTGGATGGCCACATTATAAGGTTTTCATCAATTCGACAAACCTGATTGCCAATGACCCTTACTGGACTCCACCAAGAGGAACAAACACAGATTGGTATGTATTCCGTATAGCTGAAACTTATTTACTCCGCGCTGAAGCTTATTACTGGAAAGGTGACCTTGCATCTGCAATGGCAGATATTAACCAAGTCCGCTCTCGTGCAAATGCACAATTATTGACTAATTCTGCTGCCATTACTATTGGCACGATACTCGATGAAAGAGCCCGCGAACTTTATTGGGAAGAGCCCCGTAAAACAGAACTAACCAGGATAGCTTATATTTTTGCCAAGACAGGAAAGACCGCGTATAATGGTAAAACTTATAATTTAGCTTCTTTCTCAGAGAACAATTTCTTCTATGACCGCATCATTGAGAAGAATGACTTTTATAGGAATCAAGTTCCTACTGTAATGGGAGTAAATTATAAAATTGCTCCTTACCACGTGCTTTGGCCAATTCCTGCATCAGCACAGCGGTTTAACGCAAATGGTCGGATTAACCAGAATAAAGGATATTCCGGTTATGAAAACAATGTAGAAGCATTGGATAAATACTAAGATGATCTTGAAAAAAGTTTATTCGGATAACTAGTAAATAGATTACATTTTAAGATAGCAGGCTGCCTCTTCCAAAGAGACAGCCTGTTTTTTTATGTAAAAAATAAAGGTTATTTTACATCATTAAGGTAAGTAAGCATAATACTAAAACATACCCTTTCTATAGATAGATTATTATTGAAACTACATTGATACTAGGTTGAGTCCATGTTAAGTCCATGTATTTACGTAAAAACATGGACTTAACACGGACTCAACCTAGATTCATTATACAATTAATAACTACCAGACTATAGGATGATATCTTTTTACCTCAATCATAAAGGCACATCCAACCCTCATAAACCCAAGCAAAATAAAAGCCATTTTTTATGCCATAACCCAATAAAACAAACTCAATACCAACAAAAAAGCCTGACTCAAATAGAGCCAGGCTTTATAATAACCTAAAAGAATAAAAATCCACTCCAATTCTGAAGCAGCCCTTATCTCTTTATTTACTTAAATACATTGATTTCTCTTTGTACAATCTCACAAAGTAAGGATCATTCAGATCTTTAATAAAGCGAATCGCTTCTCCGGTAGACTTCATTTCAGGTCCCAGTTCCTTTTCTACTTCAGGGAACTTATCATAGGAGAAAACAGGTTCCTTAATCGCAAAGCCGATCAATTTACGCTCAATCTTAAAGTCTTTCAACTTATTTGCGCCAAGCATGATCTTAGTGGCAATATTGATATAAGGCACGTCGTAGGCTTTTGCAATGAAAGGAACCGTACGGGATGCCCTTGGATTCGCTTCAATTACATATACCACGTTCTCCTTTATAGCAAACTGAATATTCAGCAAGCCTCTTACCTCAATCGCCTTTGCCAGTTTAATGGTGTATTCTTCCATTAAATCAGTGACATGTTTGGATAAATTAAAAGGAGGCAAGATGGCATTGGAGTCACCCGAATGAATTCCGGCAGGCTCTATATGCTCCATTAAACCGATGATATGCACATCCTCACCATCGCAGATGGAGTCAGACTCCGCTTCTTCCGCACGGTCGAGGAAATGGTCAATCAATACCCGGTTACCAGGAAGATCACCCAACAGTTTAACTACTGCCTTTTCCAGATCCTCATCGTTAATAACGATACTCATACCCTGTCCACCCAATACATAACTCGGGCGAACCAATACTGGATAACCGACATGATGTGCTACTTCAATAGCCTCTTCAGCATTTTCTGCCACACCATATTTTGGATAAGGAATGTCAAGCTCTTTCAGCAAATCGGAGAAGCGACCTCTGTCTTCAGCAATATCCATGCTGTCAAAAGAAGTACCAATGATCTTAATACCTAGCGCATGCAGCTTTTCCGCCATTTTAAGCGCAGTTTGACCACCTAGCTGAACAATGACACCTTCAGGTTTTTCAAGCTCAATGATCTCACGTACGTGCTCCCAGAATACCGGCTCGAAGTATAGCTTATCAGCCATATTGAAATCGGTAGATACTGTTTCGGGATTACAATTGATCATAATGGACTCATAACCGGCTTCTTTAGCTGCCATCAGACCATGAACACAAGAGTAATCAAACTCAATTCCCTGACCGATACGGTTAGGTCCGGAGCCTAATACAATAATCTTTTTCTTTTCGGATGGAATGGATTCATTTTCATCTTCGAAGGTAGAGTAGTAATATGGTGTTTTAGCCTGGAATTCTGCAGCACAGGTATCTACCATTTTGTAGACCCGGTTAATGCCCAATTCTTTTCTGCGGTCATATACCTCATCCTCAGTTACGTTACCCAGGAGCCAGGAAATCTGAATATCAGAATATCCTTTTTGCTTTAAGGTAAGGAAGAAGTCTTTGGGTATATTTTTAAGCGAATAGCGTTTGATTTCTATTTCCAGATTAACCAATTCCTGAATCTGGATCAGGAACCATTTATCGATACGGGTAGCCTTGCGGATAGACTCCAAAGGCACACCCATACTCATGGCATCTTTGATGAGGAACAACCTGTTCCAGCTTGGATGCTCAAGACCATACATAATCTCGTCGAGGTTACGTTTTTGTCTCCCGTCGGCACCTAAACCAGAACGGCCAATTTCAAGACTCTGTGTTGCTTTTTGAAGTGCTTCAATGAAAGTACGGCCAATGGCCATTACTTCACCTACCGACTTCATCTGCAAGCCCAGCTCCATGTTGGCACCCTTAAACTTATCGAAGTTCCATCTGGGTATTTTCACGATCACGTAATCGAGCGTAGGCTCAAAATAAGCGGAAGTGGTTTTAGTAATTTGATTTTCTACTTCATCCAGGTTGTAACCTATAGCTAGCTTAGCAGCAATTTTAGCAATCGGATAACCTGTTGCTTTTGATGCTAAAGCGGATGAACGCGATACACGTGGATTAATTTCAATGGCAATGATCGATTCGTCGGCAGGATTTACTGAAAACTGAACATTACAGCCTCCGGCAAAGTTACCGATAGCACGCATCATTTTTATAGCCTGATTACGCATGTCCTGGTAACAACGGTCACTCAGGGTCATTGCTGGAGCCACCGTAATGGAATCACCAGTATGAACGCCCATTGGATCGAAGTTTTCGATAGAGCAGATGATGATCACATTATCCTTACTGTCCCTTAATAGCTCAAGTTCAAACTCTTTCCAGCCCAGTACCGCTTGCTCTACCAAAACTTCATGAGTAGGTGATGCTTGCAAACCGCGACTTAAAGCTGCGTCAAACTCTTCTTTTTTGTGGACAATACCACCTCCGGTACCACCAAGGGTATAGGAAGGGCGGATAACAAGAGGGAAACCAATTTCCTGAGCTGCTTCTTTTCCTTCGAGGAAGGAATTGGCAATCTTAGATTTGGCAACACCCACATTGATATCTACCATCAACTGGCGGAATGCTTCCCGGTTTTCAGTCTTCTCGATAGCAGCGACATCCACTCCGATCACTCTTACATGATACTTTTCCCAGATACCTCTCTCTTCAGCTTCTTTACAAAGATTTAAGGCTGTTTGTCCACCCATTGTAGGCAGTACAGCATCAATTTTTTGTTCCTGAAGGATTTGTTCAAGGCTTTCGCATGTTAGAGGGAGAAGATAAATATGATCACCGATCACTTTATCTGTCATAATGGTAGCCGGATTGGAATTAATAATGGATACTGCTATCCCTTCATCTTTAAGAGATAAAGCAGCCTGTGAGCCTGCGTAATCAAATTCGCAAGCCTGACCGATAATAATGGGTCCTGAACCAATGATCAGGACTGATTTGATGGACGAATCTTTTGGCATAGGTTGTTTAAAGTCAAAAGTTTAAAATTAAAAATTTTAAGACTTCTTAATCAGCGAGATTTCCTATGCTGTTAACTGAAAATCCCGACCTGATTGTCGGGATGCAAAGGTACATAATTCTAGTACTTCTGCTAATTAAAATTAGAAAAGTTTTTAAGAGGCGTTCCGTGTAGGACTAAGAAACAAGGTTTTAGCGATATTTTAACGCATTTAAGCAGATAGTAATAGTGATTCCTTGAAATTTAGTTGTAAAAATTGGCTGAATAGAAATACACTATCCCATCCCTTATCTGTTATTTTAATTAAGTTTGTATGTGATCATCTGCGAAGCTTCATTTGGACAATTATTCCTAAACCAACTCCTTCAAACATCGGCATTGGAATGGCTGGGTACTATAACCGGTTTTTTATGCGTGTATCTGGCAGCTAAACAGAATATTTTAAACTGGCCGATATCCATTATTAGTGTTGCCGCCTATGCTTTGCTATTTTATGACTACCATCTTTTTGGAGACGCTGTTTTACAACTTTACTTCTTAGCAACAGCTATATATGGTTGGTATTACTGGGCAAAAAACAAGGAAGAGCATCAAAAGCCCATCGCATCATTAGATAGAAAGGGTTACATGGTGGCCATTGGAGCAGTGCTCATATTATCTGTTGTATTAGGACTTTTTCTGGATCATTTTACCCCATCTGATGTTCCATACCTTGATGGCACCTGTACCGCTATGAGTTTTGTGGCCCAGATCATGATGACCAGGAAGATTCTGCAGAACTGGACGCTGTGGATCCTGGTTGATGCCATCTATGTGCCCCTCTATTTATATAAAGAACTGGCTCTTACTGCAATATTGTATCTTCTGTTTCTGGGGATAGCAGTAATGGGTTACAATGACTGGAATAAAACATGGATCGCTACAAGGAAATAAAAAAAATAGCCGTCGTTGGACCTGAATCTACAGGTAAATCAACCATTTCGGCTGAGTTAGCATTACATTATAATACGGTATGGGTGCCTGAGTATTCCCGCGAATATTGCAGTAAGCTCACGGAACCTTGTAGTTGGCAGGATGAAATCAATATGTTTAAAGGACAGATTGATCTGGAGAATCAGTTAATCCCTCAAGCCAATGGAATCTTAATTTGTGACACCACTTTTATCACAGTAAAGATCTGGAGCGAATATATGTTCGGCAAAGCGCCTGAAGAAGTGCTATCCGAATTATCAAAGCGTCCCTACGATTTTTATTTATTAATGGACATTGATTTGCCCTGGCAAGAGGATCCTTTAAGAGATTTCCCACATTTGAGGGAGCACTTTATGAATATATGGCATAAAGAATTGCAAATGCTTCATGCGAACTACCAAGTTATTTCAGGTTTAGCATCATTAAGAAAAGAAAATGCTATTATAGCAATTAACAATTACTTAACATATTTTGACACAATATCTTAGAATGTTTTTTTATTTTTACAACATAATATTAACACCACGTAACTAGCCATTCCGAGTAATGACTATTTACATTGAGGCACAGTTGGAGAGGCGGAATTTGAGAAGTATTATATTGATAGTGTTAATATTTTTTAGCTTTTGACTTAGCTCTCCTAAGTATACGTTCTTTTTAATTAATGATTAAAAACCTTCTGCCCCTCAGAAGGTTTTTTTGTTTCATAAGCATTATATTAGAGGCATCAACTTGTAACTATGGAATTTCTTTCAAATCCAGAGATCTGGATCTCCCTTTTAACTCTTACTGTTTTAGAAATTGTACTAGGTATCGATAACATTATCTTTATCTCGATACTATCTGGCAAACTTCCTGTAAATCAACAGAAAAAAGCCAGACAGTTGGGTTTAGGTCTGGCTATGATTACCCGGGTCCTCTTATTATTGTCCTTAAGCTGGGTGATGACGTTGACCTCCGCATTGTTTAACATGGGCGATTGGGTTGGCGTTACAAATCCTGATTTACTGGAAAAGCTGGCTATCTCAGGAAGAGATTTAATCTTACTGATAGGGGGGTTATTTTTAATATATAAGAGCACATCCGAGATTCACGACAAACTGGAGGGTGAGGACCATATTACAGAGAATAAAAAGGTACATTCATTTGTGGGTGTACTAGCTCAGATCCTGATTCTGGATGTGGTATTTTCTCTGGATTCTGTGATTACCGCTGTTGGTATGGCCGATCATGTAGAGGTTATGATTGCTGCTGTGATCCTGGCGATAGTAGTTATGCTTTTCTCTGCTGATGCAATCAGTGGCTTTGTGAATGAGCATCCAACAGTTAAAATGCTGGCCTTATCGTTTTTATTATTGATTGGGGTTTCTCTTCTTGCTGAAGGCTTTGATCAGCATATTCCTAAAGGGTATATCTATTTTGCTATGGCCTTCTCTGTGCTTGTAGAGATGCTGAACTTAAAATTGAGGAAAGCTAGTACGGAAAAGCCTGTTCATTTAAGGAATTTCCCAGAAGAGGAAAAGAAGTAATTTTGCAAAAGGGAGTTACGGTATCCTACTTCCATCTAGCTTAGTAGTATTTTCAATTCAGTAATAAAAAATGAGGCTGTTTCATAAGTCAAAATCAAGATTCACAAACAGAAGTAATTTTGGTAAACTTTACTAAAGAATAAAAAACGGCAATTTTCAAATTGAAAATTACCGTTTTTTAGTATAAATGAAGCCCTCTTTAAAAATTAATTTCAGTGGGTTAAGGCCAAAATTAAGTTATTAGACTACCTAAAATTTATCACTGCTAAACGGTATCCCTAAAATTCAATATTGTCCTTTATACCACCCGACAAAGCAATCCTTTTAAATATTCCCCTTCAGGAAAAGAGGAGCGTACAGGATGGTCTTCTGGCTGACAAAACTGATAGATATACTGAATTTCTTTTCCGGCATCTAATGCTGCCCAGGCAAGAATCTGTTTAAAGTGACTGATATCAACAGCGCCTGAACAAGAAAACGTTGCAAGGATGCCTCCGCTATTTAAAAGCCCCATAGCCATCCGATTCAGGTCCTTATACGCTCTTGATGCTTTATCAAGGGATGACCGTGATGGAGCATATTTAGGCGGATCCAGAACGATAACATCAAACTTCTCATTTCCCTCCTTTAATACCCGGAGATATTTATTTACATCGGATTGGATAGCCTGATACTGACTGGCATCAAAACCATTCAATACAATATTCTGGTTCATCGTTTCGATAGCAAGTGCCGAACTGTCCACACTGACTACAGACGACGCCCCATATTTTAATGCATTCAATGTAAATCCACCAGAATAAGAAAAACAATCCAATACTCTTTTACCCTTTGCATGCTGTGCTACGATCCGGCGGTTATCCCGCTGATCACAGAAGAAACCTGACTTCTGACCTGCAGCTATATTAATCAGGTATTTAACATCATTTTCAATTACTTCTACAAATTCAGGGGGCTCTGCACCATAAAGGATCCCAAAGGATGCTTCCATTCCGTCATGAGCTCTCGCAGAGGCGTCACTCCGGTCAAAGATCCCTTTCACCTGGAGTAAAGTCACCAATTCATCTACAATGACGTCTTTAAGCTTTTCTATACCTGAAGTGAGGAGTTGAAGAGAAAGATAATCACCATAACGATCTACAATTAATCCGGGAAGAAAATCTGCTTCACTAAATATAAGCCTGTAGGTGTTGGTATGAGTAGAATCTAAAAGGCTCTGACGAGCAGAAACAGCCTTTTTAATTCGGGCTCTCCACCAGGTTTCATCTACAACCACATCTTCATTCCACTCTAATATTCGAACTGCCACACGTGACTGGTCATTAAAAAAACCTCTTGCCAGAAATGCTCCTGAATGATCTGTTACGTCAACAATTTCCCCATTCTCCGGCTTACCTTTGATGTTTTCTATTGCACCTGAAAATATCCATGGATGCAATTGGCGAACCGCTTTTTCTTTACCTTTTTTTAAACTAACCTGTGGCATACGCGCAAAGATATAGTTTCAGTTGTTCGCTTTTGTCTAATTTTGCTACATAAAGGATTTAAAATTATATTCTTAAAGGTATTAAATTTTGAATTTTAAAGGAATTAAAGGATTTTAGGAACAATGAGATACTACAACTTTACAGCGGAACCATCGCAATCTGCTGATGACTTCTTTATGAATGAAGCCATTAAAGAAGCAAAAATAGCCTTAAGTCTCGATGAAGTTCCTATTGGTGCGGTCATAGTCAGCAACGGAACGATCATAGGAAAAGGGCATAATTTAACTGAACAACTCAATGATGTAACCGCACATGCTGAAATGCAGGCCTTTACAGCGGCAGCAAATTATCTGGGTGGTAAGTATTTAAAAGGCTGCACTTTATATGTCACCATAGAACCTTGCGTCATGTGTGCAGGTGCCTCCTACTGGACACAAATAAGCCGTATTGTCTATGGGGCTAAGGATGAAAAGAGAGGCTTTAGTTTGGTGAAATCCATGATCACACATCCTAAGACTGAAATAGTATCCGGAGTGAAGGAATCAGACTGTGCATTGCTGATTAAAAATTTCTTTTTGAGCAAAAGAAAGTAAAGTTTACATAGCGCTGAACAAAATCTTCACACATAAGTTATCTTTGTAGAACTTAAATTTTAACTTAAAAACTTAATATTATGGCTTTTGAACTTCCTGCGTTAACATACGCAACTGATGCCCTGGAACCTTATATCGACAAAGCGACAATGGAAATCCATCATGGGAAACACCATCAAGCTTATGTAGACAATTTAAATAAAGCGATCGCCGGTACTGCAGGTGATGGTAAAACTATTGAAGAAATTTTAGCTAATATTTCTTCATACCCAGCCCCTGTACGTAACAATGGTGGCGGACACTTCAACCACAGTTTATTCTGGACTGTTATCGGTCCTAATGGTGGTGGAGAACCTACTGGTGAACTTGCAGAAGCAATCAAATCTGCTTTCGGTTCATTTGAAGATTTCAAAAAGAAGTTTGCTGAAGCTGGTGCCACTCGTTTTGGATCAGGTTGGGCATGGTTAACTGTTTCTGCTGATGGTGCTCTTCAGGTATCATCTACTCCAAATCAGGACAATCCATTAATGGATGTTGCGGATGTTAAAGGAACACCAATTTTAGGATTAGATGTTTGGGAACATGCTTACTACTTAAAATACCAAAACAAACGTCCTGATTACATTGCAGCTTTTTGGAATGTGGTGAACTGGACTGAAGTTGCAGCACGTTTTAAAAAATAATTTTCTTTAAAAACTTTTGTTAAAAAGTAGTGTACTTAAGAGTATACTACTTTTTTTATGGGAAAGAAACTATCTTATTTAGCTGTATTTTTTTTAATCAGCATGTTATCAAGTTGCCAGGCTATAGGCGACATATTTAAGGCAGGTTATTACGTAGGCATATTTGTTGTAATAGCTGTGTTAGTGTTGATCTTTTGGCTGTTTAGCCTTTTTAGAAGAAAATAATAGCTACTGGAGGGAATCTACATGAAGCCCTCCAGTATTTCTTTTTTCGTACTTGCTTTCATTTCATCTGTTAGCGAATCTAAAATTTCCTTTTCAAGAGCAGTTATAATACTTCGTTTCAAGAAATTACGATGCGTTATAATGCTTATTTCCCTTGCCGGCACAGGGTCTTTAAATCGCCTTACCCGTTTAAGTTGTTCTTTACTCAGGTCCGAAAGGCTCAATTCAGGCAAAATAGTTATTCCTGAATTCAAATCAACCATCCGCTTGAGGGTTTCTACACTCCCAGTATTGTATTCAAAGAGCTTAAGTTTGTTCAGCTCGGCTTTTTTACTGCAAAGATTCAGCACCTGATTTCGCATACAATGCCCTTCATTAAGTAACCACAGGTCTTTAATTTCAATATTCTCTGCCACGATACTCTTTCTTTTCAATACCGGATTATCTTTTGAAGCATACAAGGCAAAAGGTTCATAAAACAAGGGAAGCTCATTCAACGTCTTGTCATCCAATGGAGTGGAAACAATTCCGCAATCCAACAATCCCACCTTTAGCTTTTGAACAATTTGCTCCGTTGTAAACTCCCATATCAACAGCTGTACCTTTGGATATTTAGAGGTGAAGCTTAAAATAATCTTAGGGAGCAGATAGGGTGCAACAGTGGGAATTACGCCTATTTTAAGCGTACCACTAAGCTCTTTTTTAAAGGAATGGATAATTTCATTCAAATTATCAGCTTCTGCCAGAACAAGTCGCGCCTGATCAATCACCTGTACACCGATCTCAGTTGGCACCACGGGTTGCTTACTCCGGTCAAATAAAATTACTCCTAAATTATCTTCCAGCTTCTGGATCTGCATACTTAAGGTGGGCTGCGTTACGCAACACTTATCAGCCGCCTGCACAAAGTTGCGGAGTGTGTCTACCGCTACAACATATTCTAATTGAACAAGAGTCATATAGTTAAAATCTATATTAGATAACAAATATCGATTTTTTACTGCGATATATTAAGATGATATTTATACAAGATTTCAAACGGGAATAAACCCTTGTAATTATGACGATCAATAAACAAAAGCTCACTACCGCTTCAGGAATGCCTTATACGGAAGATGAGAACTCAATGACTGCTGGGCCAAGAGGTCCAGTTCTGTTGCAGGATTTTATACTTCATGAAAAGATGGCTCATTTTAACCGTGAGCGCATCCCTGAACGTGTAGTTCATGCAAAAGGGTCTGGAGCATTCGGAAAGTTTACGGTAACACATGATATTACACAATATACAAAAGCTAAAATATTTAATAAAATAGGGAAAGAAACCCCAATGTTTACCCGCTTTTCTACAGTAGGTGGCGAAAAAGGATCTGCAGATACCGAACGCGATCCTCGTGGTTTCGCTATGAAATTTTATACGGAAGATGGTAACTGGGACCTTGTGGGTAACAATACACCTGTTTTCTTTATCAAAGACGCCAAAAAATTTTCTGACTTTATCCATACCCAGAAGAGAGACCCGCGTACCAATTGTAAAAGCGCTACTATGATGTGGGATTTCTGGTCACTGAACCCGGAAAGTTTACATCAGGTAACGATATTAATGTCAGATCGGGGCACTCCATACTCCTTCAGGCACATGCACGGTTTTGGAAGTCACACCTTCTCCTTAATAAATGAAAAAGGCGAACGCAACTGGGTGAAATTCCACTTTAAAACCCAGCAGGGGATTAAGAATTTTACCGATGCTGAAGCTGGATTAAAAAGAGGTACAGATCCTGATTGGGCTCAACGCGACTTGGTTCAATCCATAGAAAGAGGAGATTTCCCTAAATGGGATTTAAAGATCCAGCTGATGTCCGAAACACAAGCAGCTAAATTCAGATGGAACCCTTTTGATTTAACTAAAGTATGGCCTCAGGGTGAGTTTTCTTTAATTGATGTAGGGGTACTGGAACTCAATCGCATCCCTGATAACTACTTTGCTGATGTGGAACAGGCAGCATTCGCTCCTGCACATGTAGTAAGCGGAATCAGTTATTCACCCGACAAAATGCTTCAGGGAAGAATATTATCCTATCCGGATGCACAACGTTACAGACTGGGTACTAATTACGAATATATTCCGGTAAATCAATGTCCTTTCATGGTGAGCAACTATCAACGTGACGGTGCAATGCGTGTAGATGGAAATGGCGGATCGAATCCTAATTATTTCCCTAACAGCTTTGATAACATTGAAGCAGATGCAAAGTATAAGGAACCAGCTATGGCCCTTGATTCATCCCTTGCTGATTGGTATGACAGGAATGCAGAAGGTGAAAATGACCACTATACACAACCAGGCGATCTTTACCGTTTAATGGATGCTCAAAATAAGGCACATCTGATTGCCAATATTGCAAGCTCCATGAGTGGAATTGAGGGACCTAGAAAAGAAGAAATTGTGAATCGCCAGCTCTGCCATTGGTTTAGAGCAGACTTAAGTTTAGGAATTGGGGTAGCTAAGGCATTAAGTGTTGACATGGAAAAAGCCATGCAGCAGATGCCCGCTTAATTATATATATCATTATTAAATAAAGAAGCCCTGGTTGATCTTATCAACCGGGGCTCTTTATTTATATCAAAAGTAGTTCCCTTCTAAAAGGGATTTTTATTCTACAGTTACTGATTTAGCCAGATTTCTAGGCTGATCTACGTTACATCCCCTTAATACAGCGATATGATAAGATAATAGTTGAAGAGGAATAGTAGCCAACAAAGGCAAAAATGCTTCATTAGACTCCGGAATTTCAATCACATAATCGACCATATCCTTCACTATTTTATCACCTTCGGTCACAATAGCGATTACCTTTCCTTTTCTAGCCTTTACTTCCTGGATATTACTAATTACTTTCTCGTAAGAAGAGTTTTTAGTAGCTATAAAAACTACAGGCATATCTGCATCAATCAATGCAATAGGACCATGTTTCATTTCAGCCGCAGGATACCCTTCAGCATGAATGTAAGAAATCTCTTTCAGTTTCAATGCGCCTTCAAGGGCAACAGGGAAACCACTTCCTCGTCCCAGGAACAAACAGTTAGGTGAATCCTTAAATTTTTCAGCGATTAAAGCAATCTTCTTATCTTCTTTAAAACACCTTTCAATTAGTGCTGGAATTTCATCCAGTTCAGTAAGCAGGTTAACCAACTTGGCATTGTTAATCGTTCCTTTTAGCTGAGCGATATATAAAGCCATTAAGGTTAACACAGTAACCTGTCCGGTAAACGCCTTAGTTGAAGCTACTCCTATTTCCGGACCAGCATGTGTATATACCCCAGCATGTGTAAGTCTTGGAATGGATGAACCCACTACATTACAGATCCCGAATATGGTTGCACCCCGTTCTTTTGCCAGTTCAATTGCAGCAATAGTATCAGCGGTTTCACCAGACTGAGAAATAGCAATTACAATATCTTTTTCAGAAATGATTGGATTCCGATACCTGAATTCCGAAGCATATTCTACTTCTACCGATACGCGCGCAAATTCTTCTATCAGATATTCACCTACCAATCCTGCATGCCAGGATGTACCACAGGCAATGATTACAATCCGTTCTGCGTTCTTTAACTTTTCCGCATAGTCTTTGATTCCACCTAAGCGAACCATGCCCTCAATCGGATAGATACGACCACGCATACAATCCCTAACAGATCGTGGTTGTTCGTAAATCTCTTTCAGCATAAAATGCTCAAAGCCGCCCTTTTCAAGCATTTCCAACTTTAAAGAAAGTTCCTGGATATAGGGAGTTTGAATAATATTATCAATGGATTTAACGATCAGCTCATCGCGTTTTAACAGCGCAATCTCTAAATCTTTAAGGTAGATCACATTCTTGGTATACTCCACAATAGGAGTTGCATCAGAAGCAATGAAATACTCACCTTCGCCTACACCAATAACCATTGGACTACCCTTACGTGCTGCAATTAGCTGATCAGGGAAATCCTTGCTCATAACTACAATTGCGTAAGCACCAATCACCTTATTTAAAGCTAAACGTACTGCCTCTAATAAATCTACAGAATCAGTCTGAATTTCTTCAATTAAATGAATAAGAACTTCGGTATCGGTATCACTTTTAAAAACATGCCCTTTAGCGATTAAGGCTTCCTTAATTACAGCATAGTTTTCAATGATTCCATTATGGATGATAGAAAGCTTTCCATCTCCGGATTGATGGGGATGGGAATTACGGTCTGATGGTTCTCCATGAGTTGCCCATCGGGTATGTCCCATTCCGGTAGTACCTGTTTTATCTGCATCGACAGCAAATGCTTCTAAGTCGCTTACCTTTCCTGCTTTTTTTAGAATTTTTAATCCCCCATTCATCAAGGCAACTCCCGCACTGTCGTAACCCCGGTATTCTAACCGATGAAGTCCCTTAATAACAATATCCCAGGCACTACGATAACCTATATATCCAACAATTCCACACATAATTTTATGATCGAAAGCAGCGAATTTATAAAAAATTGAGCCACATTAGGAAAAACTTAAGATATTAATCCGGACGGGTATAGTAAATATTCAGTTTAATCTTCATATCTGAATTATTTTCTCCGGCCAAAGCAGTCCTTCCTGCAGTAGATAAAACCGGACTAATATTCGCAGTCGTAGTACTTAAAAACTTTTCATCCAATGGAGCTAAGTAGGTATTGTACTGATCAGACTTACCATTAATAAGCCGCTGTACATACGTACTCACATTAAATATATATCGCTTATTCGTCTTATCATAAGGTACTCCTAAATAAGAAACCTGATCAACCACTTGTCGTTGTCCGGCAATATCTGTCGTATATAGAGCCAATCTGGGGAAATTCTCAATTATGGATGTTTCACTTTGATTTTCAACATAAATCACCAACTCCGCTTTATTGATTGCTATTTTCCCAAGCGCTCTAATCTGTTCTAAACTAGGCATGGTAATTTTAGTTCGAAGACCACCCATTGGCTGTGTATAAACAGTGCTGAATGACTGACTGGGGTAGTCAAGCTGCGTTTTAACAGGAGTGCCGGTATAGTCATGTTTAATACTGGCAGAAGTTGTCGTATTGCTTATTGCAAATGTAACTTTGGTCGTATCAAGTGTTGCACTAGTATTTGTTGACCTATAGTATAATTCTAAACCACTTACACCAGTAGTCGCAAGGTCAAAGAAAATAACCCCACCCTTACCATCAGCCTGTTCCTTTTTCACGGTTACATAGAGTCCCTGTATATACTTTTTAAAAGCTGCATCGGTTAAAAAATTTGAAGGGTCAGCATTAAGAAAATGAGTTTCCATAAATGTTCTATCCATTGGAATCCGCAACTGAGGCTGAACTTTTAGCAAAGTATCAGCAGCTCCCTTGATAATCTGTCTTACAAAGACGCTATCATTCCATGTGAAATGTCTCACATTTGATAAGGATCCAATCACTTCTGTACTTTTATATTTCCAGTTTCTAGTGTTAAAATATTGCGAAGATGGCTTATATTCTTCATCTAACTGATGAACAGTAACACTATAGGTTGAATTAATAGAGTCTCCAAAAAATTCCTTTCCATATTTCAGTACCAGAACTCCTGAATCCAATTGGGGACTTGTTCCAAATGTTAATGCCGTAGAAGGTAAGGCAAGACCAACAGCTATATCTGATTGTGTTCTACCAAAAATAGGATCAGTTAAAAGTCCTACCGGAAATTGTGCCAGGTTGTATGCAAGCACACTATCTTCTCTTACAGTTACAGTGCCGATGTTATACTCTTCCAGATAGCTACTGTTAATAGTATCTTGTGGATCAATGTCCAATCCTATATTATCCGTTTTCTGGCAGCTGCTCAATGCAAAGAAGCTTACCAGAATGAATAAGCTCCTGCTTAAATAGTTCATATGTTTATTATAGATCTTTATCATTCAAATATTTGGCGCTAAGATAAAGAAATAACTTTTTCTTTTGCAGCAATGTTAAATGTTGTTAAATACAGGTTTATCCTTTGTTCCGCTATGTTAATGACTGTTAATTAAACATGCTCAATGTCTATCGAATCGTTAAATACTGTTAAAAATTGCCTTTAAACACACCTAAAGGCCATATTTGCAAGACAGAATATACTTTATCATACGATGCGTCGATCCATTAACGGACTATTTAAAATAAAAGTCTACAAAGCACTCCTCCTATTTTCATGTTTACTATTTCTCTTCTCTTGTAGTAAAAACGATATGGTAGGTTTAAATCAAGATGAATTACAAGGAGTAATTATTTCGGACACCTTTAATGTCAAAACATCCACTTTACTTTTGGATTCGTTACCGACTGCAGGAAAAGGGGTTCTATTAGCTGGAACGATTTCAGATCCCGATCTGGGTATAATTACAGCCGCATCTTACTTTCAAATTTCGCCTACAGATCTTAGCGGGATTACTTTACCCGATGATGCTAAGTTTGATTCCATACGGCTCAAGCTCCAGTATTCGGGGTACTATTATGGGGATACCACAGTTAAACAAACCTTATCAGCACACCAGTTAACAGACCGCATTGTAATTGAAACAAAGCCCGGATATCTGGAGCCAGAAGAACAGAACGTGTTTTCGTCCACGGCAACCTTCTACAACCGGAGCAAAGTAAATTACAATACAACTCCGCTAACTTCGAAAACACTTTCCCCACGACCAGCATCCGGAGACAGTATCATGATGGCTCTTCCCAATAGTCTAGGCAAAGAACTTTTCTCTATGATCCAAACTAGTAATACAAAAATCAGCAATACCGAAGAGTTCCTGGATTACTTTAATGGCATTGTGCTCAAGGCAGATGGAAATGCAGTTATAGGCTATAAAGATACGGCTGAAGTTAAAATCTACTATTCCTATACAGGCACAAACGGATTAAAAATAAAAAACGAACTTAAATTCAGTCTCTACGACAACAGTTATCAGTTCAATAGCATCACTGCCGACAGAAGTAACACCGCACTAAAAGACATCAGTTTGCAAAACAAACAGATCGCTTCAGCCATAACTGGCAATAAAACATATATCCAGGGCGGACTGGGTTTGGTTACTAAAATTGAGTTTCCAACAATCAGCTCCATTGTTGGCAATGAAACTATTTCCATAAATAAGGCGGAGCTTATTATTCAAAGCACCAAAGCCTCCGATAAGCCCTATAAGCTACCCTCGGAACTCATTTTGCTAGTCGCCAACCAACACGATCAGCCCCAGTCAACCCTCACAGATGCAGCCGCTGGTACCTCAAGTATCTATTTAAGGAATACGGATGATGGAATAGCAAAAGCCTCGTACAATTACCCTATTACAGATTATATCAACAGTTATGTTAAATCCTATACCAATACTTCTTTACTGCTCAGTCTGCCTATAAGCGACTTACAAAACACGTTAACCCGGCTTGAGCTAGGTTCACAAGACAACTCTTCCACGAAAATTAAATTAATAATTACTTACACTAAACTTTTATAGTTATGAAAAAACTATTCTCATGTATTTCTTTTTTATTCCTTGTCATTTTTCTAGCCGGATGTTCTTCCAATAGTGATGACGATGATTTGGCTGGTGACTGGACAAGACAATCAGATTTTGAAGGCGTTTCCAGAAGTGATGCTGCCTCTTTTGTTATTGACAATATTGCCTATTTAGGCACAGGATTTACTTCAGCAACATCAACTGAGACTAGATTAACAGATTTTTGGAAATACGATCCCACACAGGACAACTGGTTCTCTATTGCCGCTTTCCCAGGAACAGCAAGAAATAAGGCAGTAGCTTTCACAGCAAATGGAAAAGGATATGTAGGTCTGGGTACAGACGGAACAAATGTGCTGAAGGATTTCTGGGAATACACTCCAGGAACCAACACATGGAAACAAATTGCAGACTTCCCTACTACTAAGGGCAGATATGGAGCAGTCGCTTTTGCTATAAACGAAAGCGGATATGTAGGTTGCGGAAACGATGGCGACAATGATCAACAAGATTTTTACCGTTATAACGTAACCAGCAATACCTGGACACAGGTATCCAGTATGAAATCAAAAAGGATTAACCCATTTGTATTTGTAATCAACAACGTTGCATATGTTGGAGGAGGATCCAACAATGGATCAATGGTATCTTCATTTTATGCATTTAATCCTACAGCAAACACCTGGGATAGAAAAACCTCCCTGTATCCACAAGCGACCGATTCAGAAGATAGTGAGGAGATTCAGGATAATGACAATTACGACTATAATCTTCAACGCACATCACCAGCTACATTCGTTATTGATGGACAAGGTTATATTACTACCGGAACAAATAGTTCGGTGCTGAATACAACATGGCAGTACAATCCTTCAACAGATTTCTGGACTGAAGTCGATGTATTTGAAGGAGTATCACGTGAAGGAGCAGCAGGTTTCACTTTAAATAACAAAGGATATGTTGCAACTGGAAGATCAGGAGCAACACGTCTTGATGATCTTTGGAAATTTGATCCAAATACATCAGATGACGATTAGTATCCCTCAATAATAAGACAAATCGAGTAGGAAGATAGCCATTATTTGGCTATCGGTCCTCTCACACCACCGTACATACCGTTCGGTATACGGCTCCAATCAAAAGCAAAAAAACTAAACCTATCAAGACATCACTTAAATTAAACGGATTAAGATAAGGGATGTTTATCTCATACCCTGATTTCGCGTTTAAAAAGGGGGTCTTTAGGTTTTCTAGTCGTATAAAATTTAGTTTTCATACGATTATAAATTTAGGAAATTGGGTCTTTGCTAAAATTAGTGAATTGATTACTGGTATTATAGCTATAAGATGCAGTTTAAGAGCAATTAGCATAAAAGGATTATAGAAAATTGCAACTAGATTAACCAAGTCTCTTAGCGGGCTGCCGAGACGATCCAATTTCCAAACAATCTGATCGCCTTTTCTAAACTTTTTGAGAAGTTTTTTAAGTTCCGGTCTATCTGTATTCTTTCCGGAAATCTTTTCTTGGTAGATATTTGTGCAACCAAATTCAGTCAGCGCATTTTCAATCCTATGCGTTAATCCATGCTCTAATAACAAAGAAAAAGAGACTTTAGGTTGTGTATATGTTTACAATCCACCTGTCCTTAACTTTCAAGTCATCAATCAGACAAATAATGATGATTTCTTTTTTTCTTCTCCTTTATATTCCCCCTCATCAGATATTAAGGTATATTTTAGAAATGGCATCAATAAATTAGATTCAATTACGCCGCCAGTAATAATAAACGACTCAAAGAAGTACTTTTCCTTCTCTACTTCTTCGTCAAAAGCCAGTGATACTTGTTATGTTAAAATAAAAAATCTAAAAGTGGATACATTAGTTTATGCCGTATCAATACCTGATGACTTTTGTCCGCAACCTTATATCAGTAGGATAATTATTAATAAATCCCAATGAATACTACAACAACTGCTGTCATAAAAATAGAAAAATAGTAAGAGACAAAAGCTAATGATCATTTCGTATTCAACATGACTGAACGACTAACATTTCTAAATTTTCATAAAAACATTATTAGCAAGATAGTAACACATTAATTATTGAGATGGATTAATAGGACAGGTATCAGATAGGATCTTAACTGATTAAGCGTCCAGTCGTTTTTAATACGTTGTTGTGTAGCTCTTATAAATTACATTGATTTTTAGGTCCTGCCAACCTGATTTCGTATAGATGCGCTTATTGAAGAAAATACTAACATCATTATCACTTAGAATCAAAATTTTAGAGGGTGAGACAAAATCTAATAAAGATTTATCCGGAACTATAATTTCAGTAAAATCTTTATTTATATGGAACTTTCCATAGCTTGCTTTTTTAGCGTACACTACTTTAATTTCAGGATTATATATATCTGAGGGCTCCGCATACAAAAAGTATGGTTCAGGCCAAAAGTGGGAATATAAATTATAACCGTCGGTTCCGATTAGTTCCAGTTGCGCAGTTTTGATATCTGGAATTTCTTGTAAAAGATCAATAGATTCAAATCCATCGAAATTTATGTCTACTGGATGATCTGCATACGCTGATATAGGATTGTACTTACCCTTCAGTACTTCGGCATTACTCAATTCTTCAGACTTTTTGCACGACAAGACACATAACAAGATCAGTGTGGCCAAAAAAGCAGTTGTAATTCGCAAATCTTTATTCAAGGATTCCATTAGTTAAATTCTTGGTACTAGTACAAATATGATATATCCTGTCTCATAAGCTCGATTTACAAAGATAGGCAATGTAGGTTCAGGATTATTGGTAACAGCTGTAAAAATAATTTTGTCTAAAAATAGCATTGCTGCATTACCCAGATCATCATCACCTAGATGTATGGTAAAAGATGATTAATATCAAAAAAAGGTCGTTTATATGGTAAATTTGCCAATCGCATCAAGGTAGAGTTTACTTTATACGTGACTAATTGGATCTTTTTACAGTAGCTTCTTGTATTTTAATCAAGTTTAAAATCTGTAAAAAAATTATTTTATATTTTCTCTAAGTTTTTCTCCTACTATACGACTAATTATTAAACAACGTTTTTGAAAGAGCAATTTTCATTACTGATAGCAAATCATCAAGGTCTTATTTTTAAAGTATGCAATATGTATTGCAATAACAAGGAGGATAAGGAAGACCTTTTTCAGGACATTGTTTTACAACTATGGCGGTCCTTTCCGTCATTTAAAGGAGATGCCAAGGTATCTACCTGGATGTACCGTATTGCTATTAACAATGCGATTACGCGCTTAAGAAAAGAAACGAAAAGAGAAAAGTTTTCAGGTTTAAATGATGAAGCTTTTGAAGTTATGGTTGAAGAAAACGCTATAGATGAAAAGGCTTTGATGATGTATGAAGCCATAAAAAAGCTTACAGAGGTAGAGCGCGCGCTATCCATGCTCTACTTAGATAATTGCAGTTACAAAGAAATTGCTGAGGTTATGGGCCTATCAGAAACAAACGTAGGTTTTAAGCTGAATAAAATAAAGGCCAAATTAAGATCACTCGTAATAATTGTATAATATGGAACTGGATGAATTTAAAAATTACTGGAAAACAATTCAGGATAAAGAATTTACACAACAAGAACTAACAAACGAAAAATTAGACCAGATTATTATGAAAACAACAGACACTTTAGACTACTTACAAAAAACATCGGCTTACTGGATCAGGACAAATAATACTAATGTCCAAAAGCTTAAAGGTTTGCTTATACCTTTTTTGCTGGTCATCATATTGAAGGCATTTTTAATGGCTGACAAAACTGAAACTATTGAGGCATTTGCAATAAACATAGGTACATCATTAATATACATGGCAATTATTCTAATTCACTATTTCACAACCGTTTGGATATTTAAACGGCAACAAGAAATATTTACCTTGAATAATACGAAAAATTTGAAAGAAACAGTTGCAAAAATTATTGATGATTTTACAAAATATTATGTGAAATTCAACATCATTTACATGTTTCTTTACCCGGCTTATTTTTATTCTATAATTAAGTTTATAACTTTTTGGACCCCATCTACAAATATTCTTTTGCTAACGTGTGCACTATTAACCATTTTTACATTAGCAATAGGACATTTATTACACATACTAAAATACAGTGACAAGATAAAATCATTGAAGACTAACTTAAAAGAGCTGAAGGAAGATTTTTAATCAACACATGCGCGAATGACCATTTATTGCTCCGTTTATCAGCCGGTTACTCTACATAAAATTTTCAAAAAACAGTCGTTTTCTTAGACAATGCAATATAGACTTTTCATGAATTCGTTGTGGCTCAATTCATGAACTCGTTTTAACCTTTACATAACTAGCTAGATCTGCGAATACCCCGTAGGTTGGAGAAATGTAGACGTTATATTGGATATAAGCTTTGAGTTTGCATATTCAGGAATTACACTTATTTTCTTCCATTCAGGATCAGCACCAAAAGACTTCCAGTGCTGGTCGTGCTCGGCCATATCATCGAAGGTAACCATATAAATAAGGTTAGGACGGGCCTCTCCTATGATCGTTTCTCCAAAGAAAACTGGCTTAAAACCTAGCCGTTTGAAAATGTTAATCTCCCCAGCATCATTGAACATCTCACGTTTTTTTGTTCCTGCCGCCTCATTCGCATGCTCATATCTACGCAGCTCGAAAATACGTTTATTCTTCGGTGGGAGCTCTAGGCCAGGCATGTTTTTAAAGGCTTTAAGTAAGGAACTATTTATACGCTCATAAGCCGGTTCTGTTGCCGGAGCATTCAAATATGCAGCTCCTTCAGTAATATAGCGTTTATCCTGTTCAAGCCTATTATTTATCGTTTCAAAATCCTGTAGCGATTGATAAGGGATTAGCGCAATCAACATCGATTGTCCTGAAGGCTTAAGTTCGGTAAATACACCGACGTTTTTGATACCTAATTTATTCAAGGCAGAAATTGCCGCTTTTTCAAAATAGTCTTCCACTAGGCTCTGCTGGTTCGCATCCTTTAATGTATAGGTTCTAAGTTCATAATATAGGAATGTCTTATTTTTAGGTTTAAGTTGAGTAAATCCAATCCGAGGTAGTAATGCTGAAGCAGCACTGCTTAGGATCGTTGTCTTTACGAAAAAACGTCTTTTCATAATAGATGTCAATTTAACAAACATAAATTTTACAAGGATAACGATTGTATTTATTTGAAAGTTTCAATTCACCGGTTTATAATTTCCTACCCTGTCGTATACTGAGAGCGACCCGTCTATATCCACTCTCCCTCCCTTGCTCGCTGCTTGCTCCTCAGTCCACCCTTCTAGCTTCGCCTCGAGACGAACAACCAAAGGGTAACCAAGCCAGAAACAACGAACAACCCAAGAAGCAAGTATACACCCGTTACCTACCTACCTCCTTTCTGTCAACTTCTCTATATAAGATTCATATAAATAAAAAAAGCGCCCTACCTCATTCGAGACAGACCGCTTTTTTAAAAATCCTTTATTTTATGATTAAAAAATATACTTCGTACTTAAGAAATTTGACGTGTTTTCACTCACAATCTCATTAAGTAATTGTTTATTCGTCTCGTTCATCTTTGTAGCAACCAATGACCGCATAGAGAACGACCTTAACGCATCAACTACCGACAAGGTTCCCTCTGCACTATCTTTCCTTCCTGTAAATGGAAATGCATCCGGACCACGTTGACACTGGCAATTTAGATTCACACGACTTACCAGGTTGACCAGAGGGTCAATCAATACAGAAAGCTCTTCTGAATCATTACTGAAGATACTCACCTGTTGACCATGTGTTGATTCGATCAGGTATTCGATAGGTTCATCAACATCAGAATAAGACACAACCGGAATAATAGGTCCGAATTGCTCTTCCCTGTACAGCTTCATGTTCTTATTCACCGGATAAACTATAGCTGGGTACACGAACGATTCAAATGATTCACCTCCATGCTCATTGATCACTTTTGCACCATTCGCAATAGCATTGTCAATACATTCCTTTAAATAAGCTGGTTTACCAGGCTCTGGAAGCGGAGTTAAAGTAACACCTTTTTCCCATGGCATGCCATATTTAAGTTTAGATACTTCGGCGGATAGTAATTGCAGGAATTCGTCAACAACTTTTTCGTGGACGTATATGATCTTTAAAGCGGTACAACGTTGCCCATTGAACGACAAGGAACCTAAAACGATCTCACTAACGGCTAGTTTAATATCGGCATTTGGGGTAACGATAGCTAAATTCTTAGCATCCAGTCCCAATATTGCACGTAAACGATTCACCTTAGGGTGAAGTTTTTTCAGCTCATTAGCAACCTTACTGGAGCCAATAAGTGTCAGCACATTGATCTTTCCTGACTTCATCAGTTCAGGAACAATGGTTGCTCCACGGCCGTAAATTGTATTGACTACTCCTTTTGGAAAACACTCTTTAAACGCATTCAACAAGGGATAAAACAATAACGTTCCATGCTTAGGTGGTTTAAACATAATGGTATTGCCCATTATTAAAGCAGGAATCAGGGTAGTGAAGGTTTCGTTTAATGGATAATTAAAAGGTCCCATACACAATACTACACCAAGTGGTGATCGTCTGATCTGTGCAATGATGCCTTGTTCTATTTCGAAACGGGATGACTGACGATCTACGTCTTTCAATGCGTCGATAGTAGCATAGATATATTCAACCGTACGGTCAAATTCTTTAATTGAATCTGCAAAAGATTTACCAATTTCCCACATGATCAGCTTGACAACGATGTCTTTCTGTGCGATCATCATTTTAGTAAAGTGCTCTACGTGATGGATCCTATCGGCTACACTCATGGTAGGCCATTGTCCGCGACCGTTATTATAAGCGGCAACAGCGGCATCCAGAGAGGACATAGCCTCTTCTTGCGTACAAATGGGATAAGTACCTATCAGCTTTCTTTTATAACCTTCAGCGGTCTTTATACATACTGGAGAGTAAACGGAATGTACATCACCATTCCATGGTTTCATTTCTCCATTACTCAGATATTCCCGTTGATGGACTTCATCGATAAGGAATTCTGAAGGAATCTGGCTTTCCTCAACAAATATTGACTCCAAATTTAACTTTTCACTCATAGTCGTGTTTGATTTTTTATTTGCACATGTACCGTATCAGAAATCGGATTTTTTATAAAAATCAAGACTACCTGAAACGCAACGTAACAGCTTACAAATATACGCGTATAGGTAAAATCTTCGTCCTTTGAATGTAATGACTTGAGGTTATAAGGAATCGGAAAGAGAATTTTCAGTTACTAAAAAAAAGCAAATCGCACCTGTAATACCGATCAGCCAAGCAAAGAAAAACAAAATACATGACGCAAAAAGGCCTCCTGTAAATGAATACAGGAGGCCTTTATTTAAAACTTTATTATTGATAATAAACGCTTGTTGCAACGATCAGGAAAAAACAAATTGTCGCCCTGATCAAGCTTCAGTTAGTCTATAAATCAGTAATAGGTGAATACTTAGGAACCAAAGACTTCATGACAACCCATCCGATAAGGTACGATACCGCACATACTGAAAAGATAATAAAGTATCCAGATTCTATGCCTTTAAAGCCCATAAACACCATTTGTGTCTCGTTTGAATAATCAAACAGCATACCAGAACCCTTATTGATAAAGAATGAACCTATACCACCTGCCATACCACCTATACCAGTGATTGTACCAATCGCTTTCCTGGGAAACATATCACTAACTGTGGTGAATATATTCGCTGACCAAGCCTGATGTGCAGCTCCGGCAATACCGATGATAATAACCGGTATCCAGTAAGTTATATGACCTAACGGTTGTGCCAATAGAGCCAGAAGAGGGAAAAATGCAAAAATAAGCATCGATTTCATACGGCCTGCATATGGATCCATTCCTTTCTTATCCACGAAGTAGGTTGGTAACCATCCTCCGATAATTGATAGTAATGTGATCATGTAAAGTAGAAACAATGGCAATGCACTTTGAGTCGAATCCATACCGTACACAGAGCTTAAATAAGCCGGTGTCCAGAATAAGAAAAACCACCATACACCATCGGTCATAAATTTACCAAATGCAAATGCCCAGGTCTGTTTGTATTTAAAACACTCTGTAAATGTGACTCCCTTTTCAGGAATTCCATCAGGATTAGCTACAAATTTCTTATCAAATATTACATCCTGTTGGATATACGCAAGCTCGGCAGTGCTTATTTTAGGATTTACCTCTGGTTTCTTGTAAATTAAGACCCAGAATCCCATCCACACAAAGCCTAGTGCACCGATAATGATGAAAGCCATTTCCCATCCATAAGCTTTAGCGATAAAAGGAACTGTTATTGGTGCAGCAAGTGCTCCAACAGTGGCTCCAGCGTTAAAGATACTGGTAGATAATGCTCTGTCTTTCTTTGGAAAGTATTCTGCTGTAGCTTTAATAGCTGCTGGAAAGTTTCCGGCTTCTCCTATTGCTAATACAAAACGTGCAAATATGAATAACGTCACACTCACAGTAATAACCATTCCTGTATTATCAACCATAGCAATGTGATGTCTGGCTTCTTCAAACCCTACGAACCAGTTGCCTGTAGTAATACCTGATGTGGCGATTCCGCAGAATGCATGTAGACAAGCTCCGAATGACCATATTCCGATGGCCAGCAGAAAACCTTTCTTTGTGTCTAACCAATCGACTAAACGACCGGCAAACAACATACTTACTGCATAAAAAATAGAAAATAAGGCAGTTATATTTCCGTAATCATTATTTGTCCAGTGGAACTCAGGAGCGATAAAGTCTGTCCATGTTAAGGAAAGTACTTGTCTGTCCAGATAGTTAATTGTTGTAGCAAAAAACAACAAGGAACAAATTGTCCACCTGTAATTGCCTATTTTGTCTTTACCCATTTAAATATTAGTTTGTGGTTAGCGGCAATTTAGTGTTTGATAGACTTGATTGTTTCCATAACCTGTTTGGTTAATACAATCAGTTCATCATACTTTTTATTTTCCATGATGTCTTTGGTTACGAGTTTACTTCCCATACCCACTGCACAAACACCAGCTTTAAACCAACCAGCAATATTCTCACGTTCTAAATCAACGCCGCCTGTAGGCATGAACAATAATTTAGGGAACAATTCTTTAATTCCGGAAAGGAATGATGGGCCTAAAAGGTTACCTGGGAATAATTTAACAAATGTTGCTCCCATGTTTTCTGCTTTGATAATTTCAGTAGGAGTCATACATCCGGGAACCCATAACATACCGTTTTTATCAGAAACTTCAGCTACATCTTCAACAAGTCCGGGGCTAATAATATAGTCCGCTCCTTCGTCAATAAATGACTGTGCTGTTGCTGCATCTTTAATTGTACCGATACCTAAATACATACCTTTAAGTTCAGCATCGCAAACTTTACGCATTGCCTTAAAGTTTGCAAAAGCTGCTTCTCCACGGTTTGTGTATTCTACCGCTCTGATGCCAGCAGTATATAATGCTTTTAATAAATCGATACTTACTTGTGTGTCTTTGTTAAAATAAAGTGGTAAAATTCCTTGTGCAGGAATAACTTTTAAAACTTCTTCTTTCTTACTCATTGTTTTAGAATTTTTAGGAAATATATTGAGCATAAATGTATAAAATTTAGTTTAGGTTTAATTTAAACATGACTAGAATCATATATTAGAGGAGAATGTTATTTTACTAAAGTATCAACAAAAAGAATGTTTTGTTACAAAAATGGAAATAAATAGAATTGTTTAATTCCTTAAGTAGGTTCGGAAACGATTGCGTAATATTTTAATAAAAGATGTGACAAAATCGGAGCCTGTGTGACTTTAATAAAGTAATTTTGGTAATTATATTCATAAACCGTTATAATATTAATTTTATAGTTTTAAGATGTCTAAAAAAGTAGTAACCCTTGGAGAGATCATGATGCGTCTTTCCACCCCAGGATTTGAGCGTTTTGTTCAGGCTGATTCTTTTGATGTTACCTATGGTGGCGGAGAAGCAAACGTTGCTGTAGCAATATCAAATTACGGTCTTGACGGCGTATTTGTATCTAAAGTTCCTGATAATGCATTAGGACAAGCGGCTATTAATCACATCCGCCGTTACGGTGTTGACACGCAATATGTCGCTCGTGGTGGAAAAAGATTAGGTATTTATTTCCTGGAGACAGGTGCTTCTGCACGTGCATCTCAGGTTGTATATGACCGTGCAGATGCTTCAATTGCTGACGCTGAAATATCAGATTTTGACTTTGATAAAATATTTGAAGGTGCTGATTGGTTCCATACTACAGGTATTACTCCTGCATTAAGCGACAAAGCAGCTGCTCTTACTCTTGCTGCTTTAAAGGCTGCAAAAGCAAAGGGAATTACAACTAGTATCGACCTTAACTACCGTAAAAAACTTTGGAGTAAAGATAAAGCCAAAGAAGTGATGACTGAGCTTTGTAAATATGTTGATGTATGTATCGGAAATGAAGAAGATGCTGAAACTACATTAGGATTTAAAAGCCATGGTACTGACATTACAAAAGGTGAATTGAATTTGGACGGATACAAAGATGTATTCCAACAAATGAAAGAAAAATTCGGATTCAAATATATTGCTTCTACTCTTCGCGTAAGCCACAGTGCTTCTGATAATGGATGGTCTGCATTGGTATATGATGGAACTGAATTTTATAATACTAAAAAATACGAAGTTCGTATAGTTGACCGTGTTGGTAGTGGTGACTCATTCGCAAGTGGATTCATTTATGGATTAGTAACTGGTTTACCAATGGGAGAAGCTGCTGAATTTGGTGTTGCTGCTTCTGCATTGAAACACACTATTCCAGGTGACCTTAACCATGCTACTTTAGCAGAAGTAAGTACCTTGATGAAGGGTGATGCTTCAGGTCGCGTTCAGAGATAAGTTAATTACATTATAGAGATCCGCCGTTTAGTTTAAACGGCGGATTTTTTTATTAAAACCAAAATTATGATAATAGATTCATTAGAAAACGCTAAAAAATATTACAGTGTTCACCCTCGTTTTGCTCAGGCATTTGGCTATCTGAAAAGCCAGGATTTAAACGCAATGGAACCTGGTAAATTCCCTATTGACGGTACAAATATCCATGCTTCAGTGTCGGCTAAAGATGGCGTGTCTGTAGAAGATGCTAAATTTGAAGCTCATAATAATTTCCTTGATATCCAGGTTTGTATCTCTGCTAGCGAGACAATGGGATGGAGCACACGCAGTTTGTGTAATGATCCGAAGGATGCGTACAATCCTGAAAAGGACGTGATCTTCTTTAATGATAAACCAGGTATGTATTTCGAGTTGAAAGCAGGTCAGTTTGCCATCTTCTTTCCTGAGGATGTTCATGCACCAATGATTGGTGAAGGACTGATTAAGAAATTGGTTGTTAAGGTTAGAAAAGACTAAGTATTTAAAAAATAAGCTGTTATACAACAAAGACCGGGTCATTAGACCCGGTCTTCTCATTGAACACTAAAACCAGCTTAAAGTGTAACTCCTGTTTTGAAAATAGCAATCTCGCGGAAACCTGATTCCTCGTGATGCGCTTTCTCACCGCTTGCAACGCGGATAATTTTAGAGATAGGAATTGGTACTCTTTTATCCTGTTTAACCTGAGCGTAGATCTCTTTTAAGAGATTTGTTAATTTCAAAGCACATCCAATCTACGAAACAACGCAAGAAATTGCCTTCTCCAAACTGGAGCACTTTTTCAGGGCGTTCAACATAATCTGAGAATACTTTTTTACTCAATTGCATATATTGACTTTTATTATCGTTTGATTTAATCTTTTTGACTGTCTTTCTTAATTTTAGATACACGAAGAATATCCTGTTTGGTAGAGTCGCCTTGTTCCTGCAGCTTACCAAATGCGGCTGCTGTAGCATAGTTTACGATTTCCTGCGGGGAATGATACAGATAAGATCCATATATTAATCCTCCCATAAAACAATCTCCACTACCGGAGCGGTCTACCACTCCTTCAGTTCTCAATTCCGGTGAATTGTATTGCTTACCTTCTGTGTACAAACTGGTATAGTAAGAAAGATCATTTTTATCACTGTCAAACCGGAAGGTATTGGCTACCGTTTTGCACTTTGGAAAGCGTTCAATAATTTCAAGAGATGTTTTCTTTGCATGATCCAGATAGGCTTGTCTAGTCCCCTTTACATGTATATCTTCATCAATTGATGTACCAAGCAGCGTGTTGGCAGCCCAGATATTTCCCATCACCACGTCACAATATTTAACCAACTCAGGCATTACATCAATAGGCTCTTTGCCATATTTCCATAAGCGGGAACGGTAATTCAGATCGACAGAGATGGTGATGTTTTTCCGGGAAGCAGCTTCTACGGCTTCGAGGCATACATCGGCAACATTAGCATTTAAGGCGGGACTTATTGCTGTAAAATTAAACCAGGAAACATCCCGGAGCACTTTGTCCCAATCAATCATGCCTCTTTTCAGTCCGGCGAACGAAGAGTAATCCCGATCATACACCACACTGCTTTTTAAATCTGCCCCTCTATCCAAATAATAAACGCCAATCCGGTTACCTGTTAAAATTACCGAAGAGGTATAAATACCCTTATATTCCAGGTATTCCAATACATACTTCGACATAAAGTTATCAGGCAATACCGTACAATACTTAACCGGAATATTCCATCCGGCAAGTGCAGTTGCAGTATTGGCTTCAGCTCCCCCTACATATAGTGCAAAGGGGTGTTTATCCATTTCTTCATCTGAGGAAGGAGATACCCTCAATAATAATTCTCCAAAACACAGCACTTTACTCATCACCAGTTGATATAGTTTTTAGCATTATAGTAACAGATATCTTTTATCACTTTCCCTATCCATTCGACATCATTAGGAAGCTCCCCATTTTCTACTTCTTCGCCGAAAAGGTTACATAAGATCCTTCTAAAATATTCATGACGGGGGTAAGAAAGGAAACTTCTTGAATCGGTAAGCATACCAATGAATTTACTGATAAGCCCCATATTGGATAGCGCATTCATTTGTTTCACCATTCCATCTTTTTGATCAAGGAACCACCATGCAGAACCAAACTGAACCTTACCGGCAACTGAACCATCATTGAAGTTACCAATCATGGTTGCAATTAATTCGTTGTCTGCAGGATTTAAGTTATAGATGATTGTTTTTGCAAGTTGATCAGTAGCATCCAATCCGTTAAGGAATTTAGATAATTGTCTTCCCTGACTGAAATCACCGATAGAATCCCATCCTGTATCAGGACCAAGAACAGATAACATACGTGCGTTATTATTTCTTAGCGCGCCAAGGTGAAACTGTTGTACCCATCCTGTTGCATGATCCCATTTGGCAAAATGAACCAGCATAGCCGATTTAAATTTCAACACTTCCATGTCTGTAAGTGTTGCATTGCTTCGTATTTTAATAAAGATCTTACTAATCTCTTCATCTGTATAGTCTTCTGCGTAGATCTGCTCTAAACCATGATCCGATACACGACAACCATTCTGGTCGAAGTAATCGTGACGCAGTTTTAGTGCTTTTAAATAAGTATCAAAATCGGCGATACTTAAATTTGTTACCTGCTCTACTTTAGCAATGTATTCGTTAAGTCCGGCCACGTCATCTGCACTCATTGCTTTATCGGGACGGAATGCTGGTCTAACCTGCAAAGCGATACCTTCTTTAGCAATTTTCTGATGATGTTCCAATGAATCGATAGGATCGTCAGTGGTGCAAACTGCTTCCACTTTCATCTTACTTAATAAACCACGCACGGAATATTCAGGAGTCTGTAGTTTAGCGGTACACTCGTCATATACCTTTTTTGCTGTGCTGCCAGATAAGATATCCTGTACATCAAAATAACGACGCAACTCTAAGTGTGTCCAATGGTACAATGGGTTTCTTAACGTATAAGGAACTGTTTCAGCCCATTTTTCAAACTTCTCGTAATCACTTTTTTTACCTGTGATAAAATCTTCATTAACACCATTTGCACGCATGGCACGCCACTTGTAATGATCGCCATATAACCAAACCTGGGTTAAATTATCAAAGTTAACATCATTGGCAATCTGCTCAGGAATAAGGTGATTATGGTAATCAATAATCGGCATATCCTTTGCGTACTCATGGAAGAGACGCTCAGCGGTACGATTTGTTAATAAAAAATTATCGTCTAAAAAATTTTTCATGATTTATAAATTTACCTCCTTAGGAGATCGTTCTTTTATCTTTTTGAGGCTTGTTGCAACAACCAGTTTGCAAGGTCATTTGCTGCCTTGAAATTATCAAAGTCTGCAGAAAGCCTACGTCCATCAACATACTCATTGTAAAACCAAGGGTCGCCAATTGCGAATACAGTTCCCTTACCTAATTTAGCGGTAGCCATAATGATATCGCCCTTATGTGTGAAGAATGGCTTAGCCGGAGCTTTTATTTGTATCGTGCTCAGTTCTTTAATATACAGCTTCTTTGCTGTTTTGAAAATTGCATTGCCTGCAGGAACTGGTATGGCGGCCATTTCAAACTGACTGCCTGTAACCGGGTTTTTCTGATCTTCATTAAAAGTGATACCGAACTTTTGAGCCAGTGTATTAAAGTGTGTAAATTCAGCATTACCCACATCGTTAGTCATTAATACCAGTACGCCACCGCCTTCTACCCAATTTACTAATTCCGTTGCATCCTTTGCCTGAACAAAGTTAGGCTTCGGTGATTCCTTTTCTGTATCAGGATCGACAATGATGTAAACTGATGTATTTTTTAAATTTAATGCTGTAGGAGCAACTTCGAGGTGGTTAGTTTTTGCACCAGCGTAATTAAATAAGTTTCTCCAAAACCAGAAGCCACTATTAGCCTGATCTTCCCAGGTATAATGAAAGCGAACATCTTGTCCTAGTGGACCCTTTTTATATTCATTATTGAAGTAATAATCCAGGGTTACGGTTTTACCTATTCCTGGTTTAGGCATGGTTGCCAGTTCCATTTCATTAGATGCACTGATAAATGCCCCAACACCCTTAGGATCATTTGTAATTGCCTTTTCGCTCATGTAGTATCCATAACTACCATCGCGATAAGGTTTACCACCAAGACCGGAAACGGTCACTGTTCCTTTGAAATTAATTTTTTCTGCGTTTACCTCTTCAACAAACTCTTTTTTCATTCCTTCGTAACCCTTTTGGGCAACTTTGAAATAGCTCTGAGGAAGATAACCTTGTCTTACACCCTTAGCTAGTGCATAAACAAACATGCTTGCTGCTGAGGATTCGAAATAGTTACCCTTTCCTTTTGGAACGTCGATAATATCATACCAAAGGCCTGATGGTTGTTGTGATTTGGTTACTGCAGCTGAATAACGGTTAAGGATATCGATCAGCTGTTTTTTGCCTGGATGTGTATCAGGAAAATATTCTAAAGCATCAACGAGTGCCATTCCGTACCAGCCCATTGCTCTTCCCCATACATGTGGAGATTGACCGGTTGTTTTATTAGCCCATTGTTGCTCTTTAGATTCATCCCAGCCATGAATCATTAGACCTGTTTTTGCATCTCTGGAATGACGTTCCATAAATACAAACTGATTGGTAATATCATCAAAAGCCTTGGTATCATTGGTTACAGCTGAAAATTCAGCATAAAAAGGTTGTCCCATATAAAGACCATCCAACCACATTTGATTAGGATAAATACGTTTATGCCAGAATCCTCCTTCTTTTGTACGAGGTTGCTCGCTAAGCTGATGTCTTAAAAGCTGAGCAGCCTTAAAATATTTTACTTGTCCTGTTACATTGTACAACAGCAATAATGCCCTTCCATTTTTAATATTATCGATGTTATGTGAGTTCTTATCGTAGGTACGGATATCGCCATTTTCCTGAACGAAGAAATCCATACTTTTCTTAATATAGTCAAAGTACTTTTTGTCGCCCGTACGTTGCCATACAGATGAAACACCTTCCAGTAATACACCTTGATCATAAGTCCATTTAAATGGTCTTCCAACCCATAGCGAGTCACTCCAGATATCCATAACAGTATTGGTCATCCGTTCTGACAACGGAATGGTCTGTGCTTTAGTAATGAGTACCTGAAAACAGAAAAACAGGCTGAGCGTTAATATAGTAGTAATTCTTTTCATAAAGATTCCTATTTAATTTTTATTGCTTTCTTATTGGCTCCGTCTTTAAACTCGGCATTACTCTTTGCTATTATGGTATTTGTATTAGTATCAGAAATATTTTAACTGCTTGCCCCCTTGATATTAAAAAGCAACGCTGCATTCTTACTGTATTTTAAACCGTCGAAAGAAAGGCCACTGCTATTTGTAACATCTACAACAGGTGTTGTTTCTTTAACGATGAGATTTACGTATTTAAAGGAAATGTCTTTCGCATCCTGACTTTCAATGCCTTTTTTCGCTTGAATGGTGATATTCTCGAGATGAATATTATTAATTTTCCTCTCACGTAATCCTCTTATGAATACAGCTGTTTCGGCACCGTTGCAGACTACATTTTTAACATAGATATCTTTGAACTGCGGAGTTTCTTCAGTAACAGGAAGAAGATCTACTTTAGGAGCTTCGCGATTTTCTCCCTTTAATACAACAGGATCCAGGGCAGCGTAGTACATATTAAATAAGATAGCCTCACTGGCACTATCTTTCATGGTGATATTTTTGATGTATATTTTCTCTACAATACCACCTCTGCCACGTGTAGTTTTGAAACGAAGGCCGATATCGGTACCAAACAAATTCTTTGCACCACCAGACATTTCACTTCTTACAACACAACTATCATGAACATGGTATACGGTACAATTTTTAATTAATATGTTTTCGGTAGGCATGGCTATTTTACGACCTTGTGCATCGCGACCTAATTCAATACAGATTCCATCATCCCCGACATCAAATACACTGTTTTCAATCATCCCATTTTTGCAGGATTCAAAATCTAAGCCATCGCCATTCTGGCCATACCATAGATTCCTAACTCTAATATCGCTTATTGTTAAGTTTTCGCACATCAATGGATGAACATTCCATGCAGGTGAATTCTGAAAGGTTACACCTTCGAGCAAGACTTTCTTGGAAGATGCCAGCCCAATTAAATTGGGCCTTAAAAAGTCTTTGTTATCTTCATAATCCTTGAGGAATTTGCCAGCTTCCAAAATACCAGCTCCTTTTAAGGTTGATCCTTTTAAAGATTGTTCTGAAGGATACCAGATTCTTCCTTTTGGATCAACTACGCCACCGGAAGCCACTACATTGTCCCATTGACTAGCAGTTAACTTTTCCTTTTTCACCATTCGCCATGAATCATCATTTCCATCAATGATCCCCTTACCTGTTATGGCAATGTTGACAAAATTGGTCCCAGAAATAGGAGATTCGTTACGGACTGCATCAAGTCCTTCGCAATTAGTTTGAACTAGTTTATACTGAGAATGATCTTTTGTGAAGCTTAACACAGCATCACTTTGAAGATGCAGATTGACGTTACTGTTGAGCACGATAGGCCCTGTAGACCATAAACCTGCAGGTATGAGCACGACACCTCCACTTTTAATGCTACAATCCTCAGTGGCATCATGAATACTTTTAGAGTTCAGGATAATTCCGTCACTTACAGCACCGTATTTTATTATATTAAAGGTATCAGCTTTGAATGTTGGTTTTTCTACCTTGGGTAGGTTACTGATTGCCCATGAAAGATCAGTTTGTGAAAACGACTGAAATGACACGAATTGCAGTATTCCAACTAAGATTGCTCCTTTTAATTTCTGTATATTATTCATATTATTTGTTGGCACTAAATGCTTAAGCTTCAAGTTTGACCTAATCGGTTGGTCCCTCAACTTATTCAGCATTTTTGTTACAATTATCTAATCTTTATATGGTTAGTATAAATGATTCATTAGGAATTAAGCAAGATTACAGACTTTAGCCTTAAATAAAGATGAAATGAGGATATATATTTACGCAAACGTTATCGGAGGTAACAATATAGATGCAAAAAAAAAGCACCCGGTTAATTCGGGTGCTTTTGTCGATTTAGTGTGTTATCGTAAAAAGACTATTGATTTTCAAAAGCCTGTTACAATATATGTCAGTTATTATCTTAATTCATTAATTGCTACAGCATCCATATCTGAGTATACCAGATTTTCTCCAGCCATTGCCCATATAAATCCGTAGTTAGAAGTACCACCTCCAGAATGAATAGACCATGGCGGTGAAATGATTGCCTGATGATTTTGAACAACCACATGACGTGTCTCTTGAGGCTGACCCATTAAATGAAATACAACCTGGCCTGCAGGAACATCAAAATAGAAGTAAGATTCCATTCTGCGGTCATGAACATGAGCTGGCATGGTATTCCAAACACAACCAGTACTCAGAACAGTTAATCCCATTACTAACTGGCAACTTTTAGCACCTTCAAGGTGGATATATTTATAAATAGTTCGCTCGTTAGCAGTATCTTTACTTCCAATAGTTGTAGGAATAGCATTTTCCTTCTTAATCAGTTGATGTGGGTATTCCTTGTGCGCAGGCACTGAATAAAGGAAAAACTTGGCAGGATCGGTAGCTACATTGCTTGAAAAAACAACGGATACTGACCCCTTTCCAACATAAACAGCATCAAGTTTATTCACTTCATATACAGTGCCATCAATGTTAACAGTACCAGCACCACCTACATTGATAATACCTAATTCCCGCCTTTGTAAAAAGAAATCAGAACGAAGATTTTCATAACCAGGAAGCTCCAAAGGCTTATCTACCGGTACAACACTTCCAGTGATTGCACGATCATAATGAGAATAAGTAAAATTGAACTGACCTAATTGCATCAGGTCTTCTAATAAGAAACTTGCACGAAGTTCTGCAGTGCCAAGAGTGGCAACTTCTTTAGGACTTTGTGCATAACGTTGATTCATTATCATAATCTAAT
Source organism: Arcticibacter svalbardensis MN12-7 (assembly GCF_000403135.1). GTDB lineage: Bacteria > Bacteroidota > Bacteroidia > Sphingobacteriales > Sphingobacteriaceae > Arcticibacter > Arcticibacter svalbardensis. Next base: position 81,025 of record NZ_AQPN01000078.1, read on the forward strand.
TTATTAATTAACGTGTTTATTAACGTCCCATCCAGCCACCATCAACTGTCAGGATTGTACCACTTACATAATCAGAGGCTTTAGATGCCAGAAAAACGACAGGCCCTTTAAAGTCATCTGTTTCGCCCCAACGGCCAGCGGGAATACGGCCTAAAATTGATTTACTCCGCTCTTCATCATTTCGTAGTGCTTCTGTATTATCAGTAGAAATATATCCGGGAGCAATGCCATTTACATTTACACCCTTTGAGGCCCATTCATTTGACAGAGCCTTAACTAAACTTCCTATAGCCCCTTTACTAGCTGCATATCCTGGAACATGTATTCCGCCCTGGAAGGTAAGCAGAGAAGCTGTGAATATAATTTTACCTGACCCGTTTTCAATCATTCTTGCTCCAATTTCCCGGCTGATTACAAACTGACTATTCAGATTGATCTCGATAACCTTGTCCCAGAATTCATCAGAATGCTCTGCTGCTGGCTGTCTTAAGATGGTTCCTGCATTGTTTACCAAAATATCTATAGTCAGATTTTCTGATAATACTTTTTGCAAAAACTCTTCTACAGACTTTCTATTACTCAGATCACACTGATAAGCCGTAAATTTCCGTCCAATTGCATGGATGTCTCTTTCCGTTTCGCTACCACTCAGTGCGATGGAGGAAGAAACACCAATTATATCTGCTCCTGCTTCTGCAAGAGCTTCGGCCATGGCCTTTCCTATACCACGATTACAACCGGTTACCAGGGCCACTTTCCCCGATAAGTCAAATAAAGAATTGTTGCCCATTACTTTTTGAGATAAAATGTGATGCAAAATTACATTTTATACACAAAATAAAGACCCCGTCTAAAGTATATTTAAAATTTAGTGCAGGAGCAACAAATTAAAGCATTTTGATTGTTTTATTAGTCTTTAAAGCTCACAAGGTGATACAGATCATTTTTTACCTGTGATATAATTACAATCTTGCATAAGTTTCCAAACACCTATTGATTTGGAACTCAAACTATAAAAAATAATAAAATGTCTCTATCTCTATTTGATCTGACAGGTAAAAGAGCACTCGTTACTGGTGCTACTCACGGTTTAGGAATGTCAATGGCAGTAGGCTTAGCCAATGCCGGTGCACAAATTATCATCAATGATATATCTCAAGAAAAACTTGATAGTGCAATTAAAGAATACGCAGTTTTAGGTATTGCTATCAAAGGATATCTTTTTGATGTAACTGATGAAGCTGCTGTAATAGCTAATGTGGCTAAAATTGAAGCTGAAGTAGGTCCTATCGATATTTTAATTAATAACGCAGGTATAATCAAACGTACTCCCGTAATCGATATGGAAGTGGCTGATTGGGAACTTGTATTAAAAATTGATCTTACAGGTCCGTTCATTATGGCTAAACACGTTGGCCGTAACATGATTGAACGTCGTGCAGGTAAAATTATCAATATGTGCTCCATGATGAGTGAAGTTGGAAGAAATACAGTTAGTGCTTATGCAGCTGCAAAAGGCGGTTTAAAAATGCTGACAAAAAATCTTGCAACTGAATGGGCTGGATTTAACATTCAGGTTAATGGTATCGGTCCAGGTTATTTTGCTACTTCACAGACTGCTCCTATTCGTGTAGATGGTCATCCATTTAACGATTTCATTATAAGTCGTACTCCAGCTGCCCGTTGGGGAAAAACAGATGACTTACAAGGTGCTGCAATCTTTTTATCCTCTCAAGCTTCTGATTTCGTAAACGGACATATTCTTTATGTTGACGGTGGAATCCTTGCTTCTTTAGGAAAAGCATCAAACGAATAATTATTATCGGGCATCTAGCCCTTATCATATGGAAAGGCTGCCTAATCAGGCAGCCTTTTTTCATATTTAATATTTTGGAAAAGCATCCTGGATCTTACAATCTTATTCTGAAATCCAATTCCTAAAGATTTTCTCTATTTGGTATTCTTTTACTTCCTCATCGGTAATCTGATGTGACCATGAGACTCGCTGAGTTGGCTAAAACCCTGCACCTGTGTTTTGTATTCCGCATAATAGGTGGTTTGTTCATTAGCAACCTAACCCCAATTATTCCATCCTTCAGGTTTGATTACTTTACGTAGATCACACTTAATAAAAACGACTATAGCATAAGGCCTCCATGGTCTCCCAAGATAAAACGATCCATCAGGAGCATTCCCAGTTTGGTACTACGGCCATTTTGTGCACAAAGATCGCAGGGTTTACTAATTCTACAGTCGTCGACTTATTTAATCCCCCAATTACAGCGATACGACAACCTGCCTTTGAGATGGGACAGGCTGCAATGGAATTGCTTATTCAGCTTATTGAAACCAAAAAACCAATTACAGAATTCGAAACCAGAGTATCGCACACCGATTTAATTATTAATAATCCAAATTAATAACGTTCTGTTTTGACCTGTTCATCTAGTCTAAATGGCTATTAGTCTAAATAAATTTCAATTAAAGAAATTATACTGTTGATTTGATTAAGAAATTAAAAAAGCAATGAACAAATCACATCATTCAGTTTCGCCATTTATTATGTTGTTAATTCCAGCTTTACTTGCAATTATACTTTCTGTAAGTAATGCAGGCAAAGACAAGAATCCTGAAAAATACACAGTTTCCAGTTACTTTAGCGTACCTGTACTAAAAGGAGTGATTCAGTCTTTATATTAATCCTGAATCACTTCCTTTAATTCTAAGTTTTCGACCTGATGCTGAGCTGGTATTTTTATGCTTGCAAAACCTACTTCCAATAGTTTATCACGAAAATTCTCTTGTACCTTGTTTTCGCCATGAACCAGATAAATCTGCTTCACTTCTTTAGGGTCCTGACAAGACAAAAATTGAAGCAAATCTGCACAATCACCATGTGCACTCATCGATCTGATCACTTTTACCTCAGCTCTAACATCATAATCATCACCAAAAATCTGAACGATCTTTTTACCTGACATTAACTGTCCTCCTAAAGAATTTGGTTCACAATAGCCAACCAGTAATATGGTATTCTTATTATTTTGAATGTTGTTCCTGATATGATGTTTAACTCTACCCGCCTCTGCCATACCAGAAGAGGATATAATAACACAAGGTCTTGGATCATCATTTAAGCGCTTAGATTCTTCCACACTATCAATAAACTTTAACCCTGTAAACTGAAATATATCTTCATCGCGCTTCAACACATCCTGAACCTTATTATTATATACCTGAGTATGTCCTTTCAACACTTCAGTAGCTTTTAAAGACAGTGGACTATCAACATAAAAGGGAACATCAGGCAAAGTACCATTCAGTTCAAGTGCATTTAACGCGTAAAGTAGTTCCTGGGTACGCCCTACACTAAACGCTGGAATAATTAATTTTCCCTTTTTAACCAGACAGGTTTGCGTGATAATTTCTTGCAATTGCCCTTCAATAGGCTCCAGATCTTTATGATAAGAATCCCCATAAGTAGACTCCATTATAATATAATCAGCCTGAGGGAAAGATTGCGGACTCTTGAGCAACATATCATTATAACGTCCAAGGTCACCACTAAATGTAATCTGAGTAAACTTAGCGTCTTCCAAAATGGTAATATTTATTGCCGCACTCCCTAATATATGCCCTGCATCTGTAAAGCAAAATTTTATCCTGGAGTCAATTTCATAATCTTCGTTATACTCGACAATTTTAAAAAGTCGCATCGCTTCCATTACATCCTCTTCCGTATACAAGGGCACCATAGGAACCCGACCAGTCCTTACCTCTTTTTTATTAATATAATCGGTATCATTTTTCTGAATACCTGCCGAATCGTTTAAAAGAATTCGCGCCAGATCCATAGTAGCAGCAGTAGAAAATATGGTTCCCTTAAATCCATCAGCAACCAAACGCGGTATCAATCCACAATGATCAATATGCGCATGCGATAAAATAAGATAGTTTACTTCTTCAGGATTAAAACCGAAATGCTCGTTTAATTCATCTGTCTCATCTCCTCTTCCCTGAAACATTCCACAATCGAGCAAAAGCTGAATGCCATTCTTAAGTTTTATAAGGTGTTTACTGCCCGTGACGGTTCCTGCCGCCCCATGAAATGTTATCGTCATATTCTTAGTAGTAGATGTGTAAACCACAACATCAAAATATATTATTAGTTTTTTATTCATTGAACTAATAATTTAGTTGCAAAACTAAAAACTTAGTTATACTTTTATATAAACAATGTGAGCATATGGAAATCAAGGAACTAACTAAAGCGGAAGAGCAGATTATGCAGGTCTTATGGGACATAGGTAAGGGCTTCGTTAAAGATCTAATTGAAATCTTGCCTGAGCCAAAACCTGCCTATAATACAGTATCCACTATTATCCGGATTCTCGAAACTAAGGGTTTTGCAGATCATCTGGCACTTGGAAATAGCCATCAGTATTTTCCGGTTATTACACGGGAGCAATACCGAAGTTTTGCTACGGACAAATTGCTCCACAATTACTTTGGCAACTCGGTAGAAAAAATGTTTTCATTCTTTGTAAAAAAGGAAAAAATTGATCTGGAAGAGGCTGATGAAATTCTGAAACTGATTGGAAACTTTAAAAAGAATAAGTCATGAATTGGGCAATATATCTCATACAGGTCAACATTTACCTCATTTTATTCTATTGTTTTTATACCCTACTATTGTGTCGCGAAACCTTTTTTATTCTAAACAGAATCTACTTAGTCTCAACTGCAGTGCTCTCCTTTTGCATTCCGGTGTTACAATCTCAATGGATATATGCTCTGTTTTTTACTCAACAGGATACCGTATCGGTTACGCTGGAATCCTTATACTTAACAGGGGTTACAGTGACTCAATCAAAGGCGTTGACAGACTGGTTACTTATTATTTACCTATCAGGCGTTCTAATAGCAACAGGTAAGTTTGTTTATTATTTATATCAAATTACAAAAAGTAAAGATAAAAGTACGCAACCAGCTTGGTCATTCTTTAGCAAAATCAGGATCTCAGATGAACTGGATGAAAAAGAATCGATTAGGAGACATGAGATGGTGCATGCAAACCAGTTGCATTCTGCTGATGTGATCCTCTTCGAAATACTGGCCATCATCAACTGGTTTAATCCAATAAGTTATCTCTATACCAAATCCATTAAGTATATCCATGAGTTCATTGCAGATGAGGATACAGCAGATACAATGGGGAAACACGATTATTCTGTATTACTGGTGAGCAATGCTTTCGGAGTTAAACCACTTCATTTAACCAATAGTTTTTTTAACCAATCATTACTAAAAAAGAGAATTATCATGTTACAAAAAACCAAATCTAAACGCACCGCCTTGCTGAAGTACGGATTGTCAGCTCCATTATTTGCCTGTATGGTAGTTATTGCATCCGCTAGTCCGCAGTCTGATAAACTAACCGAACAAATCAAGAACACGGTTAGTAATGTTAATACAGAAATCGCAGATAATACAGGAGGTTATTCAGAATCAGTTAGTAACTCTTTATCCGCTCTGATTAAACCCAAATCAACAGCAACGCCTAGGAATACGCTGCTTAATAGCACTGACAGTGTATTTACCTTCGCTGCCATAGATAAACTACCCGAATTTCAAGGAGGAATTCCTGCTTTCTATGCTTATGTTGGGAAAAACTACATATATCCTGTTGAAGCGAGAAAGAAGGGGTAACCGGTAAATTGATATTTTCTTTTATTATTGAAACAGATGGAACACTGACTGATATTAAAACCTTACAAGACCTTGGATATGGAACTGCAGAAGAGGGACTAAAATTACTTCAAAATTGTCCTAAATGGCAACCTGGAATAAAAGACAAAAAGCCCGTACGTGTTCAATATACACTACCTATCATGCTCAATCTTGAAGGGGATAAAAAAATTGGCTCTCTACATTCTAATTTAAAGATTGACTCTAATCAGCCTCTTTACCTCTTAGACGGAAAGGAAATCAAACAAAGTGAGATATCTGCAATTGATGCAAATACCATCAAATCTATTGACGTGATTCGGAGCGATCAAACAGCTCAATACGGAGAAAAGGGTAAAAATGGAGTAGTTAAGCTTCAATTGAAAAAACCAGGTGAATTGAGCAGACTCTCTTTGGAAGTTCCTGTCAAAGAAATAAATCAAAACACAAATAAATTATCCCCAGTAGTAGTGGTGGGTTACAATACAAACACCATCAATATGAATGATAATAGCGTTCCCAGTTTCAACGGCCTCTTAATTATTGATGGAAAAGAAACCCCTTCCTCAAATTTAAAAAGCATCAATCCAGAGACCATCCAGTCTATATCTATTTTAAATAATGATGAAGCCACTAAAAAATATGGAGCAAAAGGTAAAAATGGAGTGATGATTATTACGAGCAAAAAGTAATAAAAACAATTATAATCACAAGAGCCCAGTGCTTTCGCAACTGGGCTCTTTTCACAATATCTCCTTGCCTCGTAAAACAAAAATAATTAATTTATCTCTTCTTCTTTAAAAAACTTAGCGTTGTAAAAATCGCGACGCATTCTATTGATGTTTGTTAACGAAATTTCTTTAGGACATTCAATCTCACAAGCGCCTGTATTCGTACAGTTTCCGAACCCTTCCTTGTCCATTTGTGCGACCATTGCCTGCGCTCTTCGGTATCTTTCAGGTTGTCCCTGAGGCAGTAATGCCAACTGAGAAATCTTAGCTGATACAAACAAAGAAGCAGAAGCATTTTTACATGCCGCAACACAAGCACCACAAGAAATACAAGTCGCAGAGTTAAATGCTTCATCTGAAATAACCTTAGAAATAGGTATTTCATTAGCATCCGGGACACCCCCTGTATTGACAGATATAAATCCACCAGCTTGTTGAATTCGTTCAAAAGCAGAACGATCTACCGCTAAATCCTTAATTACAGGAAACGCAGTTGCTCTCCATGGTTCAATTGTAATAATCTCCCCATCATGAAAACTGCGCATATGCAACTGACAAGTTGTAATAGCCTGTTTAGGACCATGTGGACGACCATTTATATATAATGAACATGCGCCACAAATTCCTTCGCGACAATCATGATCAAAGTGAATAGGATCCTGTGTCCCTTTAACCAAACGCTCATTCACAACGTCAAGCATTTCAAGGAAAGACATTTCAGGAGATATATCGGCAGCTTTATATGTTACAAATTGACCCTTGTCTGCAGCGTTCTTCTGTCTCCATACCTTCAGGGTTAAATTCATGTTTCCACTCATGGCTTATCTAGATTTCTTATATAACTATTTATAACTACGTTGAGTAAGTTTGACATTTTCAAATATCAGGTCCTCTTTATGCAATTCTGAAGGAGTATTCTCCCCTTTGAATTTCCAAGCTGCTACGTATGCAAAATTCTCATCATCACGTTTCGCTTCGCCTTCTTCAGTCTGGCTCTCTTCTCTAAAGTGACCACCGCAAGATTCTTTACGATTCAGTGCATCATCCACCATCAATTCGCCCAATTCAATAAAATCAGCCACACGTCCTGCTTTTTCAAGAGACATATTCATTTCTTCATTTTCACCCAGCACAATTGCATTTTTCCAGAAATCAACTTTTAATGCCTGAATTAATCCCTTAGCTTTTAATAAACCAGCTTCATTACGGGCCATACCACAGTATTCCCACATAATTAAGCCAAGGTCACGATGGTACTCATCAAGTGTCTTCGTTCCCTTCATCGCCAGAAACTTATTGATCCGGTCTGTGATATCCTTCTTTGTTTGGGCAAAAGCAGGATGACTCGTATCAACAGGTTTCGGACCGATCCCTGCAAGGTAATCACCCAAAGTATATGGAATCACAAAGTAGCCATCCGCAAGTCCCTGCATCAAAGCAGAAGCTCCAAGACGATTTGCTCCATGATCAGAAAAATTACATTCTCCCAGTGCATATAATCCAGGTACAGTAGTCATCAGGTTATAATCAACCCAAAGTCCACCCATGGTATAATGTACAGCAGGGTAGATCCGCATTGGCATTTCGTAAGGATTCTCATCTGTAATCTGATAATACATATCAAATAAGTTTCCGTATTTAGCTTGAACAGCATCCTTTCCAAGACGATGAATAGCATCTGCAAAATCCAGATAAACAGCCTTTCCTGTTGTTCCTACTCCTTTACCATCATCACATGCTTCCTTGGCATTACGGGAAGCCACATCACGGGGAACAAGATTTCCAAATGAAGGATATTTACGTTCCAGAAAGTAATCACGATCATCTTCCTTAATATCACCAGGCTTAACCTGTCCCTTACGAACCTGTTCAGCCAACTCTTTCGTTTTAGGAACCCAAACACGTCCATCATTACGAAGAGACTCAGACATCAATGTCAACTTAGACTGATAGTCACCCGTTACAGGAATACAAGTAGGATGAATTTGCGTATAACAAGGATTAGCAAAAAAAGCACCCTTTTTATGAGCTCTCCAAATTGCTGTTGCATTACATCCCATGGCATTAGTAGACAAGTAGAACACGTTACCGTATCCACCAGTACACAACAACACAGCATGACCAGCAAAAGATTCGATCTCACCTGAAATCAGGTCACGGGTAACGATACCCTGAGCCTTACCATCAACCATAACCAAATCAAGCATTTCGTGACGGTTGTACATCTCTACTTTATCTAAATTAATCTGGCGGTTTAAGGCAGAATAAGCACCTAACAATAACTGTTGTCCAGTTTGACCTCTAGCATAAAAAGTACGGGAAACCTGAGCACCACCAAAAGAGCGGTTATCAAGTAAGCCACCATATTCACGAGCAAAAGGAACACCCTGTGCCACACATTGGTCAATAATATTAACAGATTCCTCTGCCAACCGATGTACGTTTGATTCTCTGGAGCGATAATCGCCTCCCTTAATGGTATCATAAAACAAGCGATAAACGCTATCACCGTCATTCTGATAATTTTTTGCTGCATTGATCCCACCTTGTGCTGCGATAGAGTGAGCACGACGGGGACTATCCTGATAACAAAATGCTTTTACATTATAACCAAGCTCTGCAAGTGATGCAGCTGCAGAAGCACCAGCCAAACCAGTTCCGACTACAATAACTGTAAACTTCCTTTTATTTGAAGGATTTACAAGCTTCAGATCGAATTTATATTTATTCCACTTTTCCGCTAATGGGCCTTGTGGTGTTTTTGAATCTAATACCATGTCAGAATTATATTTTATCCCTATACGGGAGGATTCATCTATTGTGCGAAATACATATATATGGGCATTGCAGCAAATACCGCAGGTATGATAATACTAAATACCCAAAGTCCCACAAAATCAATAATTGGCTTATACTTTACGTGATCAAACCCAAGCGTCTGGAAACCACTTTGAAAACCATGATACAAATGGAAGCCCAAAGCAATCATGGACAATACATATAATATCACATACCATGCCTCGCTAAATGAGTCTTTTACTATCAGGTAAAGATCTTTTGCTACAACCACTTCTGTTTGGTTCTGTACATCCACATATTCAGCGTGCACCAATTCTTTACCGTTAAACGGCAATTGTGTAATCTTTACAACATTCGGGTTATCCAGTTTCATTTCATATTGCACATAAGGTAAACCTCCCCAATGATACTCTGCCCAGAATGATTTCATGTGAATAACCAGAAATAACAGAATGATAGTTCCCAGAATACCCATATTCCTGGAGTTCCAGCTACTGTTTGCCGCTCCGTTATACTGCGCATATTGAACAGTTCTTGCTTTTTTATTCCTTGCCGTAATAATTAAAGCATAAACAGCATGCAAAATGATGGAGATATACAATACATACGAAACAATTTTAATTGGCAGAAAATGAGTCATAAAATAAGAATACTCATTAAACGCTTTACCACCATCATCTTTAAACAATTGAAGATTTCCAACTAGATGGATGACGAGAAACAGGCTAAGAAATAAACCAGTTAATCCCATTATTAATTTTCTTCCCAGTGTTGAGGAGAAAGCTTTACTTAAACTACCCATTTTCCTTTCTTAAATTATATATAGAACTGCAAAAGTATTCAATAACATGACAATAATATAACCCATTTGGTCAAAAACGCGCTACATTACCCAATTTAGAACCAATCTAATCACAACTTAAGCACTTTATTGTTTAAAACACCAAAGACATGTACCCCCTGAGTAACCTCCATACAGTAGTTACCTGTAAACTTTCCAAAAGCGGGTATTATCGCCTGTGTTGCATTAAAATAAAAGCAAGATAAGGTGACCGACTGTTTCCCTTTGCCTTTAAGTTTAACTCCAGGGTGAATGTGTCCACTGATACAGTACCATTCAGTATCTTCATTTTCAAGTAGCGCGTCATGAATGAAAGGTACAGGCTCATGTATAAATTTAAAGGGAAATAACCGATATTCTTTCATTACAATAAATCCGGCCTCACAGTACTGTTTATCATTTAAGATGTCATGGTTCCCCTTTACTAAAACCATTTGAATGTTTGGGAATAAGCCGGTCCAGAGCATTAACCAGTTCCAGTCATCATTATATTCACTATGAAAGAGATCCCCCAGAAATATAATTCGCTTTGGATGATAAGTATGAATTAGGTCTGATAATACAGCTAATTCTTCTTGCTCCATGATTTTAGGAATAGCAATACCTGCTTTTCGAAAATGCCCTACCTTACCGATATGCAGATCAGACACAATAAGAGTTTCTTGTTCTTCCCAATATATGCCCTTTTCGGATAGTAATACCAAATGTTGCCCTAGCAACTCCCATTTCAATCCTTTATCTTCCAATAACATTCGCAGCCTTCATATTGTAAAATTATAAAAACAGTCTATGAGTTACAAGATCAAATGCGCATTCCTCCCAATAATAAGATAGCACTCCTGTTTAGATCATGAGCT